>NZ_JBEPAP010000051.1:0-68076 GCF_040298665.1 Streptomyces sp. NPDC001508
CTTTTTTCTATCCCCTCCCGGCGGGCGGGTTTGGGGGTGGGGGGGCGGGGGGGGGGCCGGCGCGCGCCCGCGGGGGGGGGGCCCCCCCCGGGGGGGGGGGGGGCCCGCCCCCCCCCCCCCCACCCCGACCCGTCATGTCCGGCCCGTCATCGCCTCACGCGCTCGTGCGCGGTCCCGGCAGGCTCATCGCGGCGGTGCGCCGCGACTGCATCGGCACGGAACTCTCCGGGTGCAGCAGGGCGGGCACCGGTCCGACCGACCCGGCGAGTCCGGTCGCCGCCGGGCCCTGGGCCCCCGGCTGTGGCGCCGAGGGCTCCCCGTCGCCCGGCCGGTCGCCCTGCGGCCTGCGCGCCCGGTAGGCGGCGCGGTAGGCGGCGGGGGACGAGCCCAACTGGCGGCGGAAGTGCCCGCGCAGCGCCACCGGGGAGCGGAAGCCGCAGCGGCCCGCGACCTCGTCCACCGAGTAGTCCGACGTCTCCAGGAGACGCTGGGCCTGCAGCACCCGCTGGGTGATCAGCCACTGCAGCGGCGCGCTCCCGGTCAGCGAGCGGAAGCGCCGGTCGAACGTACGGCGGCTCATGTACGCGCGCGCGGCCAGCGTCTCCACGTCGAACTGCTCGTGGAGGTGTTCCAGCGCCCAGGCGACGACCTCGGCGAGTGGGTCGGCGCCGATCTCCTCTGGTAAAGACCGATCGAGGTAGCGCTCCTGACCGCCGCTGCGGCGCGGCGGGACCACCAGGCGCCGGGCGAGCGCGCCGGCCGCCTCGTTGCCGTGGTCCGTCCGCACGATGTGCAGGCACAGGTCGATTCCGGCCGCCGTCCCGGCCGACGTCAGCACGTCGCCGTCGTCGACGAACAGCTCCCTGGGATCGACGTGCACCGACGGATAGCGCTTGGCCAGCGTCGGCGCGTACATCCAGTGGGTGGTGGCCGGCCGGCCGTCCAGCAGGCCCGCCGCAGCCAGGACGAACGCCCCGGTGCACAGGCCCACGATGCGGGCGCCCTCCTCGTGCGCCCGGCGCAGCGCGTCGAGTGCCTCCTCGGGTGGAGGCGAGGTGATCGATCGCCAGGCCGGCACGACGACCGTGCCCGCGCGTGAGATCGCTTCCAGGCCGTGTGGCGCGGTGAGTTCGAGGCCCCCTGTGGTCCGCAGCGGGCCTTCCTCACCGGCGGCCACCAGCAGCCGGTAGCGTGGCACTCCGGCGTCCTGGCGGTCGATTCCGAACACCGAAAGCGGTATGGAACTCTCGAAGATGGGGCCGCCGCTGAACAGCAGCACCGCGACGATCTCCTTGCGGCGTCGCCCGGAGAGTTTCCGGACCGCGGCCTCCGGCGCGGCAGTGGAGTCGTGGCTCATCCTGCTAAGCCCCCCTCGGTGGTCGCGGCTCCTCGGTTGTGTCGCTCCTGCACGTTTCCCCTCGGTCCTGCACGAGTCCCCCGCCGTAAGACAGTCAAGATCGAATCTACTGTGTCCCGCGGTGCCGCGGTGACCAGTTCCACATGCGGCACATTGTCGACATGACAACTTGGCGTAAAGCATTCGATCACGAAGCGTTGCACTCGTGGGCCGTGCAGGGAAGTGCGCCTCGTCGCGGTGGCCAATCCGCGTAGGGTGCGCAGGGCCTCCTGGACCCTTTCCGTGCAGGTGGAACGGGGGTTGGGGGGTGCTACACGCGCGGCCTGGACGGTATCCGGAAGTTGGCTGAAAAGCAGCGGGCGCGTGCGCGGAAACCGGTCAGCTGACCGGTGTACCGCCCCGGGTGTGATGTCCGCCTCTCTGCGCGGCGCAACGTTCGGAACGGCGCAGCAGAACACGGCAGGCGGCGGTCACGGCGGCGAGGCCGAAGGCGGTACCGGCGGCGCCGGCCAGCGAGGTGCCGTACCAGAGGAGTACCACCGGGACCAGGAAGCAGCTGAAGGCCGCCCACCGGACGACATCGCTCGCCGTGTCGGCGGCGGACGGCGCGAACGCGGACGGCGCGGACGGCGTGCGTGGCGGGGGTGGTGTCGCCCGTTCCTGCGGTGCTGGTGGGGCAGTTGGGGTGGAGGGGGTGTAGTACGGCCCCGTGCGGGGCGGGCGGCCGGGCCGGGGGCCCGGCGCGGATCCGGAGGACGCGGTCGACGGGGTCGCGCGGTGTGCCCCGGAACGGGTGAGGGGTCCGGACATGCCTGCTCCCTGTGGCGTGGCTCATGCTGATCAACGCGTGGCCGCACGGTCGGTCACTGTGGGCCCGGCCTGCATCGGTCACGTAACGGAATCCCGTACGAACCGCCTGTACAGCGCACCAAGCATTGCGTTACGGGCACACCCTCGTGCATGCTCCCTGGAACCCCGCGGAGCCCACGCGGGATCTGGGCTAAGGAGGCGTGCCGCCGTACCCTTGGGGGTATGGGGTTGGGAAGATGTTTCCCGGACACAGCTCCGCCGCACACTGTCGTCCCACCCACGAGGATCACAACGCCGAGACACCCATGGCCGGTCACGAATTCTTCGAACCCGCGGACCGCAAGCGGCCCGTCGCCGACCCCACGGCGGCCGAGCCCCTGGCGGCGGAAGAGTCACGTCCCTCCTGCGACCCCGCCTTCAAGCACGGCGTCGTCGTCGGCTTCGACGGCTCCACCTCCAGTGAGCGCGCCCTCGCCTATGCGATCGGCATGGCCCACCGCTCCCAATCGGGTCTGATCATCGTCCATGTCGCCAACCGGCTGCCCACCACGGTGTGGGCGGGCTGCGAGCCACCGGTCTTCGTCGACGTGCCCGATCACCGCACCGAGGTCCTGGGGCTCGAACTGGCCTGTGCGGACTATCTGGCCGAGGTGCCCTGGATCCTGGTCGAGCGCGGTGGCGACATCTGCCACGAACTCGAAGAGGTGGGGCGGGAGTACGAGGCCGACGCGATCGTCGTCGGCTCCACGCACGGCATCGTGGGCCGGATCTTCGGCTCGGTGGCCGGCCGGCTCGCCAAGCGGGCGCAGCGTCCCGTGGTGGTCATCCCGTAGCCGCCCCACGCCCGTCGACGCCCCGCATTCACCGCACACCAGCCCGCCGGCTCCCGCGTCACCCCGTCAACGCGCCATGTCTCGCGGCCGACTTCCGCGTGATGCCGTCAACTCCGCGTGCTGCGTGGCCGGCTCCCGCGTGATGCCGTCAACTCCGCACGGCGCACCGCCGATTCGCGTGTCCCGCCGTCAACTCCGCACTCGTAGCGTCGGCTTCCTGTGGTCGTGCCGTCGATTGCCTGTCGATGGCCTGCGTCGACTCCCCGTTGTACCCGTCCCGCGCGATGTGGTGCCGCTGTCGCGCGGTGGCCGAACCTACCGATGCGTAGAGGTGTTTGTGCCCTTGTGAAGGGCATATATCGGTCACCGTACAACTGCACATGCATGAAGGGAGCCCGCCGTGGACAACGACGTCTCTGCGGGAAGCACCACCACGGTCGTCGGCCGACTCGCCCTCGGTGTCACCCTGCTGGCCTTCGGGCTCGGGTACACCGACGTGATCGACGACGTGACGGCCTCCGATGCCGTGTCACTGGCCCACTACATGGGCGGTGTCGCGCTCTTCGTCGCCGGACTGCTGGCGTTCCGCGACCGGGACACCGCCACCGGTACGGCCTTCTCGGCGCTCGGTGCCCTCTGGTTCACCTGGGCCGTCTCGGCGGGCACCCAGGTGTCGGACAACGCCGCCGGACTCTTCCTGTTGCTGTTCGCGCTCGTGACGCTCACGCTCGCCCTCGCGGGCCGCGATCCGCTCACCCAGGGCACCTACGGACTGTTCTTCGTCTCCCTGGTGCTGCTCGCCGTCGCCCAGTTCACCGCCAACGGCGGCCTCGCGAAGGCCGGCGGCTGGTTCGCCGTCGCGGCGGGCGCGGCGGCCTGGTACGCGGCGACCGCGGCCTTCGCCCACTGGCCCACGGCACTTCCCCGCCGTGCCGCTTCCGGCCGGGGGGTGACGGCCGCCGGCTGAAGGCAGCGGCACCGAAGGGACCCCCACGTCAAGGGCGGCACACGTGGGGGTCCGCCGCGTCGCCGTGCCTGCGCCGGCGTACGGGCCTACGGGCGTACGGGCCGTACTTGCTCCGCCTCTTACTCCACCGTCACCGACTTCGCCAGGTTCCTCGGCTTGTCGATGTCGCGGCCCAGGGCCTTCGCCGTGTGGTAGGCGAGCAACTGCAGCGGGATGCCCATCAGGATCGGGTCCAGCTCGTCCTCGTTCTTCGGCACGACGATCGTCCGGTCGGCCTTCTCCTGCTCCTGGTGGGCCACCGCGAGGATCTGGCCGTTGCGGGCCTTGATCTCCTCGAGGGCGGCCCGGTTCTTCTCCAGCAGATCGTCGTCCGGCACGATCGCGACCGTCGGCAGGGCGGGCTCGATCAGGGCGAGCGGGCCGTGCTTCAGCTCCGAGGCGGGGTAGGCCTCGGCGTGGATGTAGGAGACCTCCTTGAGCTTCAGGGAGGCCTCGCGGGCCACCGGGTAGCCACGGACGCGGCCGATGAAGAGCATGGAGCGGGCCTCGGCGTACCGCTCGGCCAGTTCCTTGATCTCCTCCTCCTGCTTGAGGATCTCGGTGATCTGCCCGGGCAGCCTGCGCAGGCCCTCGATGATCCGCTTGCCGTCACGCACGGAGAGGTCGCGGGTGCGGCCCAGGTGCAGGGCGAGCAGGGCGAAGGCGACCGTGGTGTTGGTGAAGCACTTGGTGGACACCACGCACACCTCGGGGCCGGCGTGCACATACATGCCGCCGTCCGCCTCGCGGGCGATCGCCGAGCCGACGACGTTGACGATGCCGAGCACCCGGGCGCCCTTGCGCTTCAGCTCCTGGACGGCCGCCAGCACGTCGTAGGTCTCGCCGGACTGGGAGACCGCGACATACAGGGTGTCGGGGTCGACGACGGCGTTGCGGTAGCGGAACTCGGAGGCGGGCTCGGCGTCGGCGGGGATGCGGGCCAGCTCCTCGATCATCTGGGCGCCGATCATGCCCGCGTGGTACGAGGTGCCGCAGCCGAGGATCTTCACCCGGCGGATCTGGCGGGCCTCGCGGGCGTCCAGGTTCAGCCCGCCGAGGTGCACGGTGGAGAAGCGGTCGTCGATGCGGCCGCGCAGCACCCGGTCGACCGCCTCGGCCTGCTCGTGGATCTCCTTGTGCATATAGGTGTCGTGGCCGCCCATGTCGTACGACTCGGCCTCCCACTCCACGGTGGTCGGCTCGGCGGTGGTGCGGGTGCCCTCGGTGGTGTAGGTGCGGAAGTCGTCGGCCTTCAGGGTGGCCATCTCGCCGTCGTCGAGGGTCACGATCTGGCGGGTGTGGGCGACCAGCGCGGCGACGTCGGAGGCGACGAACATCTCCTTCTCGCCGATGCCGAGGACGACCGGGGAGCCGTTGCGGGCCACCACGATGCGGTCGGGGAAGTCGGCGTGCAGGACCGCGATGCCATAGGTGCCCTCGATGGCGCGCAGCGTCTCGCGGACCTTGTCCTCCAGCTTCTCGGCCCCCGAACGGGCGATCAGATGGGTGAGCACCTCGGTGTCGGTCTCGGAGAGGAACTCGACGCCGTCCGCCTCCAGCTTGCGGCGCAGGTCGGCGGCGTTGTCGATGATGCCGTTGTGTACGACGGCGACCGTGTTGTCGGCCGACAGATGAGGGTGGGCGTTCACATCGGACGGGGCGCCGTGCGTGGCCCAGCGGGTGTGGGCGATGCCGGTGGTGCCCTTGAAGCGCGCCGGGACCTTGGCCTCCAGGTCACGTACCCGGCCCTTGGCCTTGACCATCTTCAGGGCGGGCGCCTTCGGGGCGGTGACGACGATGCCCGCGGAGTCGTAGCCGCGGTACTCCAGGCGCTGCAGGCCCTCCAGGAGCAGCGGCGCGACGTCACGCTTCCCGATGTATCCGACAATTCCGCACATGTAGCAGATATCCCTCTGTCTATGGCCGGTCGGTCGGCCGGCCGTCGGTTCTCAGCCGTAGACGATGCGCCGCAACTGCCTGAGCGTCAGCTCGGGCGGTGTCACCGCTCGGTACTTCAGGTCCGCCTCGATCCGTTCGAAGATCGTCGCGTTCACCAGGCCCTGGGCCTGGAGTTCGCGGTGGCGGCGACGGACATAGTCCTCGGTCGTCTCGTCGAAATAGGCGAGCACGTCCTGGACCACCCGCAGCGCCTCGCCGCGGTTGAGCGTCGTGGATCGCGTCAGGTGATCAACAAGTTCGTCGTGCACTCGATGATCCTGAGGTATCGAGGACGGTTTCGCAAGAATTCTGCCCGAGATCGGGCAGGGGGTTGTTGAAACTCTTATGGGACGCTGTTTGCGAGCTGTCCATGCGGCGTCCTGTATGCGGTTGCCCGGGGAGACGAGTTTCTGACGCCATGGACATTCCTCGCATGGGAGTACCCGAGCAGCTGGCCGCGCGCATGAGCATGGCCGAGCAGCATGAATACCTGCGCGCCAAGTTCTCGCGGCGCACGATGATCAGGGGCGGCGCGGTCACGCTGGGCGCCGTCGCGGGCGGCGCCTTCATACCGGGGGCCACCGCGCAGGCGGCCGTGCCGGCCCAGCGGACCGCACCGGCCACCGAGACGGTCGACGGCGCCCACGTCGCCCCCTTCGGCCGCCACCTCGCCTACGGCAACGACCCGCGGACCGAGATCACCGTGTCCTGGCAGGTCCCCGTCGCCGTCAAGAAGCCGTTCATCCGGATCGGCGCCCACCCCTGGGACCTCTCCCGCAAGATCGACGCCGAGGTCCGCGCCCTCTACACCCCGGCCGGCGTCGGTGCCAGCGGCGATCACACGCAGTACTACGTGCACGCCAAGCTCACCCATCTGCGGCCGGGCAGCACCTACTACTACGGCGTCGGCCACCGGGGCTTCGACCCGGCCCAGCCGCACCTCGCCGGCACCGTCGGCACCTTCACCACCGCCCCCGCGCACAAGGCGCCGTTCACCTTCACCGCCTTCGGCGACGAGGGCGTCAGCTACCACGGCCTGGCCAACAACGCCCTGATCCTCGGCCAGAACCCGGCCTTCCATCTGCACGCCGGTGACATCGCCTACGGCGACCCGGCCGGCCAGGGCAAGTCCACCGACACCGGCTTCGACTCCCGCATCTGGGACCAGTTCCTCGCCCAGACCGAGTCGGTCGCGAAGTCCGTGCCGTGGATGCCCGCGTACGGCAACCACGACATGGAGGCCTGGTACTCGCCCAACGGCTACGGCGGCGAGGACGCCCGCTGGAACCTGCCGGACAACGGCCCCGACAAGAAGAACCTGCCCGGCGTCTACTCCTTCGTCTATGGCAACACCGCGGTCATCTCCCTCGACGCCAACGACGTCTCCTTCGAGATCCCGGCCAACCTCGGCATCTCAGGCGGCACCCAGACCAAGTGGCTGGAGGGCCGGCTGCGCACGTTCCGGGCCGCCAAGGACATCGACTTCATCGTCGTCTTCTTCCACCACTGCGCCTACTGCACCTCCACCGCGCACGCCTCGGAGGGCGGGGTGCGCAAGGAGTGGGTGCCGCTGTTCGAGAAGTACACCGTGGACCTGGTCATCAACGGCCACAACCACCAGTACGAGCGCACCGACGTCATCAAGGGGGGTGCCGTCACCAAGAAGCTGCCGATCGGCGGCACCGCCTACCCCGAGAGCGAGGGCGTCGTCTATGTGACGGCGGGCGCGGCCGGGCGCAGCCTGTACGCGTTCAGCGCCCCGCTGTCCTACGAGGGCCACGAGAACGAGGTGGACTCCGTGGCCTCCTTCATCAACACCAAGGACGGCAAGCAGAACGAGACGGTCACCTGGTCGCGCGTGCGCTACCTCGACTACTCGTTCCTGCGGGTGGACGTCACCCCGGCCGCCAAGGGCCGCCACGCCACGCTGACGGTACGCGGCATCGCCGAGACCGGCGACCAGGTGGACCACTTCACGGTGGCCCGCAAGGCCAAGTGACCGAGCGGGGGCGCCCAGAAGGCGGGGCGCCCCCCTTGACACCCCCGTGAACCGGAACGGCACTTCCCGGCCCCGCCCGGCGCTCCCGGCGTGGGGCCGGTGTCTTCGGACGGTCAGAGCCCCGCGATGGGGTTCTTCAGGGTGCCCACGAGTTGGAGCGCGCCCGAGGGGTCGGTGAGGTCCAGCATCTGCCGGTTGTCGCGCAGTTGGAGCCGGTTGAGGCAGGACAGGGCGAACTCGGGGGCGAACAGGTCGTACTGCCGGAACCGGTCGGCGAGTTCGGGCGCAGAGTCCTGGTACTCGCGGGTGACCTCGGCGACCGTACGCCAGAAGTCGTCCTCCTCCAGGACGCCTTCGGCGGCGAGATGCGCGGCGAGGAAACGGAAGAAGCAGTCGAAGACGTCCGTGAAGATCGACAGGAGTCTCTGCTCCTCGGGTACGTCGACGCGGATGCGCCGCACCTGGGGCGGCAGCGCCGCGTCCGGGTCCATGACCGCGATCTCCTCGGCGATGTCCTTGAAGACCGCGCGTTGCACGACGCCGTCCTTCAGGACGAGGATCACGTTCTCGCCGTGGGGCATATAGACCAGGTCGTAGGCGTAGAAGCTGTGCAGCAGCGGGGTGAGGTAGGCCCGCAGATAGCGGCGCAGCCACCGCGTGGGCGTGAGCCCCGACTGTTCGACGAGCGCCCCGGCGAAGGACGCGCCCGCGTGGTCCAGGTGCAGGAGCGAGGCCATGGTGGCGAGGGTCTCGCCGTCCTGGAGGGCGGGCACCGGGCTCTCCCGCCACAGCGCGGCCAGCATCTTGCGGTACGGCGAGTAGCGGTCCGTGGCGTGTTCGTACTCCAGGTGCCGGTAGCCGACCGCCGCCCGTTCGCGGATGACCGACAGGCCCGTCGCCTTGAGCACCGGGTCGTTGTCGATCAGCTGGGCCAGCCAGTCGTTGATCGCCGGGGTGGCTTCCATGTAGGCGGCGGACAGGCCGCGCATGAAGCCCATGTTGAGGACGGACAGCGCCGTCTTCACATAGTGCTTGTGCGGGTGGGAGGTGTTGAAGAAGGTCCGTATGGACTGCTGGGCCAGGTAGGCGTCGTCGCCCTCGCCGAGGCAGACCAGGTGTCCGCGGGCCACCTCGGCGGCGAAGGTGACGGTGAGCTTGTTCCACCACTGCCAGGGGTGGACGGGGATCAGGAGGTAGTCGGCGGGGTCGAGACCCCGGTCGGTCAGCTGCCGTTCGAACCGGTCGACGGTCTCCTCGCCGAGTTCCTGCCGTACGAAGGACGCGTACTCGATGCCGGCACCGGCCGTGAACGCGGCCCGGGAGCGGTGCGCTGCGAGCCAGACCAGCCGGACCGGGCTCGCGGTCTCCGGGGCGTACGACAGGTACTCGTGGATGCCGAAGCCGAGCCGTCCGTTGTTGGCGACGAAGCAGGGGTGGCCCTCGGTCATGCCGGTCTCGATGTCCTGGAAGCCGGCCCGCGCCAGCTGTGCCGAGGTCGTCTGCGGCTTGGTGAGCTTGTAGCAGGTGCCGGACAGGGTGGAGGAGATCTCCTCCAGGTACACCGGCAGGACCTCGTCGCTCAGGCCCAGCGACTGACGCAGTTCCGTGCAGAAGTCCAGTGCGTCGAGCGGGAGTCGGCCGCCGTCGCGGTGCCGGGTGAGGGAGTCGGCGTCGATCTGCCAGTGGTCGAGGGCGCGGCGCACGGCGGTGAAGCGGTAGCGGGTCAGCCCGTCGTCGCTGTGTACGACGTACCCGTCGCCGTCCGGTTCGGGGGTGATCAGCCGTTCGTGTGCGAACTCGGCGAGGGCCTTGCGGACCAGCAGGCGGTTGGCCCGCTCCCAGCGTTCGGGGGTGAGGTGGGCCACGGCGTCGACGAGGCTCATGCCGCCACCGCCCGCTCGAAGCGTTCCCGGGTGCAGAAGCTCAGCAGGGCCCGCTTCTCCGGCTTCTGGATCTCCCGTTCGGGCGCGAATCCGACGGCTTCGTTCAGGGCGTGCACGGCCTTGTTGCGTACGTCCGGCTCGACCACGATCCGGGCGGTGGCCGGGTCCTCGAAGAGGTGCGCGACCACGGCGGTGATGACGGCCCGGGTGAATCCGTGCACGGGGGTGTCCGTGGCCGGCACCAGGAAGTGCATGCCGACGTCACCGGGCTCGGGCTCGTACAGTCCGGCCAGTTCGCGGTGGGCCGGGTCGTAGCGCTCCATGAGGAAGGCGGGCTCGCCGCCGAGCAGGCCCAGCAGGGCCTCGTGGTGCTCGTCGGCCGCGATCTCCATGTAGGCGCGCTCGACGTCCTCCAGTTTCGCATCCTGCATCATCCAGAACGCGGCCTTGGGGTGGGTGACCCAGCCGTGCAGCAGTTCGGCGTCCCCCAGCGGGTCGAGCGGACGGAAAGTGAAGTTCATACGGCAAACTCCTGGAACGCGATCGTCTTCTCGACCGGGTAGTACTCGGTGCCGAGCAGCTCGCGGATGATGGAGCTGTTGCGGTACGGGCCCATGCCCAGGTCGGGGCTGGTGACGCTGTGGGTGTGCACGCCGCCGTTCTGCAGGAAGACGCCGCGGCCGGTCACGTCGATCGCGTAGTTGCGGGCCACGTCGAAGTTGCCCTGGGTGTCGTAGCGCAGCCGGTCGCGGACGGGCTTCAGGAACCCGGGTTCGGTGTACCGGTAGCCGGTGGCGAGGACGAGTCCTTCGGAGCGCAGCTCGAAGTCCTTGCCCTGTTCCTCCTGGCGGAAGGTCAGGGTGTAGCCGCCGTCCTGGTAACTCGCCTTCTCCAGGGAGGAGTTGGTGAGCAGTCTGGTGGGGACGGTTGCGCCGAGGTTCTTCTGGTAGAGCAGGTCGAAGATGTCGTTGATCAGGTCGCCGTCGATGCCCTTGAACAGTCCCTTCTGCTGGGCCATGAGGCGGTAGCGGGTGGCCTGCGGCAGCGCGTGGTAGTAGTCGATGTACTCCGGGGAGGTCATCTCCAGCGTGAGTTTGGTGTACTCCAGCGGGAAGAAGCGCGGTGAGCGGGTGACCCAGTTCAGCCGGTAGCCGTGTACGTCGATCTCGCCGAGCAGGTCGTGGTAGATCTCGGCGGCGGACTGCCCGCTGCCCACCAAAGTGATCGACTCCTTGGCCTGCAACCGCTCTTTGTGCTGGAGATAGCGGGAGGTGTGCAGGAAGTCGCCGCCCAGGTCCCGGCAGGCGTCCGGGAGGTGCGGCGAGGTGCCGGTGCCGAGCACCAGATGGCGGGCGCGGAAGGTCTCGCCCGCCCGCGTGTGCACCGTGTACAGCCCGTCGTCGTAGGTCACTTCGGTGACCGTCGTGCCGAAGCGGAGGCTGCTCAGTCGGCTCGCGGCCCAGCGGCAGTAGTCGTCGTACTCGACCCGTAGCGGGTAGAAGTTCTCGCGGATGTAGAACGAGTAGAGCCTGCCCTTCTCCTTCAGGTAGTTGAGGAAGGAGTACGGGGAGGTGGGGTCGGCGAGGGTGACCAGGTCCGACATGAACGGCGTCTGCAGATGGGCGCCGTCGAGGAACATCCCGGCGTGCCACTCGAAGTCGGGCTTGGCGTCCAGGAAGACGCCGTCGAGTTCGGTGATCGGCTCGGTGAGGCAGGCCAGGCCGAGATTGAAGGGGCCGAGGCCGATCCCCACGAAGTCGTAGGTCTTGGCGGGGTTTTCAGGACGCGCGGTCAAGGGACTCTCCCAGGTACTGCTCGGCGTGGCCGGCGATCAGGTCGAGGACGGCGGCGATGTCGTCCGTCGTGGTCTCGGGGTTGAGCAGGGTGAACTTCAGGTAGTGGCGGCCGCCCACCTTGGTGCCCGCGACCACCGCGTCACCGGAGGCGAACAGGGCCTTGCGGGCATAGAGGTTGGCGCGGTCGATCCGGTCCGGGCCGGTGACGGCCGCCGGGATGTAGCGGAAGACGAGCGTGGAGAGCGCGGGCTGGACGACCACGTCGAAGCGGGGGTCGGCGGCCAGCAGCCGCCAGCCCTGACGGGCCAGGTCGCAGACCTGGTCGAAGAGTTCGCCGATGCCGTCGGCGCCCATGGTGCGCAGGGTCATCCACAGCTTGAGTGCGTCGAAGCGGCGGGTGGTCTGCAGGGACTTGTCGACCTGGTTGGGGACGCGATCCTCCGTCGTGCGCCGCGGGTTGAGGTAGTCCGCGTGGTAGGTGGCGTGCCGCAGCGTGGCGGCGTCCCGGACCAGCACGGCGGACGAACTCACCGGCTGGAAGAAGGACTTGTGGTAGTCGACGGTGACCGAGTCGGCGCGTTCGATGCCCTCGATGCGGTCCCGGTGTTTGACGGAGGCGAGCAGCCCGCAGCCGTAGGCCGCGTCCACGTGCAGCCACACCCCGTACTGGGCGCACAGCTCGGCGATCTCGGGCAGCGGGTCGATGGACCCGAAGTCGGTGGTGCCGGCCGTGGCGACGACGGCCATCGGGGTCAGGCCGTCCCGCTTGCAGCGCTCCAGTTCGTGGGCGAGGGCGACGGTCCGCATCCGCTTGTCCTGGTCGACGGGGACCGGGATGACGGCGTCCTGGCTCAGCCCGAGCAGCTTCGCCGACTTCTGCACGCTGAAGTGGCTCACCTCGGAGGCGAGGACGCGCAGGCCGGCGAGCGAGTCTCCCTCCTGCCACCCTGTGCGCGCCGGCTTGGACTCCTCACGGGCGAGCAGCAGCGCCTGGAGGTTGGACTGGGTGCCGCCGGAGGTGAACACGCCGTCGGCGGCCGGGCCGAGGCCGATGCGGGCGGCCGTCCAGTCGATGAGTCTGCGTTCGATGAGGGTGCCGCCGGCCGACTGGTCCCAGGTGTCCAGGGAGGAGTTGACGGCGGACAGGACGGCCTCGCCGAGCACCGCCGGGATGGCCACCGGGCAGTTGAGGTGGGCGAGATAGCGGGGGTGGTGGAAGTAGACCGCGTCGCGGAGGTAGATCTCCTCCAGTTCGTCGAGCACCGCGGTGGTGTCGGACAGGGGCCGGTCGAGGTCGATCCGCTCGATGCGCGGGGCGAGGGCGTCGACCGTGACGCCGGTGAACGGTCGCTCGGTGGCGGCGAGTCTGGCCGCCACCCGCTCGACTCCTTCGGTCACGGAGCGGCGGTAGTGCTCCGCGGTGAGGTCATTGAGCAGGTGCGAGCGCATGTGGGGGTCCTCCGGGGGACGGTCCGTGCGGTACGGGGAGAGAGACGGAGTCGCGCAAGATTAACTTAGGTGAGCCTAACCTAAGTAAACTCTTTCGAAACTTCACCCCTCCCGTGACTGGCGTCACTTCAGGGCAGTTGCTCCGCCGCTACTCCGCCTCGCGAAGCTGCTCCTCGCTCAGGCCGCGGCGCCAGTAGCCGACGAAGGTGACCCGCCGGCGGTCGAACCCGCGCTCCCCGACGAAGTGCCGGCGCAGCTCCTTGACCCGGCCGGACTCGCCGGCGATCCAGACATAGGGCCGCTGTGCGGCGGGCAGCCGCGCGGCCCGCAGGGCGTCCACGGCGGTGGGGGAGCCCTCGTCCTGGACCAGCCAGGTGATGTCCGCTTCCGCCTCGGTCCGCACGTCCTGGACGTCGCCGGCGTGCGGCACCTCCAGCCAGGCGCGGACGCGCAGCCCGGCCGGCAGGGACTCCAGGACGGCCGTGGCGGCGGGCACGGCGGTCTCGTCGCCCCACAGCACGACCAGGTCGGTGTCCTCGGGCGGGCGGAAACGGATCGCGCGGTTGTCGGCGATCACCGGTCCGAGCACCAGGACGCGGTCACCGGCCACCGCCGTGGCGGCCCAGCGCGAGGCCGGGCCCGCGGGGGCGTCCGCGCCCGGCTCGACGCCGTGCAGCACGAAGTCGATGTCGATCTCGGTGGTGTGGCCGAGTGCGTCGCGGCGCAGCGCGCGCAGCGTGTACGAGCGCATCACCGCCCGGACGTCGTCCGGCAGTTCACGCCAGGCCTGCCACCAGGCGTCGCCGAGGTCCAGCGGGACCACGGGCTCGCGCTGCCCGGGCCGCGGCAAAAACAGCGACAGGGACTGGTCGTGCCCATGGGACCGGAAGTCGCGCAGGCCGGGACCGGCGAAGCCGATCCGGACGAGAGACGGCCCCAGCCGCCTCGTCCGTACGACCTGGAGGGGGAAGAAGCGGTACGGGGCGGCCAGGGCCGTCGTCATGGGTGCTCCTGAGAGTCAGGTGGGGATCAACTGACCTTCTTTGCCTTCTCGATGGCCTCGGCGAGGCTGTCGAGCAGGGCGACGCACTTGTCGTACGACAGGATCGGCTCCGGGTTGCGGGAGATGACCTGGCCGGCCTTGACCGCGGGGAGCTCCTGCCAGGTGGCCTTGGTGATGTCGGCGGGCTGGATGGCCGAGGTGCGGTTGTCCATCATGATGATGTCCGCGGCGTACTTGTCGACGTTCTCCCAGCTCAGCGACTCGTACCAGCCCCCGCCCTGGGCCTTCGCCTTCTCCGGCGGCTCGACGAAGTTCACGCCGAGGGCCTTGAAGTACTCCAGGTCGATGGAGAGATTGGTGCCGGAGACATAGAACAGGTCCTGGCTCGCCGAGCCGGCCAGCACCTTGAGGCCGGGCTTGGCCTTGGCGGCGGCGCGCAGCCGGCCGGCCGCCTCCTCGAACCGCTTCTTGGCACCGGTGACCTTGCTCGATGTGGTGTCGGCGCCCAGGGACTCGGCGAGCGCGAGCATGCGCTGCAACGGCTCGGTGAGCTGGCGGTCGTAGACCGAGATGCCGACGCTCGGGGCGCCGACGGCCTCGATCTTCTTCTTCGACTCGTCCGGCACGTACCAGAGGGTGCCCGCGTCGTCGAACATGGTGGAGATGAGCACGTCCGGGGCGAGGGACGCGTACTTCTCGATGTTGAACTGGCCCCACTCGTTGCCGAGGACGGTCAGCTTGCTGACGTCCATGTCGCCGGCCTGGACGTCGGCCTTGCCGTCCTTGGTCGTGGTCGGACCGAACACGCCCTTGACCTCGATGCCGTAGTCGTACAGCGCGGCGGCCACCCCGACGAACGCGACGACGGTCGCCGGGGTCTTGTCGGCCTTGGCGGTCTGTCCGCGGTCGTCCTTGAAGGTCCAGGGGCCGGACGCGGCGCTCGCCCCACTGTCCGAGCCGCCGCTTTTCGCCTCGTCGTCGCCGCAGGCCGCGAGCACGGCGCCGAGACCGAGGGCGCCGCCGGCTGCGAGCAGTCCACGACGGGAGAGGGCGGATCTGACGTTCGACATGGGCGGGCTCTGCCTTCGTGCTAGGGGTCACTGGACCGAAGTCGCGATTAGGTTAGCCTAACCTCAGCGTCACCCCAAGGGGTTGGCGGGTACCCGCTGCCGCACCGGCCCGCACCGGCCCGCACCGGCCCGCACCGGCCCGCACCGGCCCGCACCGGCCCGCACCGGCCCGCACCGGCCCGCGACCGGGGTGCGGCCGGGGGCACCCGGGCGCCCGGTCAGCCCGCCAGGCCCAGCTCCCGCGCGATCAGCATCCGCTGCACCTCACTCGTGCCCTCACCGATCTCCAGGATCTTGGAGTCGCGCCACATCCGGGCCACCGGATACTCGTTCATAAAGCCGTAGCCGCCGTGGATCTGGGTGGCGTCGCGGGCGTTGTCCACGGCGATCGTCGACGAGTACAGCTTGGCCAGCGCCGCCTCCTTCTTGAACGGCTCGCCCGCCACCAGCCGGCACGCCGCGTCCCGCCAGGCGAGACGGGCGGTGTGCGCCTTCATCTCCATGTCGGCGATCTTGAACTGGATGGCCTGGTTGGCGCCGATCGGCCGCCCGAAGGCATGCCGCTGCCTGGCGTACTTCACCGACTCGTCCACACAGCCCTGCGCGAGACCCGTCGCCAGCGCCGCGATGGCGATGCGGCCCTCGTCGAGGATCCGCAGGAACTGCGCATAGCCGCGGCCCCGCTCGCCGAGCAGATTGGCCGCCGGGACCCGGACGTCCACGAACGACAGCTCACGGGTGTCCGAGGCGTTCCAGCCGACCTTGGAGTACGGGGCCGCGACCGTGAAGCCCGGCGTGCCGGACGGCACGATGATCGCGGAGATCAGCGGCCCGCCGTCCGGTTTGCGGCCCGTCACCGCGGTGACCGTCACCAGACCCGTGATGTCCGTGCCCGAGTTGGTGATGAAGCACTTCGAGCCGTTGATCACCCATTCCCCGGTGTCCGCGTCGAGCCGGGCCGTCGTGCGCGTCGCGCCCGCGTCCGAGCCGCCGTCCGGCTCCGTGAGCCCGAACGCGCCCAGGATCTCGCCCGCGCACAGCCGCGGAAGCCAGGCGCGCTTCTGCGCCTCGGTGCCGAACAGATGGACCGGCATCGCGCCCAGCGACACCCCGGCCTCCAGCGTGATGGCCACGGACGAGTCGACCCGGGCCAGCTCCTCCAGGGCCAGACCGAGCGCCAGATAGTCGCCGCCCATGCCGCCGTACTCCTCCGGGAACGGCAGCCCGAACAGGCCCATACGGCCCATCTCGCGGACGATCTCGTACGGGAACTCATGCCGCTCGTAGTAGTCGCCGATCTTCGGCGCCACCACGTCGTGCGCGAACTCCTCCACCGTACGGCGGAGTTCCTCCAGCTCGGGGCTGAGACGGTGGTCCATGCTGATCACTGGTCCTTGTGGGAGAGGGCGCGGACGGTGCGGGACGGGCTCGGCCGGCCCAGCTGTTCGGCCATCCACACGCTCGTGGCGGTGAGACGGCCCAGGTCGACCCCGGTCTCGATGCCGAGGCCCTGGAGCATCCACACCAGGTCCTCGGTGGCGAGGTTCCCGGTGGCGGACTTGGCGTACGGGCAGCCGCCCAGGCCGCCCGCCGAGGCGTCGACCGTCGTGACGCCGTGTTCCAGCGCCGCATAGGTGTTGGCGAGGGCCTGGCCGTAGGTGTCGTGGAAGTGCACGCTCAGCACGTTCGTCGGCACACCTTCCTCGTTGAGCGCGGCGAGGAGTTCCAGGACGTGGCCCGGGGTCGCGACGCCGATCGTGTCCCCCAGGCTCAGCTCGTCGCAGCCCATGTCCACCAGCGTCCGGCACACCCGTACGACCTGGTGCACGGGGACCGCGCCCTCCCACGGGTCGCCGAAGCACATGGACACATAGCCGCGCACCCACAGGCCCTCGTGCTTCGCATGCCCGACGACCGGGTCGAACACGGCGAGCGACTCGTCCAGCGTGCGGTTGAGGTTGGCCTTCGCGAAGGACTCGGTGGCGCTCGCGAACACCGCGATCCGGCGGGCGCCGAGCGCCAGCGCCCGGTCCAGGCCGCGCCGGTTGGGCACGAGCACCGGCAGCGCGACCCCGCGCAGCTCGCCCAGCAACGGGAACAACTGCTCCGCGTCGGCCAGTTGGGGCACCCACTTCGGGTGCACGAAGCTCGTCGCCTCGACGGTGGTCAGGCCCGCGTCGGCCAGTCGGCGGATGAACTCCGCCTTGATGCCGGTCGGCACGGCCGACTTCTCGTTCTGCAGCCCGTCGCGCGGGCCGACCTCATGGATCCGCACCCGCTGCGGCAGATCCTGCGCGGGTACGACCATCGGCAGTCCCGGTCCGGTCATTCCTCCGCCTCCTCGTGCGGTGCGACCACGGCCAGCACCTGGTCCATCGCGACCGTGCTGCCGGGCCGTACGTCCAGTTCGGTGACCGTGCCCGCGTGCGGGGCCGAGACGATGTGCTCCATCTTCATCGCCTCCACCACCAGCAGGCTCTGGCCCGCGGTCACCTCGTCGCCGACGGCGACCTTCACGACGCTGACCGTGCCGGGCATCGGCGCGGTGAGCGAGTCGGCGCCCGCGAGCCCGGCCCGGGTGAGCGAGGCGGCCACCGGATCGTGGTCCCGCACCGGCCAGGCGTCGCCGTCGCGGCCCAGCCAGGTGCCGTCCGGCACAGCGGCGAAGGTGTGGACGACACCGTCGAGCCGGACGGAGAACCGGTCCTCGCCCGTCTCCGCCCGCGGGAGGCGGCCCACGGACGCCGTCAGCGGGCTCCGCGCCCCGTCCGGCAGCACCTCGGCCGCGCCGTCCGGCGTGCGGCGCACCCGCACGGCGACGGGCTCGTGTCCCGGGACCTGAAGACGGTGCACCGTCCAGGCCCGCTCGCCGCCCAGCCGCCAGCCGTCCGCCGCGGAGAACGGGTCCACCCAGCCCGTTCCGGGGGCCGGGCCGAGCGCCGCCTGGCGCAGCAGCGCCGCCGCCGCGTAGACCTCCACCGGCACCCGGTCGGGCAGCAGTCCGGCCACCGCCCGCTCCACAAGACCCGTGTCCAACTCGCCCGCCGCCACCGCCGGATGGGCCAGCAGCCGGCGCAGAAAGCCCGCGTTGGTCGGCACACCCAGCGTGACCGTCTCCGCCAGGGCCGCGCGGAGCCGGCGCAGCGCCGTCTCCCGGTCCGGCCCGTACGCGATCACCTTGGACAGCATCGGGTCGTACCGGCTGCCCACCTCCGTGCCCTCGCTGAGCCCCGAGTCGGTGCGCACTCCCTCGCCCCGCGGCTCGCGCAGCCGCAGCACCGTGCCGCCCGACGGCAGGAACCCGCGCGCGGGGTCCTCCGCGCAGATCCGGGCCTCGACCGCGTGTCCGGTCAGCCGGATCTCCCGCTGTGCGAACGGCAGCCGTTCGCCCGCCGCGACCCGCAGCTGCCACTCCACCAGGTCAAGACCGGTGACCAGCTCGGTGACCGGGTGCTCCACCTGGAGCCGGGTGTTCATCTCCATGAAGGAGTACGCCGCGGGATCGCCGCCCGGCACGATGAACTCCACCGTGCCCGCGCCCCGGTAGCCGCAGGAGCGGGCCGCCTGCACGGCCGCCGCCCCCATCGCCGCCCGGGTCTCCTCGTCGAGGAGCACGCTCGGTGCCTCCTCGACCACCTTCTGGTGCCGGCGTTGCAGCGAGCACTCGCGCTCGCCGAGGTGGACCACATTGCCGTGCGCGTCGGCCAGGACCTGGATCTCGATGTGCCGGGGCCGCTCGATCCAGCGCTCCACCAGCAGCGTGTCATCACCGAAGGAGGCGCGGGCCTCGCGCCGGGCGGCGGCGATCTCGTCGGCGAGCGCGCTCGCCCGCCGCACCAGCCGCATGCCCTTGCCGCCGCCGCCCGCCGAGGGCTTGAGCAGCACCGGCATCCCGATCCGGCGGGCGGCCTCGGCCAGCTGGGCGTCGGACAGACCGCTCCCGCTGGAGCCGGGGACCACCGGCACCCCGGCCGCCCGCACCGTCTCCTTGGCGCGGATCTTGTCCCCCATGAGGGCGATGGCGTCGGCCGACGGGCCGATGAACACCAGCCCCGCCCGCGCGCAGGCCCGCGCGAAGTCCGCGTTCTCGGCGAGGAAGCCGTACCCCGGGTGGACGGCCTGCGCGCCCGTGCGGGCGGCGGCCTCCAGGAGCCGGTCCACCGACAGATAGCTCTCGGCGGCCGGCGCCGGACCGAGCCGCACCGCCGCGTCGGCCTCGCGCACATGCCGCGCGTCGGCGTCCGCGTCGGAGAACACCGCCACCGAGCGCACGCCCAGCGCGCGCAGCGTGCGCGTGACGCGCACCGCGATCTCGCCGCGGTTGGCCACCAGGACTGTCTCGAACATCGTCTTCGGTCCCCTCACATCCGGAAGACGCCGAACCGCGGCTCGCCCAGCGGGGCGTTGGCGCAGGCGGTCAGGGCCAGACCCAGCACCCGCCGGGTCTCCAACGGGTCGATCACGCCGTCGTCCCAGAGGCGGGCGGTGGCGTAGTAGGCGTTGCCCTGGTGCTCGTACTGCCGGCGGACCGGGGCCTTGAAGGCTTCCTCCTCCTCGGCGGGCCAGGACTCGCCCCGCGCCTCCAGCTGGTCCCGCTTGACGGTGGCGAGGACCGAGGCGGCCTGCTCGCCGCCCATGACGGAGATCTTGGCGCCCGGCCACATCCACAGGAAGCGCGGGGAGTAGGCCCGGCCGCACATGGAGTAGTTCCCGGCGCCGTAGGAACCGCCGACGACCACGGTCAGCTTCGGCACGCGCGTACAGGCGACGGCGGTGACCATCTTGGCGCCGTGCTTGGCGATGCCACCGGCCTCGTAGTCCTTGCCGACCATGAAACCGGAGATGTTCTGCAGGAACACCAGCGGAATCCCGCGCTGGTCGCACAGCTCGATGAAGTGGGCGCCCTTCTGGGCGGACTCGGAGAACAGGATGCCGTTGTTGGCGACGATCCCGACCGGGTGGCCGTGGACGCGGGCGAAGCCGGTGACCAGGGTCTGCCCGAACTCCGCCTTGAACTCGGCGAACCGCGAGCCGTCGACCACGCGCGCGATGATCTCGCGGACGTCGTAGGGGGTGCGCGGGTCGACGGGCACCGCGCCGTAGAGCCCGTACGGGTCCACCTTCGGTTCGACGGCCGGCCGCACCTGCCAGGGCAGGGGGCCGCGGGCGGGAAGCGTGGCGACGATGTCGCGGACGATCCGCAGGGCGTGCGCGTCGTTCTCCGCGAGGTGGTCGGTGACGCCGGACACGCGCGCGTGGACCTCGCCGCCGCCCAGTTCCTCGGCGGTGACGACCTCGCCGGTGGCGGCCTTCACCAGCGGGGGACCGCCGAGGAAGATCGTCCCCTGGTTGCGGACGATCACGGCCTCGTCGCTCATCGCGGGGACGTAGGCGCCGCCCGCGGTGCAGGACCCGAGGACGGCGGCGATCTGCGGGATGCCGGCGCCCGACATGCGGGCCTGGTTGTAGAAGATCCGGCCGAAGTGCTCGCGGTCCGGGAACACCTCGTCCTGCATCGGCAGGAAGGCGCCGCCGGAGTCGACGAGGTAGAGGCAGGGGAGCCGGTTCTCCAGGGCGATCTCCTGGGCCCTCAGATGCTTCTTCACCGTCATCGGGTAGTACGTGCCGCCCTTGACGGTGGCGTCGTTGGCGACGATCACGCAGTCCCGCCCGCCGACCCGGCCGATCCCGGCGATCACCCCGGCCGCCGGGGCCTGCCCGTCGTACATCCCGTCGGCCGCGAGCGGGGCCAGCTCCAGGAACGGCGACCCGGGGTCCAGCAAGGTGTCCACCCGCTCCCGCGGCAGCAGCTTGCCGCGGGCGGTGTGCCGGGCCCGGGCCCGTTCGCCGCCGCCGAGCCGGGCCGCGGCCAGCTTGCCGCGCAGCTCCTCGGCGAGCGCGCGGTGCGCCTCCTCGTTGGCCCGCCAGGCCGCCGACGCGGGGTCAGCCGCGCTCGTCAGCTCCGGTGCCTCGTGCATCCTGCGGTCCCCTCACCCAGTGGTCGACTGTTAATGAGCGTTAACCATTTCTCTCAGGTTAACGAGCGCTAACCCCGCTGTCTAGAATTGCTGCCATGGTCACCAGAACCGGCGCCCCCGGGCGCCGCGAGCAGATCCTCAAGGAGGCCGCCCGGCTGTTCGCCGAGCGCGGCTTCCACGGCGTCGGGGTCGACGAGATAGGGGCCGCTGTCGGCATCAGCGGTCCCGGTCTCTACCGGCACTTCGCGGGCAAGGACGCGATGCTCGCGGAGCTGCTGGTCGGGATCAGCGGACAGCTGCTGACCGGGGCGAAGCGGCGCCTGGCGGAGGCCGACGGCGCGGCCGGCCCCATGGCGGTCCTCGACTCCCTCATCGAGGGCCACATCGACTTCGCCCTCGACGACCGTCCCCTGATCACCTTGCACGACCGTGAGCTGGACCGCCTGCGGGACAGCGACCGCAAACTGGTGCGCCAGCTCCAGCGGCAGTACGTGGAACTGTGGGTGGAGGTGCTGCGGGCCGCGTATCCCGGGCTCGCCGAGCCGGCCGCGCGCTCCGCGGTCCACTCGGTCTTCGGCCTGCTGAACTCGACCCCGCATCTGGGCCGCCCGGGCTCCCTGCCGGGCCGCGCGACGACCGCGGCCCTCCTGCACCGCATGGCCCGCGGCGCGTTCGCGGCGGCGGGGGCGGCCTGAACGTGGCCCTGGCGGGGCTTTGGCCGGGGTGGGGGCGCGTCAGGGGGGTGCCTCGGGATGTCGCCCGGCGGGTGCGGCGTCGTTGTGGCTGGGCGCGCAGTTCCCCGCGCCCCTTCGGGGCGGTGTCCCTGGCGGGGCCCAGCCGTACCGGGGTCTGTGGCACAGGCGCGGCCACGCGACGACCGGCCGAGCCCCGCTGAAGCCGACGATGCCCGCAGTCCCACCGGCTCGGCGGTGGTGACATGGCGGTCGGCACGGTCTGAGTGGCGGCCTGGTCGTCGGCGTCGGTCTGGACGCTGACCCGGTGGCCGGCATCCGCCCGGGGCCGGAGGTCGCCGGGTCGGGCCGGTGGCCTCCGGCCCCCTGCGGGCCTCGTTCGGGGCGTGTTTGCCCGTGACGGCGCGTGGTGTCCGTGCAGGTGTCCTCGGGGGCGGATCGCGGGGCTGGTGCGCGGGAGCGGGGGCCGGGCGTGATGCGGGTTACTCCCCAGGTGCCCTGGACGGGGCCCCGTACTCGCCGGTACGGTGATGTCTGAGCAAGCGCTTAGACATGGCGAGGGATGTGGAGGTGGCGGCGTGCGCCGTACGGTGTTCAACGAGGATCACGAGGCGTTCCGGGAGACCCTTCGCGCCTTCGTCGAGGCCGAGGTCGTGCCGGTGTACGACGAGTGGTTCGCCGCCGGCCAGGCCCCGCGCGAGTTCTACTACAAGCTCGCCGAGCTGGGCCTTTTCGGCATCAACGTCCCCGAGGAGTTCGGCGGCGCCGGCCTGGAGACGCACAAGTTCGAGGCGATCCAGTACGAGGAGACGGCCCGCGCCGGCGTGAACTTCGGCGGCTCCGGCGTGCATGTGCTGCTCGCCCTGCCGTACATCAAGATGCTCGCCACCGAAGAGCAGAAGAAGCGCTACCTCCCGAAGTTCGTCTCCGCCGAGGAGATGTGGGCCATCGCGATGACCGAGCCCGGCACCGGCTCCGACCTCGCCGGCATGAAGACCACCGCCAAGCTCTCCGAGGACGGCACGCACTACGTCCTCAACGGGGCCAAGACCTTCATCACCGGCGGCGTCCACGCCGACCGCGTCATCGTCTGCGCCCGCACCGCCGCGCCCAGCGCCGAGGACCGCCGCTTCGGCATCTCCCTCTTCGCCGTCGACACCAAGTCCGAGGGTTACTCGACAGGCCGCAAGCTGGACAAGCTGGGCCTGAAGACCTCCGACACCGCGGAACTGGCGTTCGTCGACGTCAAGGTGCCCGTCGAGGACCTGCTCGGCGAGGAGAACAAGGGCTTCTCCTACCTGGGCGCCAACCTGCCCTCCGAGCGCTGGGGCATCGCCTTCGGCGCCTACGCGCAGGCCAAGGCCGCCGTCCGGTTCGCCAAGGGTTACGTCCAGGAGCGCACCGTGTTCGGCAAGCCGGTCGCCCACTTCCAGAACACCAAGTTCGAACTGGCCGCCTGCCAGGCCGAGGTGGACGCCGCCGAGGCGGTCGCCGACCGGGCCCTTGAGGCCCTGGACGCGGGCGAGCTGACCCCGGCCGAGGCCGCCAGCGCCAAGCTGTTCTGCACCGAGGTCGCGCACCGCGTCATCGACCGCTGCCTCCAGCTGCACGGCGGCTACGGCTATATGAACGAGTACCCGATCGCCCGCCTGTACGCGGACAACCGCGTCAATCGCATCTACGGCGGCACCAGCGAAATCATGAAGACGATCATCGCCAAGGACATGGGCCTGTAAGGGCCACGGCAAGTCCACGAAAAGACTGCGAGATACAACTGGCTCATGAGTCAGGCACTTCAGTCCCTGCTCGATCTGCTCGACCTGGAGCGGATCGAGCAGGACATGTTCCGCGGTCAGTCCCGCTTCGCCGTAGTCCCCCGAGTCTTCGGCGGGCAGGTCGCGGCCCAGGCGCTGGTCGCCGCCGGGCGCACGGTCCCGGCCGACCGGTACGCGCACTCCCTGCACGCCTATTTCCTGCGGCCGGGCGACCCGGGCGTTCCCATCGTCTACACCGTCGACCGCATCCGCGACGGCCGCTCCTTCACCACCCGCCGGGTGGTCGCGGTCCAGCACGGGCAGCCGATCTTCCATCTCTCGGCGTCCTTCCAGACGTACGAGGAGGGACTGGAACACCAGGCGCCCATGCCCGCCGCGCCCGACCCGGAGACGCTGCCCACCTCCCGGGAACGGCTGCGCGGCTATACGCACCTGGACGCGCGGATCGTGGAGAAGTTCCAGGAGGCCCGCGAGGCGGTCGACCTGCGCTACGTCGACGAGCCGCCCTACGGCAGCTACGGCGCGCCGCGCGAGCCGCACTCCCAGGTGTGGTTCCGCACCAACGGCAAGCTGGACGGCGACATCGACGCACCCCTGCTGCACGTCGTGCTCGCCACTTATGTCTCCGACATGACGCTGCTCGACTCCGTGCTGCTCGCGCACGGCCGCGGCGGCTGGGCCGTCGGCGACGTGGTCGGGGCGTCGCTGGACCACGCGATGTGGTTCCACCGGCCGTTCCGCGCCGACGAATGGCTGCTGTACGACCAGGAGTCGCCGTCCGCGCACGGCGGCCGCGGGCTCGGCCAGGCCCGCATCTACACCCAGGACGGCCGGCTCGCCGTCTCGGTGATCCAGGAAGGCGTGGTCCGTGTGCCCAGGGGCTGAACGCCTGGGCGTACGGCCCGTGTCGGCGCCAGACGGATTTCGCGTCCTGCCCGAGGTGCCGATCCCAGAGGGCCGGGCTAGGCTGAATGGCGAGCCGCAAAACAGGGCACGCCCCGTGCTGTTGAAGTTCCCAGGACGCGGAACTCCGGTCGTTGATCTCGCCCACGTGTATCGCGTGGTCCGACCTGGCGGCATCGGTGCGAAGACGTGCCCTTCATATCCATGCGGTGAAGCCAGAGACCGCGCCGCACCTTTTCACACCACTGCGGCTGCGGCCATCCACTCGCCCGTCCCGAAAGTGGCGCGCGAGACGATGGAAGGAAAGGCATTCCCATGCGAGCACAACGCGCAAGGCGTCTCCTTGCGGTATCCGCTGCCGGCATCCTGATGGCCGGCGGCGCCGCGATCGGCGCAGCGGGTACCGCTTCGGCAGCCCCGGCGCACGTCAACTCCGGGTACTCCAGCAACGACCACGGCGGCCACGGCGGTCATGGTGGTTACGGCGGCCACGGTGGTTACGGCGGTCATGGTGGCTACGGCGGCCATGGCGGCTACGGCCATGGCGGTTACGGCGGCCACGGTGGCTACGGCCATGGCGGTTACGGCGGCCACGGTGGCTACGGCCATGGCGGTTACGGCGGTCATGGCGGCTACGGCGGTCACGGTGGTTACGGCGGCCATGGCGGCTACGGCGGTCACGGCGGAGGCCACGGTGGCGGAGGCCATGGTGGTGGCGGTCACGGCGGTGGCGGTCACGGTGGCGGAGGTCACGGTGGCGGCGGCCACTGACCGTTGACGCGCACAGAGCGATGTGCGGCTCCCTCACCGGGGCCGCACATCGCGGCGTCTGGGGACGGTCGGCCCGTCAGTCGGCCTTGCCCAGGCCCGCTTCCGTCAGCAGATACGCCGTCATCGGGTCGTAGTAGCGCGGGCTGAGAACGTGATCGTCGAGCGGCACCGCCACCTGGAGCGTGCCCTCGGACTCGGCGAGGAACAGCGCCGGGTCGTTGCAGTCGGCGTACCCGACGGAATCGACACCGTGCTGCGCGGCGTAACCGGCCCAGCCGTGGTCGGCGACGACCAGGTCGGGCAACGGGCGGCCCTCGCGCTCAAGTCCCGTCAGAATGGCCCGCATCGGCTCGCCGGAATGGGTGTGCCACAGCGTGGCGCTGTGCTCCAGGACGGCCACGTCCGCGAACTGCATGACGTACCCCTCGTCCGTCTGCAGCCGGTCCGGGATGACCACGACCTCACAGCCGGCGGTGCGCAGCGCGGCGGCCGTGGCCCGGTGCACGTCGAGCAGGCCGCCGGGGTGGCCGGTGGCGAACAGCACCCGCTGCCCGCCGTCGGCCGCCTTGCGCAGCCGCAGCGCCAACCGGTCCAGGGCATCGACCGTCAACTCCGGGTCGATGGTGTCCTGTCCGTACCGGTACTCCGGGTCGTCGTTGACGCCCACCCGCTCCGCCATCACCGCGAGCACGTCCTGCTCGTCCTGCCAGCGGTCCCCCAGCTCAAGCCCGAGCCAGAAGTTGCGGTCGCCGTTGGCCAGCTTGCGGTAGTGGGAGAGGTTGTTCTCGCGGGGGGTGGCGACATCGCCCGCGATACGGGTGCTCACTAGGTGGTCGACTAGCTCGGCGCGGCTGGGTGTCCCGGGTATCGGCATGCCCCCCATTGTGGAGCAGCGGGTGGTGCGATTCCCCTGGCGTATCGCACGCTGGGACGCGGGTCACTCACCGTGTTTCAGCGCGAACCACAGCTCCATGCGGACATCGGGATCGTCGAGGTCCGCGCCGAGCAGTGCCGCGCACCGGCCGATCCGCTGCCGCACGGTGTTGCGGTGCACGGCGAGCGCGACCGCGGTGCGGTCCCAACTGCCGTGCAGGGAAAGCCAGCTGCGCAGCGTCTCGGCGAGGGCGGGCCGGCCGGCGAGCGGTGCCAGCAGCTCGCGTGCGAATCCCTCCGCCTCGTCCGCCGGGACCAGCCCGGCCAGCCCGGCCCGGCCGCCGTGGCGGACCAGCGCGGTACCGGTGACGCGGGCGCGGGTCAGGGCGCGGGCCGCCTGGGCGTCGGCGGACGGCCACTCGTGCGGGGCGACCGGGGCGCTGACGCCGAGGGTCCAGCCGGGCTGCGGGGCGGGTTCGCGGTCGGCGGGCACCAGCACCCGTACGACGTCACGGCCGGTGTCGACCAGCGCCGAGCCCAGTGCGGCGCCCAGCGCGGAGCCGGCGACCGCGTCCGCCGCCCGGCTCTGCGGGCGGGCGTGCACGACGTGCCACCGCCCGTCGCCCAGCAGCGGTGCCACGTCCTCCGGTGCCGCGCCGAGCAGCAGCCGGACCAGCGCCGCGGAGCGGGCCGCCCCGGCACCGCTCTGGTGCTCACCGGTGAGCAGCGACAACAGGACGGCGGCCACGGAGGCGATGGTGTGGTCCCCGGGCTCCCGCCGCGGCACCACGATCCCGAGCACAAACCCCTGCCCGTTCCCCAACGAGTAGGCGGCGAGATGCGTCCCGCCCACCGCATCGGTCGCGGAGGCCGGCCCGCCCCGCCCGACCGCCCCGCCGGCAGCCGACACCACGGGGGCCGCACGGTCGACGGCGGCGGGGCCGGAGGTGGTGGCGGTCCTGGAGGCGGCGGGGCCGGAGGTGGTGGCGGGCCTGGCGGCGGCGGGCAGGCAGGCGGTGGTGGGAGCGGAGGCGTGGCCGGCGGAATACGCGCGGCCTGGGTCCGCGGCCTGGGCGGGGGTGGCCGGTCCGGGGGCGGGCCGCGCGGCGGGACCGGTACGGCCGGGTGCGGGGGCGGGCCGCGCGGCGGGACCGGTACGGCCGGGTGCGGGGGAGGCGGGGCGGGATGGGGGCGTGCGGTCATCGGCGCACGTGTGGACCGGCGCCGTGGCCTCGGCGGGGGCGGCCGAAGGAGCCGCCTCCTCCGTGGGCGCCGGACGCCCGGCGTCCGGAACCGTGGGCAGGGAGGCCGCACTGTTCGGCTCGGGCGTCCCCGACATCGAGGCCGGGCCGGTCAGCTCG
Source organism: Streptomyces sp. NPDC001508 (assembly GCF_040298665.1). Classification (NCBI taxonomy): domain Bacteria; kingdom Bacillati; phylum Actinomycetota; class Actinomycetes; order Kitasatosporales; family Streptomycetaceae; genus Streptomyces; species Streptomyces sp. NPDC001508. The sequence goes on from NZ_JBEPAP010000051.1 coordinate 27,498, forward strand.
GGCGTCCGCGGCCTCGGGGTTGGGTCGGTCGGGTCGGGTGTCTGGTGACTCGGGGTCGGGCTGCTTGGGTCGGGGGGCCGGGGTCTCGGGGTTGGGTCGGTCGGGTCGGGGGGCCGGGGTCTCGGGGCCGGGTCGGTCGGGTCGGGGGGCCGGTGACTCGGGTCGGGTGTCCGGGACCTTGGGGTCGGGTCGGTCGGGTCGGTCGGGTCGGGGGGCCGCGACAGCGGGGCCCGGTCGGTCGGGGGCGGGCTGCTCGGGGTGTGGGACCTCGGGGTCGGGCCGCTCGGGTCAGGTGTCCGGGATCTTGGGGCCGGAGCGGGGGTGCGGAACCTCGGGGGCGGGCTGCCGGGTGTTTGCTCCGGGGTGGGGCTGGGGGTGTCCGGGGTGGGGCGGGGGGTGGTCGGGAGGGGGCGTACCACCTGGGTCAGGTGGTTCAGGGCCGTGCGTACGTCGTCCTCGGGGGGTCGGCCGGCCGAGGCGATCTCCGTGCCGTCGGGGCCGTACAGGCACGCCCGGCCGCCCAGCCGCTGGGCCAGTTGGCGCAGCACCGCGGGGACCGGGTCGGGGCGGGACGCCGCGGAGGCGAGGCTCTGCTGGGCCTCCGTGACCCGGCGCAGCTCGGCCAGCCGGGCCTGGGCCATCAGCTGCCAGACCGCCCGGGCCACCCCCGAGAACGTCGTCTGCGGCGGAACCTCGACGAGCGGCAGCCCGTATGCCTCGCAGGCCGCGACCAGGCCCCGCGGAACCGTGTCGTGCACCGGCGCGACGCCGAAACCCAGCGCCGCGCCGCCCGCCGCCACGATCCGGGCCACGTAGTCGTCGAAGTATTCCCCCAGTCCCGGCTCGGCCCGACCGGGGGCACCCCCGTCCGAGCCCGCCGCCCCGGGGATGTGCACGCCCGCGGTCAGCAGCAGCTCGCCGCCCAGCAGGTAGGGATAGGGGTCGGACATCTCGGAGGTCTGCGCCCAGTGGACGGCGACCCCGGACCCCGACGGCCCGGCGATCTGCCGCAGGGCCAGGTCCTCCCGGGCCAGCAGCGCCGCCAGCGGCACCGGCGGGGTGGGAGGGACCGCCGGGGCGGCCGGCGCGGACCTGTCCGGCATCGTGTGCGTTCCCTCCACTAAGACGCGCTCGAATGGATGAAACGTACACTTCGCAGTCGCTTTCCGGCCACCTAATGTCGGTCCGGACCGGCAGCCACGGGTACCGGCATCCGTCCCCGTGATCCGCTGCCGGCGTCCCCGCTCCCGGAAACCCGCTTCCAGGACACCCCACTCGTCTCCGCACGACACGCCACCGACCGCGCGCGAAGGAGGGCCCCCACATGGCCGTCGACTACACCGTGATCGTCCTCTATCTCGTCGGCATGCTGGCCATGGGCTGGTGGGGCATGCGCCGCGCCAAGTCGAAGAGCGAGTTCCTGGTGGCCGGCCGCCGCCTCGGACCCGCCCTGTACTCCGGCACCATGGCGGCGATCGTCCTCGGCGGCGCCTCCACCATCGGCGGTGTGGGCCTCGGCTACAAGTACGGCCTGTCCGGCGCCTGGATGGTCTTCACCATCGGTCTCGGCCTGCTCGCGCTGAGTGTCTTCTTCTCCGCCCGTATCGCCCGCCTGAAGGTCTACACCGTCTCCGAGATGCTGGATCTGCGCTACGGCGGCCGGGCGGGCGTCATCTCCGGCCTCGTGATGTGGGCGTACACCCTGATGCTCGCGGTGACCTCGACCATCGCCTACGCCACGATCTTCGATGTCCTCTTCGACCTCGACCGCATCGTCGCGATCGTCATCGGCGGCTCGATCGTCGTCGCGTACTCCACGCTCGGCGGCATGTGGTCCATCACGCTGACGGACATGGTGCAGTTCGTCGTGAAGACGATCGGTGTGCTGCTGCTCCTGCTGCCCATCGCAGTCGTCAAGGCGGGCGGCTTCGCCGAGATGAAGGCCAAGCTGCCCACCGAGTACTTCGACCCGCTGGGCATCGGCGGCGAGACGATCTTCACCTATGTCCTGATCTACACCTTCGGCATGCTCATCGGTCAGGACATCTGGCAGCGCGTGTTCACCGCCCGCAGCGACCGGACCGCCAGGTGGGGCGGCACCGTCGCCGGCACCTACTGTCTCGTCTACGCCCTCGCGGGCGCCGTCATCGGCACCGCGGCCAAGGTGCTCTACCCCGGGCTGGGCAACCCGGACGACGCGTTCGCGACCATCGTCAAGGACGAACTCCCCCTCGGCGTGCGCGGTCTTGTGCTGGCCGCCGCCCTGGCCGCCGTGATGTCCACCTCCTCCGGCGCGCTGATCGCCTGCGCCACCGTCGCCAACAACGACATATGGTCCCGGTTGCGGGGCGCGGTGCGCCCCGACGCGGATGCGCACGACGAGGTCAGGGGCAACCGCGTCTTCATCCTGATCATGGGCGTGGTCGTGATCGCCACGGCCATCGCGCTCAACGACGTCGTCGAGGCCCTGACGGTCGCCTACAACCTGCTCGTCGGCGGGCTCCTCGTCCCGATCCTCGGTGGGCTGCTGTGGCGGCGCGGCACCGCACAGGGCGCCCTCGCCTCGGTGATCGTCGGCGGCCTCGCCGTCATCGGTCTGATGGCGTCCTTCGGCATCCTGGCCAACGAACCCGTCTACTACGGCCTGTTGTCCTCCCTGGTCGCCTACGTAGCCGTCTCCCTGCTGACGAAGCCGACCGACGCCGCCGTGCTCGCCGCCTGGCGCCGGCGCCTTGCCGGACGGTCCCCCGAACTCGCGTCCGAACCCGTCCCGGCCCACCAGTAGAGTCACCGGCAAAGCAGTACATGCGCGAACAAGCGCAGGAAAGAAGGCATTTCACCATGAGCAGCAGCGAGACGCCCCGCGGCCCCGTCGACTCCTCCCGCGTCCCCCGGTACGCCGGCCCCGCGACCTTCGCCCGGCTGCCCCGGCTCGACGAGGTCGGCACCGCCGATGTCGCCGTCGTGGGCGTGCCGTTCGACTCCGGCGTCTCCTACCGGCCGGGCGCCCGCTTCGGCGGCAACGCCATCCGCGAGGCGTCCCGGCTGCTGCGCCCCTACAACCCGGCGCAGGACGCCTCCCCCTTCGCGCTCGCCCAGGTGGCGGACGCCGGTGACATCGCCGTGAACCCGTTCCACATCAACGAGGCCGTGGAGACCATCGAGGCGGCGGCCGGCGACCTGCTCGGCACCGGCGCCCGGCTGATGACCCTCGGCGGCGACCACACCATCGCGCTGCCCCTGCTGCGCGCGGTCGCGAAGAAGCACGGCCCGGTGGCCCTGCTGCACTTCGACGCCCATCTCGACACCTGGGACACCTACTTCGGCGCCGAGTACACCCACGGCACCCCGTTCCGCCGGGCCGTCGAGGAGGGCATCCTCGACACCTCCGCCCTCTCCCACGTCGGCACCCGCGGCCCGCTCTACGGCAAGCAGGACCTCGGCGACGACGAGAAGATGGGCTTCGGCATCGTCACCTCCGCGGATGTCTACCGGCGCGGCGCCGACGAGATCGCCGACCAGTTGCGCCACCGCATCGGCGACCGGCCGCTGTACGTGTCCATCGACATCGACTGCCTCGACCCGGCGCACGCGCCCGGCACCGGCACCCCCGAGGCGGGCGGCATGACCTCCCGCGAACTGCTGGAGATCCTGCGCGGCCTGGCGTCCTGCAACCTGGTGTCGGCGGATGTCGTTGAGGTGGCGCCCGCGTACGACCACGCCGAGATCACCTCCGTGGCCGCCTCCCACACGGCCTACGAGCTGACCACCCTGATGACCCGCCGGATCGCGGCGGACCGCACCGCGTAGCTCCGCTGGTTCGGCGGTGTTGGGTCGTCGTTCGTCTGCGGCCGCATCATGGCTGGTTGTGCAGGTCCTTGTGTCCCTTTGGGGCGCCGATTGGCTCAGGGGGGTGAGTTCCAGTGACGTACGCCGGTGCGGACGGCTGCCGCTGTGGCTCGGCTGGATCGGCCGCGCTGGGTCGTTGTTCGTCTGTGGCCGCATCGTGGCTGGTTGTGCAGGTCCTCGTGTCCCTTTGGGGCGCCGATTGGCTCAGGGGGGTGACCGTTGTTCGTCTGCGGCCGCATCATGGCTGGTCGCGCAGTTCCTCGCGCCCCCTTCGGGGCGCCCGACTCGTTGAGGAGACCGAGCCCCCGTGACGCACGACCATGACCTGGTACTCCGCCCGACGCCCGCGCAGACGGCCGCCGCCCTCGACCCGCCACCCGGCCGCAACGGCGGCGACCTGGTCGTGGAGACCCTGGCCGGGCTCGGCGCGACGACCGTGTTCGGACTGCCCGGCCAGCACGCCCTCGGCATGTTCGACGCGCTGCGCCGCTCGGACCTGCGCTATGTGGGCCTGCGCGTGGAGAGCAACGCCGCGTTCGCGGCGGACGCGTACGGCCGGATCACCGGCGAGGCCGCGCCGCTGCTGCTGTCGACGGGGCCGGGCGCGCTGACCTCGCTGGCCGCGCTCCAGGAGGCGGCGGCGGCCTCCGCGCCCGTCCTCGCCATCAGCAGCCAGATCCCGACGGCCGGGCTCGGCGGCGGCCGGCACGGCTATCTGCATGAACTCCCCGACCAGGCCGCCTCGTTCCGGGGCGTGGTCAAGTCGGTCCACACCGTCCGCGCCCAGTCCCAGATCCCGTCCGCCGTCGCCGCCGCCTGGAAGTCGGCGCTGACCGCCCCGCACGGCCCGGTGTGGGTGGAGATCCCGCAGGACGTGCTGCTGGCGCGGACGGCCCTGCCGGTGGTGACCGCGCTGGACGCCACCCCGGACGAACTGGTCCCGCGGCCCGAACTGACCGCGCTGGCCGCCGATCTGCTCGCCCGCGCCGCCCGGCCGGCGATCATCGCCGGCGGGGGAGTGGTCCGGGCGGACGCCGCAGGCAAGCTGCTGCGGCTGGCCGAGCGCCTGGACGCCCCGGTCGTGACGACCTTCGGCGGCAAGGGCGCGTTCCCGTGGGAGCATCCGCTGTCCCTCCAGTCGTGGCTGGAGGACCGGCACACGACGGACTTCCTGGAGGACGCGGACGTGCTGCTGGTGGTCGGCTCCGGACTCGGTGAACTGTCCTCCAACTACCACACGTTCGCGCCGCGCGGCCGGGTGATCCAGATCGAGGCCGACCTCGGCAAGCTGGAGTCCAACCACCCCGCCCTGGGCATCCACGCGGACGCCCGGCTCGCCCTCCAGGCGCTGCTGGAGACGGTGGCGGAGCGCACGGACGCCGCGGCGCCGCGGCGGGTGCGCGCCCTGCTGGCCAAGGTCGCCGACCGCATCATGGGCCAGGAACTCACCCTGGAACAGGACGTGCTGGCCGCGGTCCGCCGGGCCCTGCCGGCGGGCGCCCCGTCCTTCTGGGACATGACCATCCTGGCCTACTGGGCCTGGTCGGCCTTCGATGCCCAGGCCCCGAACACCATGCACTCGGCGCAGGGCGCCGGCGGCCTCGGCTACGGTTTCCCGGCGGCCCTCGGTGCCGCCGCCGCCGACCCGGGCCGCCCGGTGCTGGCGGTGTCGGGCGACGGCGGCGCGCTCTACTCGATCGCTGAGTTGGCGACGGCCCGCCAGTACGGTCTGAACGTCACCTGGCTGATCGTCGACGACGGCGGCTACGGCATCCTGCGCGAGTACATGACCGACGCGTTCGGCCAGGCCACGGCGACGGAGCTGACCCGCCCCGACTATGTGGCGCTCGCCGGGTCCTTCGGTGTCCCCGGGGTGCGCACCAGCCCCGAGACCCTGGAGGCGGACCTGGCACAGGCGCTCGCGTCACCGGGGCCGTCGGTGGTGGTGCTCCCCGCGGTGCTGCGGATGTTCGCGCCGACGCACCTCGGCTGAGGACGATCGGCCCGTCAGCAGGCGCCCGGTCCCACGCCGTCCATACGGCCGCCGAAGTCCCCGAGGTAGCGCGAGCGCCAGTCGCCCTTGAACACGTCCCGCTTCTCGACGGGGGACCAGTTGATGAAGCAGGCGCGGGTGCCCGCGACGGCGGAGCCGACGTGGTCGTGCAGGCTGGGCGGCATGTCGCGGTAGCCGCTGCGGGAGGTCCACTCCCAGTAGGAGCCGCCGAAGCCCTCCTTGCTCCAGAAGCACACCGATCCGTCGGGGCAGGACGGGACGGCGGCCCGGGCGGAGGCGGCCTGGGCGGGCAGCAGCAGGGCGGTCAGCGCGAGGGTGACGGCGAGGGACCAGGAACGCAGCTTCATACGGCTCTCCGAGAAGGCGAGTTGGGACGCCCCGGCCGAGCGGTCGGGGGCGTCCCCATGCTCCTGTCCGGGGTCCGGGACACGCCCGGATCGGAGACCGGCCTCACCGGTGTGAGCGAAGTAGTAGTTCAAGCACACATGGCAGCGGGGGCCGTGACCGCCCGGAACGGTGGCCGCGCCACGCCTACCAGCGGCGGTGGAGTACGGGAGGTATCGGTTGCCCAGCAAGACACGGCACCCGACACCCACCCCCACCCCAACGGCCCCCATCCCAACGGCTGCTCGTCCGGGCTGGTCTCGACCAGGCTGGTGCCGAGGGCGTAAGACCTCCGGGAGCGCCGTTCCCGGAGGCAGCCTGAGCCAGGAATCCCCTTCAGGGAGGGGAGGACGTCAATGCGCGGACCCCGCTGCGTCACCGAGCTGCCCTACGGTGACGCCATGCGCATGAGAACCGCACTCGCCACCTTCACCGCCGCGCTGGCGGCGGCCACCTGCCTCACCGCCGCGGGGACCGCGGGTGCGGCCCCCGCACGGGGCAACGCCTGCTCGCCCGCCGTCTCCATCGACCGCTTCTCCGACGCGCTCGACAAGACGACGTACGAGGGCACCTTCGTCGGCAACTTCTCCGCGCTCGCCGTGGACCGGGACGGCTCCCTCGCCGCCCTCTCCGACCGCTCCGCGCTGTTCGGCCTTGACGCGAAGACCCTCCGGCCGACGTCGGTCGTCCCGCTCGCCGACGAGAAGGGCGCCCAGCTGGACTCCGAGGGCCTGGTCGTGGACCGCGACGGGACCCGGCTGGTCAGCTCCGAGACCGAGCCCTCCGTACGCCGCTACTCCCGCGACGGCCGGATCCTCGACCGGCTGCCCGTGCCGTCCGCCCTGCTGGTCGCCCCCGCGGGCCGCGCCACGAACAATCTGACCTTCGAGGGCCTGACCCTGCTGCCCGGCGGGCGCACCCTGCTCGCCGCCATGGAGGGCCCGCTCTCCGGCGACGCCGCCGACACCGTCCGCTTCCAGACCTGGCAGCGGACGAAGGGCGGCCACTTCCGGCTCTCCGCGCAGTACGCCTACCGCACCGACCCGGGTCTCGGCGTCCCCGAGGTCCAGGCGACCCCCGACGGCCGGCTGCTCGTCCTGGAACGCGGCTTCACCGCCGGCGTCGGCAACACCGTCCGCCTCTACCTGGCCGACCCGCGGCACGCCACCGACACCGGCGGCGTCGAGAACCTGACCGGTCAGAAGGGCGTACGGCCCATCAACAAGACCCTGCTGGCGGACCTCGTCGACTGCCCGTCCCTGGGCGCCACCGCGAAGCAGCCCCAGCCCAACCCCCTCCTCGACAACATCGAGGGCATGGCCATCACGGGCCGCGACCGGGGCCGCCTGAAGGTCGTCCTGGTCAGCGACGACAACCAGAACCCCGCCCAGACGACCCGCTTCTACCACCTGCGAGTCCGCACCTGACCCACACCACGCCCCCGGCTGCCCCTGCCCGCGGGACCCGGCGCCGTCGCCCCGGCTGACGCGCCGCGCCGCATCGCTCCCCGTCCCGGCCGACCCGGGCTTCGGCTCGGGTGGGGGTGGGTTCGTCCGCACGGGGTGCGCGGGGCGGTCGGCGCTGCTCATCGGTCCGGGGCCGCGCGGGGCGGCCGGCACTGTGCACCGGGTGTCGTCGGGTGGTCCGGCGAGCGTCGCTCGTCGGCTTGGTGCGCGGGCCGGTCCGTCGGCTTGGTGCGCGGGCCGGTCCGTCGCGGGGAGTACGGCGGGACACCTCACCGCGCCCCTGCGCACGGACATACACGCCCGGCCGCTCCCCGACCGGCCCGGCCGCCGCCCCGTAACCGGCCCTCTCGGGAGCCCGCCGAGCCCGTTGACCGGCGCCCCCAGGCGACTCACCGCCTCTACACCCGGCAGGCGCCGAGCCACGCCGCCCCCGCACCTGCGAACCGGCCACAACCCCCGCCCTTCTCGTCCCCGAGCCGCCCGCACCCCCGCCCCTCCGGGCACCCCTGCCCCCTCGCGCCTTCTGACCGGCCGCACTTCTCACCACCACGCCGACCGATCCCCGCACCTTCTAACCGGCCGCAGCCCTCGTCCCTCCGGGCACCCCTGCCCCCTCGCGTTTTCAACCGGCTGCAAGCCACCACCACGCCGACCGATCCCCGTACCTTTTAACCGGCCGCAGCCCTCGTCCCTCCGGGCACCCCTGCCCCCTCGCGTTTTCAACCGGCTGCAAGCCACCACCACGCCGACCGATCCCCGCACCTTCTAACCGGCCGCGCCCCCCGGCACCCCTGCCCCCTCGCGGCTTTCAACCGGCTGCAACCCACCACCACGCGGACCAATCCCCGCACCTGCGAACCGGCCGCACCTTCGACCCCGGCACTCTCAACATCCCGCACACGAAATCGGCCGGACCCAGCGGAGTGGTTTGTTGCGGGGGGATGAAATTCGGTGGGGGCGGTGTTGGGGTGTTGCGGATGATCGGGACTTGTGGGAGGCGGCGGCGTGGTATCGGAACGGGGATGGGCCGGACGACTGGTCGGGTACGCCTGGCGTCACCCCAAGGACGTCGTCCTCGCGCTCGGCTCTTCCCTCGCGGGCATGGCGGTCATGGCGCTGGTCCCGCTGGTCACCAAGGTGATCATCGACGATGTGATCGGCGACCACAGCCGCCCCATGGCCCCCTGGGCCGGCACCCTGATCGGCGCCGCCCTGCTGGTCTACGTCTTCACCTACATACGCCGCTACTACGGCGGCCGGCTCGCCCTCGACGTCCAGCACGACCTGCGTACCGAGATGTACGAGACGATCACCCGGCTCGACGGCCGCCGCCAGGACGAGCTGTCCACCGGCCAGGTGGTCGGCCGCGCCACCAGTGACCTCCAGCTGATCCAGGGCCTGCTCTTCATGCTCCCGATGACCATCGGGAACGCCCTGCTCTTCCTGGTCTCGCTGGCCGTCATGGCCTGGCTGTCGCTGCCGCTGACGCTGATCGCCCTCGCCGTGGCCCCCGCCCTCGGCTGGATCGCCCGGCGCAGCCGCTCCCGGCTGCACCCCGCCACCTGGTACGCGCAGGCCCAGGCCGCCGCCGTCGCGGGCGTCGTCGACGGCGCCGTCACCGGCGTACGCGTGGTGAAGGGCTTCGGACAGGAGGAGCAGGAGACCGGCAAGCTGCGCGACGTCGGCCGCCGGCTGTTCGCCGGGCGGCTGCGCACCATCCGGCTGAACAGCAGATACACGCCCGCCCTCCAGGCCGTCCCGGCCCTCGGCCAGGTCGCCATGCTGGCCCTCGGCGGCTGGCTCGCCGTACGCGGCCACATCACCCTCGGCACGTTCGTCGCGTTCTCCACCTACCTCGCCCAGCTGGTCGGCCCGGTCCGCATGCTCGCCATGGTGCTCACCTTCGGCCAGCAGGCCCGCGCCGGCACCGAGCGCGTCCTGGAACTGATCGACACCGAGCCGAGCCTGCGCGAGGGCACCAAGACCCTGCCCGCCGACGCCCCCGCGACCGTCGAGTTCGACGACGTGTCCTTCGGCTACGACCCGCGCCACCCGGTCCTGCAAGGACTGAGCTTCGAGATCCACCCAGGCGAGACCCTGGCCGTGGTCGGCTCCTCCGGCTCCGGCAAGTCGACGGTCTCCCTGCTGCTGCCGCGCTTCTACGACGTCACCCACGGCGCCGTCCTGATCGGCGGCCACGATGTGCGCGAGCTGACCCATGACTCCCTGCGGGCCGCGATCGGCCTCGTCCCCGAGGACTCCTTCCTCTTCTCCGACAGCGTGCGCGCCAACATCGCCTACGGCCGCCCGGACGCGACCTTCGAGGAGATCGAGAAGGCCGTCCGCGCCGCCCAGGCGGACCGTTTCATCGCCGAACTGCCCAACGGCTACGACACCAAGGTCGGCGAACAGGGCCTCACCCTCTCCGGCGGCCAGCGCCAGCGCATCGCCCTGGCCCGCGCCCTGCTCACCGATCCGCGGCTGCTGGTCCTGGACGACGCCACCTCCGCCGTGGACGCCCGGGTCGAGCACGAGATCCATGAGGCGCTGAAGCAGGTCATGGCGGGCCGGACCACCCTGCTCATCGCCCACCGCCGCTCCACCCTCGGCCTCGCCGACCGCATCGCCGTCCTCGACGCCGGCCGGCTCGCCGACATCGGCACCCACGACGAACTCCAGGAGCGGTCCGCCCTCTACCGCCGTCTGCTCACCGACCCCGACGAACTCGGCGGTGTCTCCCCGGGTCACGCCCGGCCCGCAGCGCCCCGCGAGGACACCTCGGTCCGCGAGGAACTGGACGCCGAGTTCGACGCCGAGCGCGGTGTGACCCCGCACCTGTGGAGCGGGAACCGCGAACCGAAGGACCCGAAGGACACGGCCCTCGCGGGCACCCCGGCCACCCCCGAACTGCTCGCCCAGGTCGAGGCGCTGCCCCCGGCGACCGACACCCCCGACATCGACGAGGCGCACGCCGTCCGGCCCGAGCAGTCGTACGGTCTGCGGCGCCTGCTGCGCGGCTTCGGCCTGCCCCTCCTCGTCAGCCTGCTGCTCGTCGCCGTCGACGCGGGCATGGGCCTGCTGCTGCCGATCCTGATCCGGCACGGCATCGACCAGGGCGTCAGCCGGATGGCGCTCGGCGCCGTCTGGGCGGCCGCGCTGCTCGCCCTGGCCGCGGTCCTCGTGCAGTGGACGGCGCAGATCGGCGAGACCCGGATGACCGGGCGTACCGGCGAACGCGTTCTGTACTCCCTGCGTCTGAAGATCTTCGCGCAGCTCCAGCGGCTCGGACTCGACTACTACGAGCGGGAGCTGACCGGCCGCATCATGACCCGGATGACCACGGACGTGGACGCGCTGTCCACGTTCCTGCAGACCGGCCTGGTCACCGCGTTCGTCTCCGTCGTCACCTTCTTCGGCATCATGGTCGTCCTGCTGGTGATCGACGTACAGCTCGCGCTGGTCGTCTTCGCCACCCTGCCGCCGCTCGTCCTCGCCACCGTGTTCTTCCGGCGGGCCAGCGTGAAGGCGTACGAGCTGGCCCGCGAGCGGGTGTCGGTGGTCAACGCCGACCTCCAGGAGTCGGTGGCCGGGCTGCGCATCGTGCAGGCCTTCCGGCGGGAACGGGACGGCGCGCGCCGGTTCGCCGGGCGCAGCGACAGCTACCGCGGTGCCCGTATCCGCGGCCAGTGGCTGATCTCCGTGTACTTCCCCTTCGTCCAGCTGCTGGCCTCGGTCGCCGCGGCGGCCGTACTGATCACGGGTGCGGGCCGGATCGAGGCGGCCACTCTGACCACCGGCGCGCTGGTCGCCTACCTCCTCTACATCGACCTGTTCTTCGCCCCCGTGCAGCAGCTCTCCCAGGTCTTCGACGGCTATCAGCAGGCGTCCGTCTCCCTCGGCCGCATCCAGGAGCTGCTGCGCGAGCCGACGTCCACGGAGTCCGCCGCCGCGCCGCTCGACGTGCTCTCCCTGCGCGGGGACATCGCCTTCGAGGACGTGCACTTCGCGTACCGCGCCGACGGGCCCGGCACGCCGGGCGAGGCGGCCCTCACCGGGATAGACCTGCGGATACCCGCCGGGCAGACCGTCGCCTTCGTCGGCGAGACCGGCGCCGGCAAGTCGACCCTGGTCAAGCTGGTGGCCCGGTTCTACGACCCCACCAGCGGCCGGGTCACGGTCGACGGCACCGATCTGCGCGCCCTCGACCTGTCCGCGTACCGCCACCGACTGGGCGTCGTCCCGCAGGAGGCGTACCTCTTCCAGGGGACCGTGCGCGACGCCATCGCCTACGGCCGTCCCGACGCCACCGACGCCGAGGTGGAGGCCGCGGCCCGTGCGGTCGGCGCGCACGACATGATCGCCCGGCTCGGCGGCGGCTATCTGCACGAGGTCGCCGAGCGCGGCCGCAACCTCTCCGCCGGCCAGCGGCAGCTGATCGCGCTGGCCCGCGCGGAGCTGGTCGACCCCGATGTGCTGCTGCTCGACGAGGCCACCGCCGCGCTCGACCTGGCCACCGAGGCCCAGGTCAACCAGGCCACCGACCGGCTCGCGGGCCGCCGTACGACGCTCGTCGTCGCCCACCGGCTCACCACCGCCGCGCGCGCCGACCGGGTCGTCGTGATGGACCACGGCCGGGTCGCCGAGGACGGCACCCACGAGGAACTACTGGCACGCGGCGGACGGTACGCCGACCTGTGGCGGACCTTCATCGGCCAGTCCGAACCAGAGGAACCAATAGGCATCCCCGGCTGACCCCGCCCCCCCGACGCCCACCGCCCCGTCCCCGCAGCCCGACGCGTGACCGACGGATCTGCGGCGGTGCGCGAAACCCACCACCATCCGACTCCCGGCTGCGGCCTGTCAGGGCCATCGCCGTCTGTCCCGTTGTCACCGTCCGGGTGCCGCCCCGTATGCGACCCGCCACAGCGGTCAGGCGGCCCCATCGCTGTCTGACGGGGTTGTCGCCGTCTGATGGGCCGGCGCTGTATCCGGGACGTCGTCGGTGTCCGGTGGGCTGTCGTTCGGTGGGGCGGTGTTGCTGGCCGATGGGGTATCTCCGGGTGGCTTGATGCCGTCGTACGGCTTTGGGCCGGGTACGGGTCAGGGCAACCATCCGACGCTTGTCGTGCGTCCGTACATCAGTACGTTCGCGGCCGGGACAGGGGAGGGACGACAGTGGGCAGTGGTGCGATGCGCAGGCGGCTGGCGCTCGGCGTGGCCGTGCTGGCCGCCTCCGGAGTGCTCGCCTTCGCGGCGCCCGGTGGCGCGCTGGCGGCGCCGGAGGGAGCCTGCGCCGGGCGCAAGGTGAAGACCCTGCCCTTCTCCACCGGCGCCGTGCACGTCTACAAGCGCCACGGCTATGTCTGCGCGGTCACCCTCCCGAAGCAGCCCGGCACCAAGCGCACGATGTCGGTCAGTGTGCAGGCGCGCGGCAACCGCCCGGTGGTGGACAAGGGCCGCTACGCCCACCGGGCGGGCCCGGTGACCGTGCACGCCGGGAACCGCTGCGTATGGGTGAAGGGTTCGGTGGCCCGCGGCTCGGTGAGTTCCGGCTGGATCCTGTGCTGACCTCACCGGCCCCGCCGACCGGGCGCTGAGCCAATCCCCCCTGGTGTGAAGCGAGTTGCTCCGATAGCTTCCGGCGCACATCTGTTTCACAGGGAGGGTGCATGCGCAAGGCGCTCAGATGGCTGCTCGCGCTCACGGTGTTCATAGGCACGCTGAGCACGGCGGGCGCGGCCACCGCCGCCCCATCGGCCACCACCGTGCCGTCGGCCACCACCGACGGCACGGACATCAAGGAACGGCTCCTCGCCGTACCGGGCATGAGCCTCGTCGAGGAGAAGCCCTACCCCGGCTACCGCTTCTTCGTCCTCACCTACACCCAGCCGGTCGACCACCGGCACCCGTCCAAGGGCACGTTCCAGCAGCGGATCACGGTGCTGCACAAGGACGTCTCCCGTCCGACGGTCTTCTACACCGGCGGCTACAACGTCTCCACCAGCCCCGGCCGCCGCGAGCCGACCCAGATCGTGGACGGCAACCAGGTCTCCATGGAGTACCGGTTCTTCACGCCGTCCCGCCCGTCCCCGGCCAACTGGTCCAAGCTCGACATCTGGCAGGCGGCCGGCGACCAGCACCGTGTCTTCACGGCTCTGAAGAAGATCTACCCCGCCAACTGGCTTGCGACGGGCGGCTCGAAGGGCGGCATGACGGCCACCTACTACGAGCGTTTCTACCCGCGCGACATGGACGGCGTGGTGGCGTACGTGGCCCCCAACGACGTGGTCGACAAAGAGGACTCGGCGTACGACCGGTTCTTCGCGACCGTCGGCACCAAGGAGTGCCGGGACCGGCTGAACGCGGTCCAGCGGGAGGCGCTGGTGCGCCGTCAGGCGCTGGAGAAGAGGTACGCGGCGTACGCCGCCGACAACGGCTACACCTTCGACACCGTCGGCGGCCTGGACCGCGCCTACGAGGCCGTCGTCCTCGACTACGTCTGGGGCTTTTGGCAGTACAGCGGGCTGTCCGACTGCGACACCGTCCCCGCGGACGCCGAGCACGCCGGCGACCAGGAGATCTGGGACTCCGTCGACACCATCTCCGGGTTCTCCGCCTACACCGACCAGGGTCTGGAGCAGTACACGCCGTACTACTACCAGGCGGGTACGCAGTTGGGCGCGCCGACGATCCACTTCCCGTACATCGAGAAGAAGTACATCAAGTACGGCTACCAGCCGCCCCGGAACTTCGTGCCCCGGTCCATCCCGATGAAGTTCCAGCCGAACGCGATGCGCGACGTGGACACCTGGGTCCGCCACAACGCCACGCGCATGCTGTTCGTCTACGGCCAGAACGACCCGTGGGGCTCCGAGCGGTTCCGTCTCGGCCACGGCGCGCGGGACTCGTACGTGGTGACCGCGCCCGGCATGAACCACGGCGCGAACGTGGCCGGTCTGGTGGCTGACGAGAAGGCGTTCGCCACCGCCCGCATCCTGGACTGGGCCGGAGTCGCCTCCCCGGCGGTCGAGTCGGACCCGTCGGCGGCCAGGCCGCTGGCCCGTTTCGACGCCCGGCTGGACGTCCGTGACGTGGAGCGCGAACCGGCGCTGCGTCCATGACGCACGGGGCCGCGCCCGCCCTGCCGGCGGCGGTCGCGGCCCCTCGCCCGTCCCCGGAACCGCACCGGTGCGGGGCGTACGGCTAGTAGGACAGCCCGTGCCCGATCGGGTACAGCACCCGGGCCGGGTCGTCCGCCCGCTGCACCGGCACGGGCAGCCTGCCCCGCGGCGCGACGCGTCCGGCGATCACCCGGGCGGCGGCGCGCAGTTCCACATCGGTCCACGAGTACGTCGCCAGACAGCCCGCTACGGACGGAAGGTGCGCGACGTCGTACGGGTTGCGGACGGCGACGGCCACGACCGGCTTCCCGGTGGCGATGAGCTGTTCCACGAGGGACTTCTGCGAGCCGGCCGCCGAGACGTTGTACGTTCCGACGATCACCGCGTCCGCGTCCCGCGCCGCGGTCACCGCCTCGGCGATGGTGGCGGCGGAGGGCGCCGTGCCGGTGGAGAGCGCGGTGGCCGTGAAACCCAGCTCGGTGAGTGCGGCGGCCAGGACGCCGGTGGGCGGGCCGGTCGTACCGGACGGGGAGGCCGGATCGGCGCCCACCACCAGCAGCCTGCGGTGCGTGCGGCGGGACAGCGGGAGGATGCCGCCCTCGTTGACGAGCAGGGTCGTGGTGCGCTCGGCGATCCGGTCGGCGGCGGCCAGGTGCGCGGGCGTGCCGACGACGTGGCCGACCCGGCCGGGGTCGGCGTAGGGGCGGTCGAACAGGCCGAGCCGGGCCTTGAGACGCAGGATGCGCAGGATCGATGCGTCGAGCCGCGCCTCCGTGAGTTCGCCGCCGCGCACGGCCTCCAGTACGGCGTTCCAGGCCACGTCGAGCTTCGGCGGGTTGAGCAACTGGTCGACGCCCGCCTTCAGCGCTAGCACCGGCACCCGGTCGTCGCCGTACTTGGTCCGTACGCCCTCCATGCCGAGGGAGTCGGTCACCACGACGCCGTCGTAGCCCAGTTCGCCGCGCAGGATGCCGGTGAGGATGGGACGGGACAGGGTCGCCGGGTCGCCGGAGTCGTCCAGCGCCGGGAACTGGATGTGCGCCGTCATGATCGAGTCGATGCCGGCCGCGATCGCGGCGCGGAAGGGCGCCGCGTCCAGCGACTCCCACTGGTCCCGGCTGTGGGTGATCACGGGGAAGCCGTAGTGGCTGTCGACGGCGGTGTCCCCGTGCCCGGGGAAGTGCTTGGCGGTCGCCGCGACCCCGGACGACTGATACCCCGTCACCTCGGCCGCCACCAGGCCGGCCACGGCGTCCGGGTCGGCCCCGAAGGACCGTACGCCGATGACCGGGTTGGCCGGGTTGACGTTCACGTCGGCGTCGGGGGAGTAGTCCTGGTTGATGCCCATCGCGCGCAGTTCGGCGCCCGAGACGCGGCCCAGGGTGCGGGCGTCGGCGCGGGAGCCGCCCGCGCCGACGGCCATCGCACCCGGGAAGAGGGTGGCCGGCCTGCCCACCCGGCAGACGATGCCGTGCTCCTGGTCGGTGGCGACGAGGACGGGCAGCCCGCGGGGCCGGTCGAGGGAGGCCCGCTGGATGCCGTTGGACAACTCGGCGATCTGACGGGGGTCCTTGGTGTTGTGCGCCCAGGTGAAGTAGATGATCCCGCCGACGTGGTACTCGGCGATCAGCTCGGCGGCGGTCCGTACGCCGATCTCGCTCAGGTTGGCGTCGATGTCGCTCTGGTCGGGGGCGGTGGCGGAGTGACCGTACACCCGCATGACGAAGAGCTGGCCGACCTTCTCCTCCAGGGTCATGCGGGAGATGAGGGCGCGGAGCCGCTTGTCGCCGCGGGCGGCGCCGGCGTGCGCGGTGCCCCCGACGGTGAGGGCGGCGGTGAGGCCCGCGGTCGCGGCGAGGACGGTGCGTCTGGCGGGCTGAGCGGTGTTTCCCGTGCTCGTGTCGTGCACGTGCGCTCCTTCCGGAGGGGGGATCCGTGGAGATGCGGGGGCGGACCACTGAAGGAAACTTCCGAGGATTCACGAATATCCGGGAAGTTTCTGCCAGTCAAGGGAACGCACAGCACGCACCGCGAACACGGACCTGCCGCTACGCCGCCTCGCTCAACAGCCGCGCCAGATGCGCGCGGCCCGCGCCCAGCAGGCCCGGCAGCGGCGCGGCCGACTCGTACCAGCGCTTCTCGTACTCCCAGCACAGCCAGCCGTCCCAGCCGTACCGGCACAGCACGTCCACGCACTCGGTCAGCGGCAGCACCCCGGCGCCGAGCGGCAACGGGGTGGGGTCGTCGGCCGAGGCGATGTCCTTGACCTGGACGTAGCCCAGATACGGGGCGAGCGCCCGGTAGGTCTCCGCGGGCTGCTCGCCGCCCAGCCAGGTGTGCATCACGTCCCACAGCGCACCGGCCTGCGGGTGCCCGACCGCGCCGAGCACGCGGCTCGCGGCGGCCCCGGTGCGGTGCGAGTCATGGGTCTCCAGCAGGACGCGGACGCCGAGGGTCGTGGCCTGCTCGGCGGCAGCGGCGAGCCGTCGGACGGCGGTCGCGTCGGCGTCCGCCGTGGGCTGGTCGCCCCCGCCGGGGAAGACCCGCACGAACGGCGCGCCCAGGTCGTGGGCGAGTTCGAGCAGCTGGCGGATCTCGGCGAGCACGGGCTCGTCGGCACCGGGCGCGGCGACCCGCGCGTACCCGGCGAGGCCCAGCACCTCGACCCCGGCCGCCTTGAACGCGGCGGCCGTCTGCGCCCGTTCGTCGGGTCCGAGGCCCGGATGCACCGGTTCCTCCGGATGGGCGCGCAGTTCGACACCGTGGTAGCCGTGCGCGGTCGCGAGGGCCAGCACCTCGGACAGAGGCAGCCCGGGAACACCGAGGGTGGAGAAGGCGAACTTCATGACCACGGACCTTACTGGTCACTCTTCCGTTCCGCGTAGATCCAGCCGCCAGTCCTGCCCGATCAGGTCGCGGCCGAAGGAGCGGTGCGGCTTCTCGGCGACGAGTACGAAGCCGTGACGCCGGTAGATGCGCCGGGCGGCGGCGAGCACGTCGTTGGTCCACAGCACCACGTCCCGGTAGCCGACCTCGCGCGCGAAGCCGACGACGGCCGCCACCAGCCGGTCCCCGACCCCGAGCCCGCGCGCCTCCGGTTCGACGAGGAGCAGCCGCAGCCGGGCGGTGGCGGGCGCCTCGTCCCGTACGCACATGACGCAGCCGACGGGCCGTCCGCCGCGGTCCTCGGCGATCCACACCCGCTCCAGCTGCGGGTCGTGGTCCTCCGTGAAGTCGGCGACGATGCGGGCGACCAGGCCCTCGTAGTCGGAGTTCCAGCCGTACCCGGCGGCGTACAGCGCGGCGTTGCGCTGCACGATCCAGCCGAGGTCGCCCGGCCGGGGCTCGCGCAGCGTGATGTCCTCGCGGCCGGCGGGGTGGGCGTGGCCGGGGCTGTGGCTGTGGCCGTTCGGGTCCAGGATGCCCTGGATGGTGCGCATCGCCTCCGCGAGCCGCGGCCGGTCGCCGGGGTCCACGGAGCCGAGCAGAGAGCCGACGCTTTCCCGCGCCCGCTCGTCGAGCAGGTCCGCGGCCTCCCGGCCCCGCGGGGTGAGGCTGACCCGCCGGCGCCGCGGGTCCTTCGCGGACGGGGCGCGCTCGATCAGCCCGTCCTGCTCGAACTTGTTCAGGATCCGGCTCAGATACCCCGCGTCCAGGGACAGCTCGCCGCGCAGGTCGGCGGCGTCCGTGCGGGAGGAGTGCGCGAGTTCGTACAGGACGCGGGACTCGGTGAGGGTGTAGGGGGCGTACAGGTGGCGGCCGTAGTCGAGGGCGCCGATGAGGTTCGTGTAGAAGCGGTTGAACGCACGGATGTCCTGGACGGTCATGATGCGGCCCCGGTGGTCCGGTCTTCGGGCGGTCCCGAAGGATCCGATAGTTGACTCAGTCAGAGATATCCTCACCCCGAGGCTAGACCACCGGACCATCCCCGTCCATGCCCGAGCGGCATCCATACGGACGGTGTGCGGGGGCCGAGCAGGCCGGCGGGACCGCAGAGCCGGCCGAGGCGCGCGAGACAGAAGCCGAAGGGCAGTCGGACCGCGCGAACGCCACCGAGCGCCCACCCAGGAGTGCCGAAGCCCCACCCGAACCCGCAGACAGCGAACGCGCTTGCCGCGCCCACCGGGCATGGCTGGACCAGCGCTGCTCTGCCCACGGCGCTTGCCGCGCCCCACCGGGCATGGCTGGACGGTGTGCGCTGCTCTGCCCACGGCACCTGCTGCACAGGGGGTGCTTGCCGCTGGGCATGGTCGGTGACACGCGCTGCTCTGCCCACGGCGCTTGCAGCCGATGGTGCTTGCCGGGCCTGCCGGGTATGGCTGGACGGTGTGCGCCGGTTCCTTACGGCCTCGTCGCTGATGGTGCTTGCCGCGCCTGCCGGGCATGGCCGGATGGTGCGGACGCGTTTCCCCCTGCGTCCGCCACCAATGGCGCTTGCTGTGCTTGCCGGGTGCGGTCGACGGGGGTGCGCGTTTCTTGCCGTGCCCGCCGTCCATGGCGCTTGTCGCGTCCGCTGATCACACACCCGTCTCGCGCCGGGCCCGCCGCAGGCGCCCGCAGGGACCGCTACGTGCGCCGCGCTGATCGGTTACGCGTCTGCTTCCTGCCGGTCCCGCCGTCGGCGCCTGCCGGGCCTGCCGCGCACGTAACTTTCCGTGTCCGCCGATCACACATCCCGCTCCTGCCAAGGCCCGCCGCAGGCGACCGCAGGCGCCGTCGGGAGCGGAGCGCCGTCCGGCACACTTTCCGCGTCCGTCGATCACCCGCCCCACTCCCGCCGGGCCCGCCGCAGGCGTTCGTTCAGCTCGTCGGCAGGCGGTCGCGGGGCTTGGTCGTGGAGCCGCGGACCATGAGTTCGCCGCGGATCGTCGCGATTCCGCCCGGGGGCGGCTCCTCGCGGCCCATCGCGATGCGGCCCGCGCGTGCGCCGGCCTCGGCGAGCGGCAGGCGGACCGTCGTCAGCGCGGGCACCGCGTCGATGCTGAACGGCAGGTCGTCGAAGCCGACCACCGAGACGTCCTCGGGAATGCGCAGACCGGACTCGCGCAGCGCCGCGCACGCGCCGAGCGCGACGGAGTCGTTCGCGGCCACCACCGCCGTCAGCGCGGGGTCCCGGCGCAGCAGTTCCAGCGTCGCCTCGTACCCGGCGCGCCGGTCGTAGCGGCCGTGCACCGTCCAGCCCGGGTCCGCGTCGACGCCGGCCGCGGACAGCGCCGCGCGGTGCCCTTCCAGTCGGTGCCGGGTGGTCGTACGTTCCTCCGGGCCCGCGATATAGCCGAGGCGGCGGTGGCCCAGGCCGAGGAGGTGCTCGGTCAGTTCCCGGCCGCCGCCGCGGTTGTCGAAGGTCAGGGCGACGGCCTCGGTGTCCGGCGCTGCCGGCGGGCGCCCGCACAGCACCACCCGGGTGCCCGCGGCGCTCAGCTTGCGCAGCTTCGCCGCGACCGCCGCCCCGTGTGCGGTGTCCTCGACGGCGCCGCCGGTGAGCACCACCGCCGCGGCGCGCTGCCGCTGCAACAGCGTCAGGTACGTCAGTTCACGCTCCGGCGACCCGCCGGTGTTGCAGACGACGGCCAGCCGTTCGCCGCCGGCGCGCCCGCCCGGTCCGCCGATCTCGTTCTGGATGGCGCTCGCCATGATGCCGAAGAAGGGGTCGGCGATGTCGTTGACGAGGATGCCGACCAGGTCGGAGGTGGCCGCGGCCAGTGCGCTCGCCGGCCCGTTGAGGACGTAGTCCAGCTCGTCCACGGCGCGCAGCACCCGCTCCCGGGTCGCGGCGGCCACCGGGTAGTTGCCGTTCAGTACGCGCGACACCGTCGCGGGCGAGACCTGGGCGCGGGCCGCCACGTCCGCCAGGGTCACCGTCATCTCGTCGTCCTCCGGTCGTGCATGTCGTCATCAGGGGTGCGGTGCGCCCTGTGCCGGCGTCCCTGTGCGGGCGCGGTGCGCCCGTGTCCCCGGGCACCCCCGTACGGGTGAGCTTCCACCCCCGGGCGGTCCATCCCCGTGCGGCCCGCCCCACACAGTCCGCCCCACACGGTCCGCCCGGTGCGGTCCGTCCCACACAGTCCGCCCCACACAGCCCACCCGGTCCGGTCCGGTCCGCCCGGTCCGCCCAGCCCAGTCCGCCCCACACAATCCGCCCCGCCCAGCGCGTCGCCCCCCGAGCAGACCATACGGCCAACAGGCCCGCCCGTTCGTCTCCTCCCGCCACCGAACGTGGACACGCCCTTGTACGGACCACCGGTCAGAGGCTAGCTTCTCCGGATAGAAAGC
Source organism: Streptomyces sp. NPDC001508 (assembly GCF_040298665.1). NCBI lineage: Bacteria > Bacillati > Actinomycetota > Actinomycetes > Kitasatosporales > Streptomycetaceae > Streptomyces > Streptomyces sp. NPDC001508. The sequence goes on from NZ_JBEPAP010000051.1 coordinate 48,605, forward strand.
GCTTGCTGCGCCGGCGTGCACGCCGTGCGGGCGACCGCGACGAACGGGACGTACGGAAAGACGGGCCTCGGACGCCCATGAAGGGACTGACGTGACACGCAAGACGGTGCGTATCGCCATGAACGGCGTGACCGGGCGCATGGGCTACCGCCAGCACCTCGTCCGGTCGATCCTCGCCCTGCGCGAGCAGGGCGGACTCGACCTCGGCGACGGCACCGTGCTGTGGCCCGAGCCGATCCTCGTCGGCCGCCGCGAGCCCGCCCTCAGGGCGATCGCCGAGCGGCACGGCCTCGGCGAGATCGCCACCGACCTGGACGCCGTCCTCGCCGACCCGGGCGTCGACATCTACTTCGACGCCCAGGTGACCTCGGCCCGCGAGGAGGCGATCAAGAAGGCGGTCGCGGCCGGCAAGCACATCTACACCGAGAAGCCCACCGCCACCGGCCTCGACGGCGCCCTGGAACTCGCCCGCCTCGCCCGGCAGAAGGGCATCAAGCACGGCGTCGTCCAGGACAAGATCTTCCTGCCCGGCCTGCTCAAGCTGAAGCGGCTGATCGACGGCGGCTTCTTCGGCCGTATCCTCTCCGTGCGCGGCGAGTTCGGCTACTGGGTCTTCGAGGGCGACTGGCAGCCCGCCCAGCGCCCCTCCTGGAACTACCGCGCCGAGGACGGCGGCGGCATCGTCGTGGACATGTTCCCGCACTGGGAGTACGTCCTGCACGAGCTGTTCGGCCGGGTCACCTCCGTCCAGGCCCTCGCCGCCACCCACATCCCGCAGCGCTGGGACGAGCGCGGCAAGCCCTACGACGCCACGGCGGACGACGCCGCGTACGGCATCTTCGAACTGGAGGGCGGCGCCGTCGCGCAGATCAACTCCTCCTGGGCGGTGCGCGTCAACCGCGACGAACTCGTCGAGTTCCAGGTCGACGGCACCGAGGGCTCGGCCGTCGCCGGCCTGCGCAAGTGCCGTGCGCAGCACCGCTCCGCGACCCCCAAGCCGGTCTGGAACCCGGACATCCCCGCCACCGAGGACTTCCGCGACCAGTGGCAGGAGGTCCCCGACAACGGGGAGTTCGACAACGGCTTCAAGGCCCAGTGGGAACTGTTCCTGAGGCACGTCTACGCCGACGCCCCCTACCACTGGGACCTGCTGGCCGGCGCCCGCGGCGTCCAACTCGCCGAACTGGGCCTGAAGTCCTCGGCGGAGGGCCGCCGCATCGACGTACCGGAGATCGCGCTGTGACCATCCGACTCCCGGACGCGCACGGCGCGTTGCGCACCTACGAGCCGCGCACCGAGCCGCTCGCGCCGGCCCCCGGCACCCCCTTCACCTCCCGTACGGTCTTCTCGGCGGCGCACGTCGTCGCCGACCCGTACGCCGATGTGTCCCCCGACTCACCGGCCGCCGTCGACTGGGACGCCACCCTCGCCTTCCGCCGCCACCTGTGGTCCCACGGTCTCGGCGTCGCCGAGGCGATGGACACCGCCCAGCGCGGGATGGGCCTGGACTGGGCGGGCGCCGCCGAACTCGTCCGGCGGTCCGCGGCCGAGGCGAAGGCCGTCGGCGGCCGGATCGCCTGCGGCGTCGGCACCGACCAGCTCACCGGCGGCTCACTCGCCGAGATCCGCGCCGCCTACGAGGAACAGCTCGTCGTCGTCGAGGAGTCGGGCGCGCAGGCCATCCTGATGGCCTCGCGGGCGCTGGCCCGGACCGCCACCGGACCCGAGGACTACCTGGACGTCTACGGCCATCTGCTGCGCCAGGCCGCCGAACCGGTGATCCTGCACTGGCTGGGCCCCATGTTCGACCCCGCCCTCGACGGCTACTGGGGCTCGCCCGACCTGGACGCGGCCACCGACACCTTCCTTGAGGTCATCGCCGCCCACCCCGACAAGGTCGACGGCATCAAGGTCTCCCTGCTGGACGCGCGGCGCGAGGTCGAGCTGCGCCGCAGGCTCCCACAGGGCGTGCGCTGCTACACCGGCGACGACTTCCACTACCCCGAGCTGATCGCGGGCGACGAACGGGGCTTCAGCCACGCGCTGCTCGGCATCTTCGACCCGCTGGGCCCGCTCGCGGCCCAGGCGGTCCGGGCCCTGGACACGGGGGACACGGCGGGCTTCCGCGCGCTCCTCGACCCGACCGTCGAACTGTCCCGTCACCTCTTCCAGCCGCCGACCCGCTTCTACAAGACGGGCGTGGTCCTGCTGGCCTGGCTGGCCGGCCACCAGAGCCACTTCACGATGGTCGGCGGCCTCCAGTCGGCCCGTTCCCTGCCGCACCTGGCCCGCGCCTACGAACTCGCCGACCGCCTGGGCCTGTTCCCGGACCCCAGGCTGGCCGAGGAGCGGATGAAGGACCTGCTCGCGCTGTACGGGGTGCACCGATGAGCGGCCCGAACGGCGCGGACCTCGCGCGTTTCTCCATCAACCAGATGACCGTCAAACAGCTGTCGCTGCCCGAACTGGCCGAGGCGTGCGGCGCGTCGGGCGTCACTTACGTCGGACTGTGGCGCGAACCGGTCCAGACGTACGGTGTCGAGGCCACCGCCAAGCTGGTGCGCGAGGCGGGACTGACCGTGTCCACCCTGTGCCGCGGCGGCTTCCTCACGGCGATCGACGCGGACGCGCGGGCGACGGCCCTCGCCGACAACCGCCGGGCCGTCGACGAGGCCGCCGCCCTGGGCACGGACACGCTCGTGCTGGTCTGCGGCGGCCTGCCGGCCGGCTCCCGGGATCTGCGCGGCGCCCGCGAGCGGATCGCGGACGCGCTGGCCGAACTGGGCCCGTACGCCAAGGCGCACGGCGTACGGCTGGCCATCGAGGCGCTGCACCCGATGTACGCCGCCGACCGCTGCGTGGTCTCCACCCTCGCCCAGGCCCTGGACCTCGCCGAACGCTTCCCGGCCGACCAGGTCGGCGTCACCGTGGACACGTACCACATCTGGTGGGACGACACGGCGCCCGAGCAGATCGCCCGGGCCGGCGCGGGCGGCCGCATCCACAGCTTCCAACTCGCCGACTGGACCACCCCGTTGCCCGAGGGCGTGCTCAACGGACGCGGACAGATCGGGGACGGCGCGATCGACATGCGCGAGTGGCTCGGGTATGTGACGGCGGCCGGGTACACCGGGCCCATCGAGGTCGAACTCTTCAACGAGCAGCTGTGGGCCCGCGACGGGGGCGCGGTACTGACTGAGACGGCGACGTTGTTCCTGGACCATGTGCTGCGCTGACGGCGGAGAGGTGCGCGGCCTTTGAAGTGCCACGATGTGCCGTCGGTCGGCTGCGGCAGCGTCCTGGCTGGTCGTTCCCCCAAGCTCTCGGCTTCGCTCGAACAGGGGGGACCCCCATCGCGGCGGAGCCGCCTATCGACACAGCCCCGCGCCCCTTCGGGCGCTGTCGCACTGCTGTGACACCAGGTGTCGTACGGCCGTCAGAAAAACACCCCGCAGCGCAGCAGCACATTTGCGTACGGGCGGGTCTCGCCGGTGCGGACGATCAGGCGGGCATCCTCGGAGAGCCGCTTGAGCCGCTCGTGCGGGGCCAGGGTCAGCTCGGGGAAGCGCCCGTGAAGCAGGGCGAAGGCGGCCGGGTTGGCCGCACGCACCTCGTCGGCCGCCGTCGCGCCCTCCACCACCAGCTCGTCCAGCAGCCCGTCCAGCACCTCGGCGAACGACGGCACGCCGGCCCGGAAGGCCAGGTCCACGACCCGCGGACCGCGGGGTGTCGGCAGCCCGGCGTCGCACACCAGCACCCCGTCACCGTGTCCCAACTCGGCTGTCGCACCGGACAGATGCCGGTTGAGAATGCCCGCCTTCTTCACAGCGCGTCGACCTCCCCCGCGGTCGGGAACGACTCCTGGGCACCCCGCCGGGTGACGGCCACCGCCCCGACCCGGGCCGCGTACCCGGCGGCCTCGGCCAGCGTGGCGCCCGCCCCGAGCCGCCAGGCCAGCGCCGCCGTGAACGCGTCCCCGGCGCCCGTGGTGTCCACGGCGGCCACCCGCACCGCCGGCACCCGGACGACCCCGTCGGCGTCGGCGACCAGCGCGCCCTCGGCGCCCAGGGTCACCACCACCGACCGGGGGCCCTTCGCCAGCAGGATCCGCGCCCAGTCCTCGGGCCGCTCGCCCACCCGGCTCTCGCCCAGGATCACCCGTGCCTCGTGCTCGTTGACGATCAGCGGGTCGCAGGCGGCCAGCACCTCCTGCGGCAGCGGACGCGGCGGGGACGGATTGAGCACGAAACGGCTCTCCGGGGCCAGGTTCCGCACCACCTCCACGACCGTCTCCAGCGGGATCTCCAACTGTGTGGAGACCACCCGGGAGGCGTGGAAGAGGCTGCCGGCGGCCCGTACGTCCGTCGGGGCCAGCCGGCCGTTGGCGCCCAGCGAGACCACGATGCTGTTGTCGCCGGACGGGTCCACGGTGATCAGCGCGACCCCGGTGGGCGCGCCGCCCACCAGAACACCCACCGTGTCCACGCCGGCCGCCCGCTGGGAGTCGAGCAGCAGCCGCCCGTACGCGTCGTCGCCGACCCGGGCGAGCAGCGCCGTACGGGCCCCGAGCCGGGCGGCGGCGACCGCCTGGTTGCCGCCCTTGCCGCCGGGGTGGACGGCCAGGTCGGAGCCCAGCACGGTCTCGCCGGCATCCGGGCGGCGCTCGACGGAGATCACCAGATCGGCGTTGGCCGATCCCACGACCAGGAGGTCGTAGTCGTACATCAGATTGGCTCCCTGTGCGGTGGGTGAGGCGTGGTCGAGGCGCGGTGTCAGCCGGTGAACCCGTTCACGTTCTGCTCGGTGATGACCTTCACCGGCACCTTCACGGTCTTGTCGATCTTCTTGCCCTGGAGTGCCTTGAGCGCGTTGTCCACCGCGATCTTCCCCAACTGGGTGGGCTGTTGGGCCACGGACGCGTACAGCGTGCCGTCCTTCACGGCCGTCAGCCCGTCCGGGGTGCCGTCGAAGCCGACGACCGAGACGGACCGGCCGGCCTTGCCGCCCAGGGCCTTGATCGCGCCGAGGGCCATCTCGTCGTTGGCGGCGATGACGCCCTGCACGTCGGGGTGGGCCTGGAGCAGGTTCGACATCACGTCGAGGCCCTTGGTGCGGTCGAAGTCGGCGGGCTGCTGGGCCACGACCTGGATGCCCGGGTAGGCCTTGAGTCCCGCGGCGAAGCCGGCGGCGCGCTCGCGCGCGGCGGAGGTGCCGGCCTGGCCCTGGAGGATCACGATCTTCCCGTTGCCGCCGAGCTTCTCGGCGATCGTCTTGGCGGCGAGTTCACCGCCGGCGACGTTGTCGGAGGCGACCAGGGCGTCGGTGCGGGCGTTGTTGACGCCGCGGTCGACGGCGATCACGGGTATCTTCGCCCGGTCGGCCGCCTTCACGGAGTTGCTCGCCGCGTCCGAGTCCACCGGGTTGACGATGATCGCGCCGAGCCGCGAACTGGTGAAGTTCTGCAGCTGGTTGGCCTGCTGCGAGGCGTCGTTCTGGGCGTCCGTGACCGTCAGGTCCACCCCCAGCCGTTTCGCCTCGGCCTGGGCGCCCGCCCGGATCTGCACGAAGAAGGGGTTGTTGAGAGTGGACAGCGACAGGCCCACCTTCGGGTTGCCGCCGCCGGCGGACCCGTTGTGCAGGAAGGACGTCGCGCCGACGATCGCGACGGTGACCACGGCCGCGAGCGTGTACGTCGCCGCCTGCCTGCCCCTGTTGCCGCCGCCCGTGCCCGCGGCCTGCGACGTCGCACCCGCCTTGCGGCGCACGGTGTCGAGCAGCACGGCCAGCGCGATGACCACGCCGATCACGACCTGCTGCCAGAAGGCGGACACGGACAGCAGGTTGAGGCCGTTGCGCAGCACCGCCAGGATCAGCGCGCCGATCAGCGTGCCGGACGCCTTGCCGGTGCCGCCCGCGAGCGAGGCGCCGCCGATGACGACCGCGGCGATCGCGTCCAGTTCGTAGCCGTCGGCGGCCTGCGGCTGCGCGGAGGACAGCCGGGAGGCGAGCACGACGCCCGCGGCGGCGGCGAAGACACCCGAAAGGGCGTAGATCGCGAGCTTCTGCTTCTTGACCCGCAGACCCGACAGGCGCGCGGCCTCCTCGTTGCCGCCGATCGCGTACATGGAGCGGCCGATGTACGTACGGCCGAGCACGAGCGCCGCGATCAGCCCCATGACCACCATGACCAGCACGGGCACCGGCAGCCAGCCGCCCAGCGTGTCGCCGAGGTGCGAGACGGAGTCGGGGAGGGGGATGGGGGAGCCCTGCGAGATCACCAGGGACAGGCCGCGGCCCACCGACAGCATGGCGAGCGTCGCGATGAACGGCGGCAGTTTGCCGTACGCGATCAGGAAGCCGTTGACCAGGCCGCACGCGATACCGGTGGCGATCGCGAGGAGCACGGCGAGGGCGACCGGCACCCCGTGCCGGGTGGCGCTCCAGGCGAGGACCGTGGCCGACAGCGCGGCGACCGAGCCGACCGACAGGTCGATGCCCGCCGAGACGATCACAAAGGTGACGCCGAAGGCGAGGATCGCGGTCACGGCCGCCTGGACGCCGATGTTGAGCAGGTTGTCGGTCGTCAGGAAGTCACCGGACAGCGCCGACAGGGCGATGACGAGGACGATGAGCGCGGTGAGCGCGCCGTTGTCGAGCAGGAGGCGGCGCAGGCCGCCCGGGGCGCCACTCGCGCCCGTCTTGCCGGTGAGCGTGTCAGTGGCCACGAGCGGCCTCCGTTTCGGTCGTGGGAGCGGTGGGGGTGCTGACGGCGAGCGCCATCACGGCGTCCTGGGTGGCCTCGTCGGCCGCGAGTTCGCCCGCGATCCGGCCCTGGGCCATCACCAGCACCCGGTCGCTCATGCCCAGCACCTCCGGCAGATCGCTGGAGATCATCAGGACGGCGGCGCCCTGGGCGGTCAGTTCGTTGATGAGCTGGTAGATCTCGACCTTGGCGCCGACGTCGATGCCGCGCGTCGGCTCGTCGAGGATGAGCACCTTGGTGTCGGCGAGCAGCCACTTGCCGATGACGACCTTCTGCTGGTTGCCGCCGGAGAGCGTGCGCACCTGCTGCCCGAGGCCCGCCATCCGCACGCCCAGCTGCCCGGCGATCCGCTCGGCCGCCCGGTGCTGTGCCTTCCGGTCGACGAGCCCGGCACGGGTCGCGGACCGCATGGTCACCAGGCCGAGGTTCTCCTCGACCGACGCGTCGAGCACCAGGCCCTGGCCCTTGCGGTCCTCGGGCACCAGCCCGATCCCGGCCGCCATCGCCGCGTTGACGTCGTGCCGCCGCAGCGGCGCACCGGCGACCCGCACATCCCCCTTGTCGTAGGGGTCGGCGCCGAACACGGCCCGGACGACCTCGGTGCGGCCGGCGCCGACGAGTCCCGCGATGCCCACGACCTCGCCGGCGTGCACCTGGAAACTCACGTCGTGGAAGACGCCGTCGCGGGTGAGTCCGTCGACGGTGAGCAACGCGGCCCCGGCGCCGGCGCGCTCGCGCGGGTACTGCTGCTCGATGGAGCGGCCCACCATGAGCCGCACCAACTCGTCCTCGGGCGTCGTGGCCGGGACCTGACCGACGCTCCTGCCGTCCCGTATGACGGTCACCCGGTCGCCGAGGGCGGCGATCTCCTCCAGATGGTGGGTGATGAAGACCACGCCGACGCCGTCCTCGCGCAGCGTGCGCACGATGCCGAAGAGCGTGTCGACCTCCTCCGAGGTGAGCACCGCGGTCGGCTCGTCCATGATCAGTACGCGCGCGTCCAGGCTGAGCGCCTTGGCGATCTCGACCATCTGGAGCCGCGCGATGCCGAGTTCGCGTACACGCGCGCGTGGCGAGACATTCACGCCCACGCGCGCGAGGAGCACTTCGGCGTCCGCCTCCATCGTCCTGCGGTCGATCATTCCGAAGCGGCGCGGCTGGCGGCCCAGGAAGATGTTCTCGGCGACCGTCAGATCGGGCACCAGGTTGAACTCCTGGTAGATGGTGGCGATGCCGAGGCGTTCGGAGTCCTGCGCACTGTGGATGCGCACCTCCTCGCCGCCGACCAGGATCCGCCCGGCGTCGGGGCGGTAGGCGCCGGAGAGCATCTTGATCAACGTGCTCTTGCCCGCGCCGTTCTCACCGAGCAGCACATGCACCTCGCCGCGGCGCAGGTCGAAGTCGACGCCGTCGAGCGCGACCACGCCCGGGAAGGTCTTGCGCATGCCCTCGATGCGCAGCAACTCGTCCGGGTCGCTCACGGCTGGCTCCTGTTCGTTGCGGGGGACGGCTCCTGGGCGGCGGGCTCGCCGCACGAGCGGCGCACCACGAGCCGGGCGGCGAGGGTCACGGACTCGGGGGGCCGGCCCTCGATGCGGTCGACCAGGGCCCGTACGGCGGCCCGGCCGAGGTCGCCCGTGGGCTGGGCGACCGCGGTGATCGGCGGGTCGGTGTGCACGAACCACGGGATGTCGTCGAACGCGGCCAGCGCGAGGTCGTCCGGAACGCGCAGCCCGCGCGCGCGGATGGCGTCCAGCGCGCCCAGCGCCATCAGGTTGTCGGCGGCGAAGACGACCTCCGGCGGCTCGGGCAGGTCGAGGAAGTCCTCGGTGACCCGGCGTCCGCTCTCGGCCCGGAAGTCGCCCTGGCCTATGTAGGCGTCGGGGAGGGGCATTCCGTACTCGGCCATGGCGGCGCGGAAGGCCTCGACGCGCTCGCTGCCGGTCGTGGTGGCCGCGGGCCCCGCGATGATCGCGAGCCGCCGGTGCCCCAGCCGTTGCAGATGGGCGACCAGATCCCGGATCGCCGCGCGCCCGTCGGCCCTGACGACCGGCACGTCCACTCCAGGGATCCACCGATCGACGAACACCATCGGCGTGCCCGCGCGGACGGCGTCCAGCATCAGCGGCGAACCGCCGTCGGTCGGCGAGACGAGCAGCCCGTCGATCCGCCGGTCCCGCAGGGTCCGTACATGGTGGTCCTGGAGGTCGGGCCGCTCGTCGGCGTTGCCGATGACGACGCTGTAGCCGAGCGCGCGGGCCTCCTCCTCGACGGAACGGGCCAGTTCGGTGAAGTACGGGTTCAGTACGTCGCTGATGACCAGGCCGAGGGTGTGCGTCTGGTCGGTGCGCAGGGAACGGGCGACGGCGTTGGGCCGGTAGCCGAGGCCGTCGACGGCGGCCAGCACGCGCGTGCGTGCGTCCGCGCTGACCGACGGGTGACCGTTCAGGACGCGCGAGACCGTGGCGACGGAAACCCCCGCCGCGGCGGCGACGTCCTTGATGCTCGCCATCGCCGTTCCACCTCCTTGTGGATATGCATGGAATCGATTACATCGACACGTACGGAGGATTGGAATCGATTACACAAGCCATACGCAACCCCTGACCCCACGCCGAAACCCAATCGTGACCCGGGCCCTGGGTGCGGAGGACCCCGGAGCCGCGCCCACCACCTACAGGGCAGGCCCGCGCCCACCATCTGCACGGCCGGCCCGCGCCCCGCCCGCTCCGGCACAGCTGAGAGGGGGCCGGGGGCTAGGAAGTCAAGCCGGTTCCTCGGTGGTCGGCTTGTAGGCCAGGAAACTGGCGAACTTCCAGTTCAGTTCCTCGTCGGGCTCCTGCACCAGCTGAGCGGTGATGGTGAAGTGGGCCTGGTTCAGCAGCTCAGCGAGCTGGTGTGGGGGCAGCCGATACGACGCGTAGGACACGGGGTGGCCGCCATAGCCGTGGGTCGGACGGCGGTGCTCACCGGTGCCTACGTGGCCGGCGAGGAGGAGATGTCCGCCGGGTGCCAGGGTGCGGTGGAACTCGGCGAACACGTCCGGCAGCAGCTTTGGAGGTGTGTGGTGGGTGGAGTAGTACGCCAGGATGCCGCCGAGCGTGTTGTCCTCGATCTCCAGCGCGGTCATGGAGCCCACGGAGAAGCGCAGGTCCGGATAGGTGCTTCGGGCCAGTTCGATCATCTTTGGGGACACATCGATGCCGAATGCAGAAACCCCGAGTCCGGCCATGTGCGCCGTCACTCTTCCGGGTCCGCAGCCCAGGTCCGCGACCGGTCCTCGGTCAGATGCCTGCACCGACTCGGCGAAGGCGGTCAGCATCGAGCGTGACAGGGGGTCCAACTCGGACGGGGCCTTGACCAGGGCGGCGTAGTCGTCGGCCACGATGTCGTACGACTCCCGGACCGCGGCAAGGTAGGAAGGCTCAGTCACGCGCTGTATCCAGACGGGTGCACTGACAGCGCCGGTGACCGATGGCCGACTCACACAGATGCTTGAGGGAGTGGGGTGAAGGCGTGTTGTTCGTCGCTGCAGAATGCACAGGATCGCCTTACGCCGCCCTTCGACAGGGCCCGCTTTGCGCCATTCTTCGCGGGCCTGTTCCAGGCCTTCTTTACGCCCTTCTTCACGTACCTGTTCGGCGAGCGGGTGTCGCCAGAAGTACTGGATTGCCATCAGCAAGTCCCCCGACGTGTGCTGGGTGGATGATGATGCGGGCCGCCCGTGACGCGGACGACCCGGCGGTTCACTTGCTTACTCTTCACGGAAGAGTTCGGCGGCGTTGGTGGCGTGCATGGCTCGCTGGGCCCATACCTCAAGCTGGTCCAGATCGGTGCAGGCGCTCATGCGCTCGCGGACGGCTTGGGGTACCGGGATTCCGCGCCATTCGAGCATGCGCAGGACCATCTCACGGCGTTCTTGGATGCGTCCTTCTTCACGTACCTGTTCGGCCAGCGGGTGTCGCCAGAAGTACTGGATCGCCGTCATCAAGTCCCTCCGCATCTGCTTCGCCTGGGGATCGGCCAGGCATGAGTCGACGAACTGCACGAAGACCGCGGCACTGTCGGCGTCGACGGTCCGCAGGGCGGCTGCCAGAGACTCTGGTATGACGGCGGCCTGCGGTCCCCGCCCGTGTGTCATCGCCGACAGCACCGCAAGGGGTACGTCTCGCTCGGCCTGCCGCTCGTCCGCGATCACGGGCACGTTGTCCGGGCCCAGCACCAGCGGCCGTACGGTCAGCGATTCCCAGCCGGGGAAGCCCAACCGGATGGGTTTCGACGCCCACTTGGCCGTGGCGCTGTTCTGGGTGATGACGATGAGCACGGGCTCACAGCGGTACTTCTCATACAAGTACGACAGGTAATAGGGCCGTACGAAGCCGTCGTGCACGAGGCGGCGTTGCGCATCATGGTGAGTGACCGTGGTGCCACCCGATCCCAGCTCGCCCGTCTTCTTGAACTCTCCGAAGTCGATCACATCACGGTTCGCGTCATCCCCTTTGACCTAGAGGGCTTTGCCGGCGCGGCGAGTGCCATGACGTACGCAGGTGGTTCCGTACCCAAGCTGGATACGGTCGTACGCGATGCGCCCCACGGCGCCGCGTTCGTTGATTCCGAAGCCCAACTCAGCGCCTTTCGAACGCTCTTCCGTAAAGTGGAGGCCGCGTCACTTCGTCCCGAACGGTCGCGGGACTTCATCCACAGGCTGATCAAAGAGCTGTGAGGTACCCCATGGACACCCTCGACAACTGGCGAAAGTCGTCCTACTCGGGCCCCGGCGACGGTGACTCCTGCGTGGAAGTCGCACACCACCGCACCCGAGTTGGCATACGAGACTCCAAGGACCGCGCCCACGGCCCCCTCACCTTTCCAGCCCCTGTGTTCTCGGCCTTCCTGGAAGCCGTGAAGTCGCGTCCCACCCCTGAGGGAGACGGTGAGGCATCCCATGACCACGCCTGACAGTTGGCGCAAGTCGTCCTACTCCGGTGCCGGGGACGGCAACTCCTGCGTGGAAGTCGCAAACCGCCCCACCCACATCGCCATCCGCGACTCCAAGGACCCCGCCCACGGCCCCCTCACCTTCCCCACCCCCATCTTCTCCACCTTCCTGCAAGCCCTCAAGGAGCACCCCCGCCCCTGAGCACCCCCGCTGACAACTACTCGCCGGGATCGTCCGCCCAGCGCAGGAACGGTCCGGGACTTCGAGGAGTAACCCGAAGGCCCCACCACCCCCGCCCACGCCCCCATCCGCGCACCTCCCGCGAGCGGCGCTGTCACAGCCCGGCGGTACGGTCGGGGGCATGGTGCAGCAGGCGGGGAACCCCACCGAGCGGAAGCTTGCCGTACTCGAAGGCGTGCTGGAGCGGATCACGTACGCCAACGAGGACAACGGCTACACGGTCGCGCGTGTCGACACCGGCAGGGGCGCCGGTGACCTGCTCACCGTGGTCGGTGCGCTGCTCGGCGCGCAGGTGGGCGAGTCGCTGCGGATGGAGGGCCGCTGGGGCTCCCACCCGCAGTACGGCAAGCAGTTCACCGTGGAGAACTACACGACCGTCCTGCCGGCCACCGTCCAGGGCATCCGCCGCTACCTCGGCTCGGGCCTGGTCAAGGGCATCGGCCCGGTGTTCGCGGACCGCATCACGCAGCACTTCGGCCTGGACACGCTGCGGATCATCGAGGAGGAGCCCAAGCGGCTGATCGAGGTGCCCGGTCTCGGCCCCAAGCGCACCAAGAGGATCGCCGACGCCTGGGAGGAGCAGAAGGCGATCAAGGAGGTCATGCTCTTCCTGCAGACCGTCGAGGTCTCCACCTCCATCGCGGTGCGCATCTACAAGAAGTACGGCGACGCCTCGATCTCCGTCGTGAAGAACCAGCCGTACCGGCTGGCGGCGGACGTGTGGGGCATCGGCTTCCTGACCGCCGACAAGATCGCCCAGTCCGTGGGCATCCCGCACGACAGCCCGGAGCGCGTCAAGGCGGGCCTTCAGTACGCGCTGTCCCAGTCCACCGACCAGGGCCACTGCTTCCTGCCCGAGGAGCGGCTCATCGCGGACGCGGTGAAGCTGCTCCAGGTCGACACCGGCCTGGTCATCGAGTGCCTCGCCGAGCTGGCCGAGCCGCCGAAGGACGGGTCCGACCCGGGTGTCGTACGGGAGAAGGTGCCCGGACCCGACGGCGGCGAGCCCGTCACCGCGGTCTACCTCGTCCCCTTCCACCGTGCCGAACTCTCCCTCGCCGCCCAGCTGCTGCGCCTGCTGCGCACGGACGAGCACCGGATGCCGTCCTTCCGGGACGTGGACTGGGACAAGGCCCTGGGCTGGCTCAAGGGGCGCACCGGCGCCGACCTCGCGCCGGAGCAGGAGGCGGCCGTGCGGCTGGCGCTGACCGAGAAGGTCGCCGTCCTCACCGGCGGCCCCGGCTGCGGCAAGTCCTTCACGGTCCGCTCCATCGTGGAGCTGGCCCGCGCCAAACAGGCCAGGGTCGTGCTGGCCGCTCCCACCGGCCGCGCGGCCAAGCGGCTGGCCGAGCTGACCGGCGCCGAGGCGTCCACCGTGCACCGGCTGCTGGAGCTGAAGCCGGGCGGCGACGCGGCGTACGACAAGGACCGCCCGCTCCAGGCCGACCTGGTCGTCGTGGACGAGGCGTCCATGCTGGATCTGCTGCTCGCCAACAAGCTGGTCAAGGCGGTGCCGCCGGGTGCCCATCTGCTCTTCGTCGGGGATGTGGACCAGTTGCCCAGCGTCGGGGCCGGCGAGGTGCTGCGGGATCTGCTGGCCGACGGCGGCCCGATCCCGGCCGTCCGGCTCACCCGGGTCTTCCGGCAGGCGCAGCAGTCCGGCGTGGTGACCAACGCGCACCGCATCAACTCCGGCCGGCACCCGGTCACCGACGGCATGAAGGACTTCTTCCTGTTCGTCGAGGAGGACACGGAGGCGGCCGGACGGCTCACCGTGGACGTGGCCGCGCGCCGTATCCCGGCCCGGTTCGGCCTCGATCCGCGCCGGGACGTGCAGGTGCTCGCGCCGATGCACCGCGGCCCGGCCGGCGCCGGCACCCTCAACGGGCTGCTTCAGCAGGCCGTCACGCCGGGCCGTCCGGATCTGCCCGAGAAGCGGTTCGGCGGCCGGGTCTTCCGCGTCGGCGACAAGGTGACCCAGATTCGCAACAATTACGAGAAAGGCGAGAACGGCGTCTTCAACGGCACCGTGGGCGTGGTCACCTCGCTCGATCCGGTCGAGCAGCGGCTGACGGTGCTGACGGACGAGGACGAGGAGGTGCCGTACGAGTTCGACGAACTGGACGAGCTGGCGCACGCGTACGCGGTGACCATCCACCGCTCGCAGGGCAGCGAGTACCCGGCGGTGGTGATCCCGGTGACCACGGGCGCCTGGATGATGCTCCAGCGCAATCTGCTGTACACGGCGGTCACCCGGGCCAAGCGGCTGGTCGTCCTCGTCGGTTCGCGCAGGGCGATCGGCCAGGCGGTGCGCACCGTTTCGGCCGGCCGGCGGTGCACGGCCCTCGACTTCCGGCTGGAGCACCGAAAATGATCGATCAGATGAGTCGGGAAGGTCACAGAGCCCTTCCAGATGGGCTGACAACGGGGCAGGATGAGCAGGTTGGCGGCACTGAGTGCCGCCGATAAGCCCAATGGTCGACCCCGAGTGCACTCTCCTGAGCCAAATGGGGGATGGTAGAGACAGTCAGGGCACCTCGAAGATGAGGCACTACGTCGGTGAGGGAAGACGTGAGCGACAACTCTGTAGTACTGCGGTACGGCGACGGCGAGTACACCTACCCGGTGATCGACAGCACCGTCGGCGACAAGGGCTTCGACATCGGGAAGCTCCGCGCTCAGACCGGTCTGGTGACTCTGGACAGCGGTTACGGCAACACGGCTGCCTATAAATCCGCCGTCACCTACCTCGACGGTGAGGCGGGCATCCTGCGCTACCGCGGCTACCCGATCGAGCAGCTGGCCGAGCGCTCCACGTTCCTGGAGGTGGCCTACCTGCTGATCAACGGTGAGCTGCCGACCGTCGACGAGCTGACCACGTTCAAGAACGACGTCACCCAGCACACACTGCTGCACGAGGACGTCAAGAACTTCTACACGGGCTTCCCGCGCGACGCCCACCCGATGGCGATGCTGTCCTCGGTCGTCTCGGCGCTGTCCACGTTCTACCAGGACAGCCACAACCCGTTCGACGAGAAGCAGCGCAACCTCTCCACCATCCGTCTGCTCGCCAAGCTCCCGACGATCGCGGCGTACGCCTACAAGAAGTCGATCGGCCACCCGTTCGTCTACCCGCGCAACGATCTCGGCTACGTCGAGAACTTCCTGCGCATGACCTTCTCGGTGCCGGCGGACGAGTACCAGCCGGACCCGGTGGTCGTCTCCGCCCTCGACAAGCTGCTGATCCTGCACGCGGACCACGAACAGAACTGTTCGACCTCCACGGTGCGTCTGGTCGGCTCTTCCCAGGCCAATATGTTCGCGTCGATCTCGGCGGGCATCAACGCGCTGTGGGGCCCGCTGCACGGCGGCGCCAACCAGTCCGTCCTGGAGATGCTGGAGGGCATCCGCGACTCCGGCGCCGACGTCGACACCTTCATCCGCAAGGTGAAGAACAAGGAGGACGGCGTCCGTCTGATGGGCTTCGGCCACCGGGTCTACAAGAACTTCGACCCGCGCGCCAAGATCATCAAGGCTGCCGCGCACGATGTGCTCTCCGCCCTCGGCAAGGAGGACGAGCTGCTCGACATCGCCCTCAAGCTGGAGGAGCACGCCCTCTCCGACAGCTACTTCGTCGAGCGCAAGCTCTATCCGAACGTGGACTTCTACACCGGTCTGATCTACCGGGCCATGGGCTTCCCGACGGAGATGTTCACCGTTCTGTTCGCCCTCGGCCGGCTGCCGGGCTGGATCGCCCAGTGGCAGGAAATGATCAAGGAGCCGGGGTCCCGCATCGGCCGCCCGCGCCAGATCTACACGGGCGTCGTCGAGCGTGACTTCGTGCCGGTCGAGAAGCGCTGACACCGCTGGCGCGAGGGCGCCGCGGCCCTGGGGGCCGCGGCACAGCTCTGTTCGCGGAGTGCGACGGTTCCGCGTGACGGCTCCGGCGCCCCGGAGGCGAACCGAGCCCTGAGGAAAAGCAGAAGGCGCCCTGGAACGCCGGTCCCCCCACGGGCCGACGACCAGGGCGCCTTCCCGTGTCCCGGTACGGATTCCCCCCACGGGATCCGGCCGGGCGCCTGCGAAAGCAGCGCCTGAATCGCTGCGTGAGCACAACGGGCAAACCCGTCGCACTCCAGTGATGCGGTGCGATCTGCCGGGACCCGCACGGTCGGGGTGGCCGCTCAAAGCTCCCCGCTGCACGTGCCCCGGCAACGCATCTCTGAGGAAGTCCCCCAAGACATCCTCAGATGCCGGCCGACGCCCCCCAAGACGCCGACTGACATCGCCAACTTAGACCGTCGAAGCCCTTCGATGGTTACGTTCACATCACTGTGATCTGCGTCTCTTGCATATGTCCTTAAAGTACGCAAGAGCCCCAATATGGCGATCGGGGCCAAGCGTAAGGATGATGCGCGAGCCTTGTGAAGAGCTTATGTGAGGCTCGCGCCGGACTCTAGGGGGACTTTTACTTCGACCTCGACCTACTGTCGGTAACTTCGGGTCCGGCTTACCGGAACCGCCGCAGACGCAGGCTGTTCGTCACCACGAACACCGACGAAAAGGCCATCGCCGCCCCGGCGATCATGGGGTTCAGCAGCCCGGCCGCCGCCAGCGGCAGCGCGGCCACGTTGTAGCCGAAGGCCCACACCAGATTGCCCTTGATCGTGGCCAGCGTACGCCGGGACAGCCGGATGGCGTCCGCGGCCACCCGCAGATCCCCGCGCACCAGCGTCAGATCGCCCGCCTCGATCGCCGCGTCCGTGCCGGTGCCCATCGCGAGCCCGAGATCGGCGGTGGCGAGCGCCGCCGCGTCGTTGACGCCGTCGCCCACCATGGCCACGATCCGCCCCTCGCGCCGCAGCCGCCGTACGACATCGACCTTGTCCTCGGGCAGCACCTCGGCGATCACCTCGTCGATCCCCACGGCCTTGGCGACGGACCGCGCGACCACCTGGTTGTCCCCGGTCAGCAGCACCGGCCTGAGACCCAGCGCGCGCAGCTCCCGTACGGCCTCGGCGCTGGTCTCCCTGACCGCGTCGGCGACGGCGAGGACCCCGCGCGCGGCCCCGTCCCAGCCGGCCACGACGGCCGTACGACCGTTCCTCTCGGCCTGTGCCACCGCCCGGCCCAGCTGCGGCGGCAGTTCGTCGAAGAGCCGCCCCACGGCCACCTCGCGGCCCTCGACACGCCCGCGTACGCCCCGTCCCGGGACGTTCTCGAAGTGCTCGGCCAGCGGCAGCGTCCCGACCCGCTCCCCGGCGCCGGCCGCGACCGCCCGGGCCACCGGATGCTCGGAGGCGTGCTCCAGGGCGCCCGCGAGCCGCAGCAGTTCCTTCTCGTCGGTCCCCTCGGCGGCGTACACCTCCTGGAGGGTCATCCGGCCGGTGGTGACCGTACCGGTCTTGTCCAGGACGACGGTGTCGACGCGGCGCGTGGACTCCAGGACCTCAGGGCCCTTGATGAGGATGCCGAGCTGCGCGCCCCGGCCGGTGCCGACCATCAGCGCGGTGGGCGTGGCCAGGCCCAGTGCGCACGGACAGGCGATGATCAGCACCGCGACGGCCGCCGTGAAGGCGGCGGCGGTGTCGCCCGTGACGCCGAGCCAGACCCCGAAGGTGGCGGCGGCGATCAGGATGACCGCCGGGACGAACACCGCGGAGATCCGGTCGGCGAGCCGCTGCACCTCGGCCTTGCCGTTCTGGGCGTCCTCCACCAGCTTCGCCATCCGGGCCAGCCGGGTGTCCGTGCCGACCCGGGTGGCCTCGACGACCAGCCGTCCGCCCGCGTTGACCGTGGCGCCGGTGACGGCGTCGCCGACGCCCACGTCCAGCGGCACCGACTCACCGGTCAGCAGGGACTGGTCGATCGCGGAGACCCCCTCGATCACGGTGCCGTCGGTGGCGACCTTCTCGCCGGGGCGCACGACGAACCGGTCGCCGACCCGCAGCTGCGCCACCGGCACGCGTACCTCGCGCCCCTCCCGCAGCACGGCCACGTCCTTGGCGCCCAGCTCCATCAGCGCCCGCAGGGCGGCGCCCGCGCGCCGCTTGGCGCGGGCCTCCAGGAAGCGGCCCAGCAGGATGAGCGTGACGACGCCGGCGGCGACCTCCAGATAGATGACGGAGGCGGGGTCCATCCGGGCGACGGTGAACCGGAACTCGTCGTGCATGCCCGGCATGCCCGCGTCGCCGAGGAACAGCGCCCACAGCGACCAGCCGAACGCGGCCAGTGTGCCGACCGAGACCAGGGTGTCCATGGTGGCCGCGCCATGCCGGGCGTTGGTCCAGGCGGCCCGGTGGAAGGGCAGTCCGCCCCAGACGACGACCGGAGCGGCCAGGGTCAGCGAGAGCCACTGCCAGTTGTCGAACTGGAGGGCCGGAACCATGGCGAGCAGGACCACGGGCACGGCCAGCAGGGCGGAGCCGAGCAGCCGCTGGCGCAGCGCCGTCAGCTCGGGGTCCTCGGGGGTCTGCCGCGGTGCTGCGGCCTCGGGCGGCCGCGGTGGCGGGGGTTCCTCGGCGGTGTACCCCGTCTTCTCCACGGTGGCGATCAGATCGGCGACCTGGACCCCGTCGGCACAGCTGATCTTCGCCTTCTGTGTCGCGAAGTTCACGGTGGCGGTGACGCCGTCCATGCGGTTGAGCTTCTTCTCGACCCGGGCGGCGCAGGAGGCGCAGGTCATGCCCCCGATGAGCAGGTCGACCTCGCGGACGGCCGAGGACTCGCGGGTCGCGGGGGTCCTGGGGGGCTTGGTGGGTTCGGGGGGTGTTGGGGCTTTGGAGGAGGTGGGAGCTTGGGGGCCGATTGGGGCTTTGGAGGGCTTGGTCGTCGCCGCGGTGGGTCCCGTGGTGGTGCTGGTCATGTCCGGACTCCAGACAACGGACCGGGCCGTACGGATCAGTGTCGGCTGGTCGGCACGGCCCGGACGGGGGAGGGGGTGTCTCGGCTCTGGGTGCGAGTGCTCGGGCCGTACGGGCTCAGAGCGTGCCGACGAGTTCGAAGCCGGCCTCGTCGACGGCGGCGCGGACGGCCTCCGCGTCGAGCGGCGCGGCGGAGACGACGGTGACCTCGCCGCTCGACGCGACGGCCTTCACCGAGCTGACGCCGGGGATCTCCGAGATCTCCCCGGAGACGGCACCCTCACAGTGGCCGCAGCTCATTCCGCTCACCTGGTAGACGGTCGTGACGGAGTCCGGGTTGTCGGTCTGGGCGGTCATGGCATCGCTCCTCGTCCGTGGCAGCTGGGGCCGATGAGTCCCACAGTGGGGCCTGCGTCAACCAGTATACCCCTAGGGGGTACTCGCAAGGGTGGAAAACCCCGCGGTCGTGCTCACAACCGGTCGCGGCCCTGTCCCTCGGGCGCGCGCAACGCCAGCGCGGCGCACACCAGGGAGCCGCCGAGCAGCAGCAGCGTGGGCAGCGAGGCGGCCTTCTGTGTCGCGTACCCGATCAGGGCGGCCGGCACCAGCAGGGCGGGCGCGCCCCACAGCCGGCGCCGCCACCGGCCCCCGCGCAGCCGGCGGCGGG
>NZ_JBEPAP010000052.1:0-66021 GCF_040298665.1 Streptomyces sp. NPDC001508
ACCGGCACCTGCGCCACCTGCCACCAGCCCCTGCCCCACACCCGAACCAGACACCGATCAGCCAGAACCACACCGACCTAACGGAGCCCTACTAGGAGCGGACGAGGCTCTGTGGGATGACCGGTTTGTGGGCTATCTCTATGACGATCCGGGCGAACGCGGCACGGTGTGGCTGCGTTTGACGCCCGTCTCGCTCACGGCCCAGGACCTCAGCTATACCGTCGTTCCGTCCTGAGGCCGGCGCCACCGGCTGGGGTGGGAGATTTGCTCCCGCCCCGGTCCCGTTCCGGTGTCGGCTTACTCGATGGCAGGTTCAGCGGGCTTGTCCGCGAGGTTCCTGGGTCGCTTGCGGGGGCGGTGGCTGGGGCCGTTCATGATGACCTGGTGGCCGGCGTTGATCAGTCGGTCCAGGAGGGACTCGGCGACGACAGGCGATGATCCTGCCGCCGCCGTGCATGTAGTAAAAGACGGGCACCCCTGCCGGCAAGCCCACCGGTCTGAGGACGAGCAGCGAGATCTCGGGAGCGCCTGCCGGACCGGGTACGGACAGGTTCTGCAGTCGGACGGTCCCGTTGCGCGTCAGGTCCTCGTCGGGGACCGCGAACATGGGGTTGGCCCGCAGTTCCGCAATGTCCTCGGCGGTGATGGTCGGTGACAGGTGTTCGTGTACGACCGTCAGCACTGCGGCGAGTTCCGGGTCGAGCGGTGGGTGTTTCCTGGCCATCGGCGATTCCTCGGTTCAGGGGCGGTGATCTCGTCGGCGAGGGGGACGATGACGGTGTCGGCAACCCAGCGTGCGACGCCGGTCGGGTAGGGCGCGCCCAGTTCGAGCACGGTGTGGCTGAACCCGCCGTCGAGCGCCGCGCGGATGGTGTGGCGGGTGTGCTGGGGCCGGTCGTAGCAGACGACGGGCAGGACGATGGATCGAGTGATCTCAGCCGGGTTTCTGCCGGTCTCGCAGCTTGGTGAGCAGAGCGCCACGCGGTGGAGTCCCGGCGCGGGTCGAGCGCGCCATGCCGCGGAGGTCGCCGAGGGTCCGCCAGCAGCAGGCCACCCTCCATTCCGTCAGCGCTCGCCACCGTCCAGGCGGCGCCGGTCGATCGGACGCAGCGGTCGCGCCCGTGTCCCGGGGTGCGGCGCGGACAGGTGCGGCCGGCCGGCGCCGGTCAGGCGGGCCGTCAGGAGATGGTCAGGTGACAGGGTCTTGCCGTGGGAGAAGACGATGACCGGCCGGTCGCGGCCTGTCGTCGGCGCCGAGACCCGCACCCGGACGTCCTCGCCGCGCTCGGGTGCCGCATGCGTGACACTGTCGGCGACGATCCGAAGACGCCGGTCGTCTCGTTTCCCAACCCGCAGGCGCGCCGGCGTTGCTCAGCAGACACGGGTGACGGCCGGAATGCGCCATGGTCTGGCATGATGCAATCGGAGCAACACTCCACATCAATGTTCGAAGCATCGCTCCGCTTGGCGAGGCTGGAGGTTCCCGCAGTGTCATCGGCTGACTCGCCGCAGGCCGTGGCCGGCCGGCGCAAGCGCTCGGACGCGCGCCGCAACGCGCAGACCCTTCTCGACGCCGCCGCGGCCGTCTTCGTGCGCGCCGGGATCGACGCGCCGGTGCGGGACATCGCCGCGGAGGCGGGCGTCGGCATGGGGACCCTCTATCGCCACTTCCCCACCCGGTCCGACCTGGTCGTCGCGGTCTTCCGCCACCAACTCGACGCGCTCGCCGCGCCACAGCCCACCGCTCCCGGCCGGACTCCCGAAACTCCCTTCGAGGCCCTTCGGTCATGGGTGGCCCGGTTCACCGACTTCCTGGTCACCAAGCACGGCCTGGCCGAGGCCCTGCAATCCGACCAGGCAGGCTACGAAAGCCTGCACGCCGAGTTCGTCGACCGCTTGGTCCCGGTGCTCGATCAGTTGCTGCGGGCGTCCGCGGACGCCGGCCAGACGCGTACGGACGTACGCCCCCTGGACCTGATGATCGCCGTCGGCAACCTGTGCATCGGAGCGGGGACGTTCCCCGACTACCGCGCCCGCCACATGGTCGACGTCCTCCTCGCGGGCCTCGCACGACCCGCTCCGGCTCGGACGGGCAGCGAGCCCGCGTAACGCCCGCCGTCCGGCCTGCGCAGAGCCCGGTGTATGTCCTCTGGTGACCGGGGAATTCTCATCGTGCTGGACACCGGCTACGACGTCACCCGCCCCGTCTGCCTCCTGGCAGACCTGCCCGTCGAGCTGGTCGGCCGACCGCGCTCGGACCGGGGTGATGCCCCGCGATGCCGGAGAGCGCCGCTCCACCCCACGCGGTCGGCAGCCCCGCAAGCACGGCGACGTCCTCACCTTCGCCAGACCCGGGGTCCTCACCTTCGCCAGCCCCGGGACGTGGCCCATCCCCGACACCGCCGGCAGGTGCGGGACCACCCGCTGCGGCACGGCCGAAGCCCTCGCCCGGCACCTGATGCACCCGCGCCTTCAGGCCCGCGGCCCCTGGAAGGACGGCCTTCCCCCGGCGGCACGGGTGGAGATCCCGGTCTCCGACTCCTTCGACGGCGACCGTTGCACGAGCCCGTCCGCGTCAACGCGGTCTCGGTGTACTGGTACGACGACACCGGCCACGGTGCCTGTCGCGTCCCCGAGTCCTGGCGGCTGGAGTACCTCGCCACGGACGGCCAGTGGCACCCCGTGAACGGCGCCCCCGGCCACGGCATCGCCACCGACCGGTTCAACCCTCCTTCCCCCTCGTCACGACCACGGCACTGCGCATCACAGCGCGGCTCCGCTCCGGGTTCTCCGGCGGCATGCCGGCCTGGCGCACCCAGCCGGGCGGCCCGCGCACCTGACAGCCGGCAGACCTGCACGCACACACCGCCGGCCCCGACCCGCCCGGTTCCCCGCCAGGCCACCGGCACGACCGGCCCGGCCGCCGTGGCCGGGGCTACGGACGGGCCGGGATCGGCACGGTCCGGTCCTGGTTCCGGCTCGGGGCGGACGGGCCTCCGTCGTCGGGTTCGCCTTCGCCCACATGCTGGGACCTGATCCGCCAGCAGTACGACCAGATCGTGAAGTACACCACCGCCCTACGTGACAGAAGCGGCTCACCGACGCCGAACGGCGGGCGTTGTCCCTGCTGTTCCGGACACACATGAATGCCAACGGCCGGTTCGAGCTGGACATGAACTCCCACCTCGACCTCGTCGCCTCGGGCGCGGTGCCCGGCCCTCGCACCGCGCCGCCGTCAGTCTCGGCGCACCTCCCGCACCGCCGTGGTGACCTCGGCCAGCACCGACGGGATCGGCGCGACACCGAGGCCGGGGCCGGCCGGGACCGTCAGGTGTCCCTCGCGCAGGACGAAGGGCTCGGTGATGTCGGTCGTGTAGTACCGGTCGGAGGCGGAGATGTCCCCGGGCAGCGTGAAGTTGGGAAGCGCCGCCAGCGCGGTGTTGCCGGCGCGGCCGAGGCCCGTCTCAAGCATTCCGCCGCACCACACCGGTACGCCGGCCGCGGCGCAGACGTCGTGGATGCGGCGGGCCTCAAGGTAGCCGCCGACGCGGCCGGGTTTGATGTTGACGATGCCGCACGCGCCGAGTGCGATGGCGTCGGCGGCGGACCGGGCCGAGACGACCGACTCGTCGAGACAGACGGGGGTGCGCAGGTTCCGGGCCAGGGCGGCGTGCCCGAGGAGGTCCTCCTCGTCGAGTGGTTGCTCGATCAGCAGCAGGTCGAAGGCGTCGAGGCCGGCGAGGTGCCGGGTGTCGGCCCGCGTGTAGGCGGCGTTGGCGTCGACCTGGAGAAGTGTGGAGTCGCCGAAGCGCTCCCGGACGGCGCGTACCGGTGCGATGTCCCAGCCCGGTTCGATCTTGAGCTTGATCCGCACGTAGCCCTGGTCCAGGTAGCCGGCGACGGCGTCGAGCAGTTCCGGCACCGAGTCCATGATGCCGACCGACACGCCGCTCGGCACACGGTCGGTGACGGCGCCCAGGCCGGCCGCGAACGACATCCCGTGGGAGCGCAGTTCGGCGTCCAGGACCGCCGTCTCCAGGGCGGCCTTCGCCATCCGGTGGCCCTTGACCCCGGCGAGCAGCGGTCCGACGGCGGCAGCGGTGACGTCCTCGGCGGACATCAGCGGCGGCACCAGATGGCGCAGGAGGACGTCTTCGGCGCCCTCCACGTACTCCGGGGAGTAGCTGGCGTCGGCGCCCGCGACGCACTCCCCCCAGCCCTCGGCGTCCGACGCCGTCACCCGCACCAGCAGTGCCGAGCGCTCGTACTCGGTGCCCAGGGACGTGCGGAACGGGGCGACCAGCGGCAGGGAGACGCGGTGCAGCGATACGCGCTCGATCCTCATCGTCCCTCACCCCGGGCGAGGACGTAGCCGCAGGCCGCTCGGTCGAAGTCGACGAGTCGGGCGCCACCGGCCAGCAGGGTGCCGAGGGCGTCGCGGACAGCCAGGCGCCAGTCCCGTGCGAGGGAGGGGTTCCGCGTGCGGAGGAGAGCGATGTCGGGCGGTACGGCGACCAGGACCCGTCCTTCCCCTGCGCGCCGGGCGACCGGGCGGTCGCCGTCAATGGCCAGCAGGGCCTTCGCGGGCGGCGCGGCGGGCCCTGGAGCGGCGTTCTCCTCGCACGCGGCCCGGACGCGCTCGGCGGTCAGGTCCCAGCGCAGCATGAGCCGGTCCGAGGCGTCGGCGCGGTTCAGGCCGTCGGACAGCGGACCGTAGTAGTCGGTGAGGTACTCGCTCGCGGTGCCGCCGAGTTTGCGTATGTTGAAGTGGGCGTTGCGGGCGACGAGCGGGTCGAAGGTCCAGGTGATCCGTTCGACGCCCTTCTCCAGGGCGTGTGCCCGCTGGTCGAGTTTGAGCGCGAAGCCGACGTCACGTCCGCGGGCGGCGGCGTGGACGCCCGCGATGTGGCTGTGCATCGCGGGGTGTCCGGGCGGCCCCCACAGGCCTACGCAGGCGCCGAGAAGGTCGCCGTCGCCCGCGGTCGCGTCGAACGCGCCCATCACGTGGCTTCCCGCGTCGGCCATCGCCTTCACGACGTCGGCGGCGAGCGGCGGGTGGTCAGGACCGGTCTGCCACACCTCGCTGAGCAGCCGCTCGCAGGCTCGGCTGCGCTCCGTCGAATCCAGCGCTCGCATCCGTACGCCCGACCTGCGGGCCGCTCGTGTCGCGCTCGCCCGTGCCCTGTCTGCCACCGCACCTGTGTCCACGACTCACCATCATCGGCCCGGCAAGGGCGCCGCGGAGGGTCCGAGATCATCATTCAGGACAACTTCAAGAAACCGTCAACCTTTGGCCAATTCTTCGCTGCCAAGCTTCACTTGATTGGGCGTCATGAACCTCAACCGAGGGGCCCGGCGACATCAGGTCGTGCTCGACCCGTCCGAGGTCCCTCTCGCGGACGCGGCGGTCCGGACACTGGCGGAAGTCGCTCGACGGCTGGACCGGGATCTCGGCCTGTCCCCGGCCGCGACGGACGCGACGACAGTCGCCGTCCACACGCGGGACGCGTCGGACGGCGCCGCCGGCCCCGTCGCCCACGTGCGGGTGGACCCTCTCGGCCGTTTGTCCGTGCACTTACAGTGCCCTCCAGGTGACCCCTGGGAACGCGCCGTGTCGGCCGTCACCGAGATGCACACCGAACTGCTCTCCTCGGTCCTGGCGAATCCGGCGCTCGACCTCCGTGAGGCAGCCGCGCTGTCCGAGGCCACGAAGTCGGCGGTGCTCGGTCCGCTCGCGGGAACCGGTGCGGACCACGGCCCCTACCGCAGTATCCCCGAACAGATCCGGTCCGTCGCCCTGGAGCGTCCCGACGCCGTCGCGGTGCACGCTGCCGACGGAACCCTGACCTACCGGCAGTTCCTCGCTCACTCCACCGCCCTGGCCGCACGGCTGCGCGCCATGGTGCCGCGTGCGGACGGCCTGCTGCCCGTCCTCGTGGCGGACGGTCTCGCGCTGCCGGTGTCCTGGGCCGCCGCCGTGTTCGCCGGGATCGGCTATGTGCCCGTCGACCCCCGCTGGCCCTCCAGTCGGATCGAGTACGTCCTCGACGCGCTCGACGGACCGGTGCTGTGCGCCGACCCCGCCGCCGTTCCCCCCGCCCATCGCTCCCGGGCGGTCCAGGTGGAGGTCACGGCGGGCTTCGGGCAGCCGACGAGCGAAGACCTGCCCGACCCGGCGGCGCACGACGTCGTCTACGGGGTGTACACCTCCGGTACGACCGGCGTCCCCTCGTGCGCGGTGAACTTGCACGGCGGCCTGGTGAACCGGCTCGCGTTCATGAACCGCTGGTTCGACTCGCCGCCGAGCGGCGAAGTGGTGCTGCAGAACACCCGGCACACGTACGACTCGGCGTTCTGGCAGATCTTCTGGCCGCTGACGACGGGTGGCGCGACGGTGGTGCCCACCGCCGGCGAGCATCTCGACCTGCAGCACACCATCGATCTCATCGAGACCCACGCCGTGACGGTGACCGACTTCGTCCCGGCCGTGCTGAGCGCCCTGCTGACCCTCCTGAGGCGCCGTCCGGCGACGATCGAGCGGCTGCGCTCGCTGCGGCACCTCGTGATAGGCGGCGAGCAGATCAACCCTCAGGACGTGCACCTTCTGCGGGAACTGCTGCCGGGGCTGCGGGTCAGCAACGCCTACGGGCCCTCCGAGGCCTCGATCGGCATGATCTTCCACGAGGTGGGCGCCGACGACGGCGACACCATTCCCCTGGGACGGCCGATCGACAACTGCTTCGCGGTCGTCGTCGACGTCGACGGCCGGCCCGTGCCGCCCGGGGCGACGGGCGAGATCCTCATCGGCGGTGCCTGCGTCGGCGCCGGCTACCACGGCCAGCCGCACCGCACCGCGGAGCGGTTCTTCAGCTCCGAGTGGTTCGGGCGGACGTATCGCACCGGCGACCTGGGGCACATCGACACCGAGGGCCGGTTCCACTTCGGCGGGCGCATCGACCACCAGATCAAGATCGGCGGAGTACGGGTCGAGCCGGGCGAGATCGAGACCGTTTCCCTGGCCTGTGAGGGGGTCCGTCAGGCGGTCGCGCTGGTCGTCGGATCCGCCGCGGGCCGGGAGCTGGTGCTCGTCGTCACCGGGTCGGCGAGCGCCGAGTGCGTGCTCGCCCATCTGCGCGAGCGGCTGCCGCGCGGCAGCACACCCCGGCGCGTGGTGGTCGTCGACGAGATGCCGCTGACCGACGGGGGAAAGATCGACCGGCGGCGCCTGGCGGCCCGCGCCGAGGGGCCCGGCCCTCAGCCCCCCACCACCGACGACGCCGATCCCCTGCTGACCGTCCTGAGGACCGCCCTGGGACGCCCGGACTTCTCCGCCGACGAGGACTTCTTCGCCGCGGGCGGCAACTCCCTCCAGGCGATCACGGCCGCCGTCGAGCTGAGCGACCGGTTCACGGTGGACCTCGGCGTCCGGGACATGGTGGACCATCCCACGGCGAACGGCCTGAGCAGGCTGATCGCTCGCCGCGGGCAGAGCTCCGTGCCGACCCCGGCCGAGCTGGTCGCCACCGACCTCGCCGCCCTCACGGCCGCACCGGAACCCCGACACAGCCACCGGGACAGCGGCCGGGCGGCGCGTGCGGTACTGCTCACCGGCGCCACCGGCTTCCTGGGCACCCGGCTCCTGTACGAACTGCTTGAGCGCACCGACCTGACGGTGTACTGCCTCGTGCGGGGCCGCGACGATTCCGACGCACGGCACCGCCTGCTGTCCGCTCTGTCGGCGCAGCGGCTGGCGCGCCCCGAGCACGAGGCGCGGACGGTCGTGGTCACCGGGGACCTGGCCCGGCCCGGGTTCGGGCTGACGTCCTTCCACTGGCGGTCCCTCGCCGAGGCCTGCGGCCTGGTCCTCCACGGCGGGGCGCTGGTCAACCTCCTGTACGACTACCGCATGCACCGCGAGCCCAATGTCCTGGGCACCGCGGAGATGATCCGCTTCGCCCGGGAGGCCGGCGGCATCCCGCTGTACCACGTGTCGACCCTCGGGGTCCTGTACGACCACGCGATGGCCGGTGGCCGCCCGGTGCCCGCTGACATCGATGTCACCGGTGTGACACCGCCGTCGAGCGGCTACAGCCTGTCGAAGTGGGTGGCCGAGCGGCTCCTGCACGCCGCCGCCGACCTGCCCGTGACCGTGCTGCGCCTGGGCGAGCTGATGCCCTCCCGCGACGTCGCCGTGCCCAACCCGAACGCCCTGACCCATCTGCTGCTCACCGCCTTCGAGCGGCTGGGGTCGGTGCCGCGGGCGGAGATCCGGTCGGACTGCAGCCCGGTCGACACCGTCGCACGGGCCATCGTCGACGCCGTACAGGATCCCACGGTGCGAGGGCGTGCCCTGCACCTGTTCACTCCCGGCAGCGTGCACTTCGGCGATCTGGCCGGCGCGCACGCGGAGCGGGTCTCCTGCCTGCGTTTCCTCTCCGAGCTGCGTGAGGCCGCGGCGGCCGGCGATGTCGAACTGGGCATGCTGCTCGCCGTCGTCGAGCACCGGGCCGGCGAACTCGCCGACACCGAGGCCGGCCTGCGTGACGTGCTCGAAAACCTCCTCCAGGACAACCCCGCGCTGTTCACCGCGTCGAACACCCGCCCCAAGGAGCCAGCCCGTGCATGACCAGGAACGAGCGACCGCGACGTCGAACCCGCCCGCGGCCCCGGCCGAAGGGCCTCGGACGCCGATGAGGCGGCGCACTCTGGGGCGGCTGGGCTGGAAGGTCGGCAAGGTCGGGTACGGCATGTGGGGGATCGGCGGTGGCCCCGGCGGATTCACCGGATGGGACTACGACATCGCGCCGGACGCCCTCGACCTCGCCGTCGGCATGGGATGCACGTTCTTCGACACGGCCTGGGTCTACGGCCGCGGCAAGTCCGAGAGCCTGCTCGGCGAGTTGCGCGGCCGTCATCCGGGCGCCGGTCTGCGGCTGGCCACCAAAGTCCCGCCGCTCAACCGGGCCTGGCCGCCGGGCCCGCAGGACACCCTGGAGGACGTCTTCCCGGCCCGGCATGTCCTCGAATACACGCGCCGCAGCCTGGACAACCTCGGCGTCGACCGGATCGACCTGCTGCAGTTCCACGTCTGGGAGGACCGGTGGGCGGCCGATCCGGCCTGGCAGCGGGTCGTGACCCGGCTGAAGGAGGAGGGCCTGATCGACGGGTTCGGGATCAGCGTGAACCGCTGGGAGCCGACGAACTGCTTCGCCGCGCTCGACACCGGTCTGGTCGACGCCGTCCAGGTCATCTACAACGTCTTCGACCAGGCGCCGGAGGACGAACTGTTTCCCCGTGCGGTCGAGGAGAACATCGCGATCATCGCCCGGGTGCCCTTCGACGAAGGGTCCCTGACCGGAACCCTGAGCGCCGACACCACGTTTCCGCCCGAGGACTGGCGGGCCGTCTACTTCGGACCGGAGAACCTGCCGCCGACCGTCGAACGCGTCGACGCGCTGCGCGGTCTCGTCCCGGACGGCGGAACGCTGCCGGAGCTGGCACTGCGGTTCGTACTGCACCACCCTGCCGTCTCCGTGGTCATCCCGGGCATGCGCCGCCCCGCCCACGTGCGCTCGAACATGAGCGTGTCCGGGTCGGAACCCCTGCCCGCGGATCTGCTCGAAGCGCTGCGCGCCCATCGCTGGGACCGGCGTCCGACGCACTGGTCGATGTGAGATCCGAGAAAGTGAGGTGATCCGGGTGATCCACACCCACGAGGCGTCCCGTCCCGCGGTGGACGGCGACGTCTGGTCGTCCCTGGCCGCCCAGGCCGCCCGGACGCCGCGAGCGGTGGCGCTGGCCGACCCAGCCGGTGAGCTGGACTACGAGACGCTCTTCGCTCTGGTGACCGAGACGTCGGACCGGCTGGCCGACGCCGGCGTGCGGCCGGGCGACCTCGTCGGGATCCGCCTGCCGCGGGGCCGGGACGCCGTCGTGGCGATGCTCGCGGTGCTGCGGGCCGGAGCCGGTTACGTACCGCTGGACCCGGCCTACCCCCCGGCGCGCCTGGCCATGATGGTCGAGGAGACGCGGCCCCGCGCCCTGGTCACGGCCGACGGTGTGCTGCCACTCGACGACAGCCGTCCGCAGCACGATCCCGCGTACGTCATCTTCACCTCGGGTTCGACGGGTCGTCCGAAGGGCGTCCTGGTCGGACGCCGGCAGTTGCACGACTTCACCCGGGTCTTCGCGGACCGGTTCGCCATCGCCGAGGGCGACCGGCTGCTGCAGTTCGCCTCGATGAGCTTCGACACCAGCGTCGAGGAGATCTTCTGTCCGCTGCTGCGGGGCGCGACGCTGGTGCTGCGCGACGACGACATGATCAGCAGGCCCGACCTGTTCTTCGCCCGCTGCGACGCGCTCGGCATCACCGTGCTGGACCTGCCGACCGCGTACTGGCACGAGCTGGTCGCGGCCCTTGACCGGGGTGAGACCGCCGTGCCCGCCGGCGTGCGGTGCGTGATCATCGGTGGCGAGACCGCGCGGCCCGACGCGGTGCGCCGCTGGCAGGCCGCGGTGGGCGGTGCCACCCGGCTGTTCAACACCTACGGCCCGACCGAGACCACGGTGGGCGCAACGGCCGCGGACGTCACCGAGTGGTCCGGGGACATCGTGCCGATCGGCTCCCCGCACGCCGGGGTGACCTGCCGCATCGACGACAACGGCGAGTTGCTGATCGGCGGCATCGGGGTGGCCGAGGGCTACCTCAACCGCCCCGACCTGACCGCGGAGAAGTTCGTCACGACGCCGGGCCGGGGGCGCGAGTACCGCACCGGGGACCGCGTGCGCCGCTCCGCCGACGGGCAGCTCGAGTACCTGGGCCGACTCGACGACCAGGTGAAGATACGGGGCCACCGGGTCGAACCGGCGGAGGTCGAGGCGACGCTGCGCGAACTGGACGACGTCACCGACGCCGTGGTGCTGGTCGACGGGCGCACGGGCCGCGCCAGGCTCGTCGGCCACCTCGTCACCGGCGCCGGGACCGACTTGTCCGCGCTGCGCAGTGCCCTCGCCGACGTCCTGCCCGCCCACCTCGTCCCGGCCGTTCTGGTCCGGCACGAGCGGTTCCCCCTCACGCCCCAGGGCAAGATCGACAAGGCGGCACTCGCCGGGGGAGCGTCCCCGGGCCACGTCACGGACGTCGCGCTCACGGCGGGCGAACGGAAGGCGGCCGACCTGTTCGAGGACGTCCTCGACGTCACCGTCACGGGCCCGGCCGACGACTTCCTCGCCCTCGGCGGCGACTCCCTGGACGCCGTACGTCTCATCGCGGCCCTGCGGCTGCGCCACGGCGCGGAGCTGACGCTCACCAGGTGGTACGCGGACCCGACCGTCGCCGCGCTCGCCGGGGTGATCGAGGCCGCGACGGGCGTGGCGGACGACGCCGCCGTCGCGACGCTGGCCGAGCAGGTCCCGCACCCGCTGAGTCCGATGCAGCGGGACTACTGGATCGCCGAGCAGTTGTGCGCCGACCTGCCGGTGTACACGCTCGGCATCCGTTATCGCTGGGCCGAGCCGGTCGACGTCGCAGCGCTGACCGCAGCGCTGGATCAACTGGCCCGGCGCCATCCGCTGTTGCGAGCGCGGTTCCCCGACGACGGCACCGAGCCGAGCATGGTCGTCGATCCCCCGGCATGCCTGCCCCTGACGCGGGGCACGGCGGACCGCGGCGGCGTCGACTTCCGGCACGGCCCGGTCGCCCACGCCTTCCTGGACGGCGACGAACTTGTCCTGGTCGTGCACCACCTCGCGTTCGACGGCTGGTCGGCAGGGGTGTTCGGGCAGGAACTCGCGGTGCTGTACCGGGCCGCGCGCGACGGAGCCGACCTCAGTGCCGTACCCGGTCTGGCGCCGGCCGCCCCCGTGCCCGATCTCGCCGCCCGCAGCGCCGGGGCGAGGACCGACGCGGCGCTCGTCTCGTACTGGCGGACACGGTTCGACGGCGCGAGCCTCGACCTGGAACTGCCCACCGACCGGCCGCGCCCGGCCGCCCCGTCCTACGCCGCCGGGCGGGTCGTCCGACCGCTCGATCCCGCCCTGCTGGACCGGCTGTCGTCCTACGCGGGCGAGCGGCGGGCGAGCCTGTTCATGGTGGTCCTCGCCGGGCTCCAGGCGGTACTGCGGCGGTACACGGGGCGTACCGACGTCACCGTCCTGGCCCCCGTGGCCGGGCGGTCCGCCGGTGAGCCGGCCGCGCTGGTGGGACCGGCGCTGAACGTCCTGCCGCTGCGCGGCGACGTGACGGGTGAGCCGTCCTTCGACGAACTCGTCGCGCGGGTGCGGGACGCCGTCCTCGGCGACCTCGACCACCAACGGCTGGCGCTGCCCGACCTCGTGGACGCGCTCGGCCGGCCCGGTGCCGCCAAGCGCCTGAGCCCGGTGATGCTGACGGTGCACAACACCCCGGGGACGGACGACCCGATCCTGCGCTACGCAGGCGAGCTGCCGCCGGCCGCCACGATGGTCGACCTGGCGCTCGGCCTCGACTTCCCCGCCGACGGCGCGGTCCTCAACGCCGACTACGCCGCCGAAGTCCTCGACCCGGCACGCGTCGAGGCGTTCCTCGACCACCTGCTGACCCTGCTCGACGCGGCGCTCGGCGACACGGACACGCCGGTCACCCGGCTGCCGATGCTCACCGACGACGAACACCGGCGCATCCTGCACGACTGGAACGACGTCGTTGCCCCGGTGCCTGATGCCACCGCCGTGCACCAGCTCTTCGAGGGCCACGCGGCCGCGACACCCGACGCACCCGCGCTCACGGTGGGCGGCGACACCCTGAGCTACGCGGAGCTGAACCGCCGGGCCAACCGGCTCGCCCGCAAGCTGCGCCTGGAGGGGGTCGGACCCGGTCGTCGGGTGGCGATCGTCCTGGACCGCGGTGTCGGCCTCTTCACCGCGATGTGGGCCGTGCTCAAGGCGGGCGGCGCCTACGTGCCGCTGGACCCGGCCTATCCGCGCGACCGCCGGGAGTACATGCTGGCCGACAGCGGGCCGACGGTGGTGGTCGACGCGGAGTACCTCGCGGGGGGCCTCCCCGACGACGACAGCGATCTGCCCCTGCTCTCCTCGGCCGACGATCCGGCGTACGTCATCTACACGTCGGGCTCGACCGGCCGGCCCAAGGGCGTCGTCGTCACGCACCGCAACCTCGTCCACGCGGCCGGCATGTGGCAGCGGGCCTACCGGCTGCGGCCCGAATGGACGTATCTGCAGGCGGCCAGTTTCTCGTTCGACATGTCCGTGGGCGAGACCATGCGGGCGCACCTCAGCGGTGGCCGTCTGGTGGTCGCCGCGCGCGAAACCCTGCTCGATCCGGCCGGCCTGCACGCGCTGATGGCGACCGAACGTGTCAACTGCACCGAACTCGTGCCCGCGGTGCTGCGCGCGCTCCTCGACCACACCGAACGCTCCGGGCAGGACCTGGGGTTCGTCGACCTGCTGATCGGCGGCGGCGAGAAGTGGGACGCCAAGGAGTACGAACGGGCGCGGCACCTGGTCGGCCCGGACGGCCGCGTGGTCAATTCGTACGGGGTCACCGAGGTCACCGTCGACAACGTCTACTTCGAGGGTCCGGTCGGGCACCTGGCCGACGACGCGCCGTTGCCGATCGGGCGTCCCTTCCCGAACAACCGGGTCTACGTGCTGGACGCGCAGCGCCGGCCGGTGCCCGCGGGGGTGGTGGGCGAGCTGTACCTGGGCGGGGCCGGCGTGGCCGCCGGTTACCACGACCGGCCCGATCTGACGGCCGAACGTTTCGTGCGCGACCCGTTCGTCGTCGAACCGGGCGCCCGGATGTACCGCACCGGTGACTCCGCACGGTTCCGCGCGGACGGGGTGGTCGAATTCCTGGGCCGGATCGACGACCAGGTCAAGATCAACGGATACCGGATCGAGCTGGGCGAGGTGGAGGCCGCGCTCGGCGCGCTGCCCGGCGTCGCGGCGTGCGCGGTGGCCCCGCACCGGCCGAGCGGCGGCATCACGCAGCTCGTCGGTTACGTGGTGACCGAGGACGGGGCCGACACCGACGAGGCCGCCTTCCGGGAGGCGCTCGCGGTGGCGATGCCGGCGCACATGGTCCCCGCCCGCGTCCTCACACTGCCCGCCCTTCCCCTGACACCGAACGGGAAGCTGGACCGGCGCGGTCTGCCCGCCCCCACCGGGGCGGCGCCGAGGTCCGCCGGGGCCGCGGCGAAAACCGACACCGAGAAGCGCATCGCGGCGATCTGGTCGGAGGTCCTCGGGACCACCGACCCCGGCATCGACGACAGCTTTTTCGCCCTCGGCGGCGACTCGTTCTCCGCCCTCAAGGCCGTGCGCCGCATCGACCCGGCCCTCGCACTGGTCGAGTTCTACCAGCACGCCACCGTCCGTCGGCTGGCCGCACACCTCGACACGCGCCCGGACACCGCGCCCGCCGGTCAGCGGCTGCTGCACCGGCTGACCGCCGCGGACGCCGACCCCGCCACCGGTGGACACACCGTGGTGGCGGTGCCCTACTCCGGCGGCAGCGCCGTCGCCTACCAGCCCCTCGCCGACGCCCTGCCCGCGAACTGGGCGCTGCGCGCCGTGGAGCTGCCGGGCCACGACCGTTCCCGGCCCGACGAGCAACTGGAGCCGATCGACGTCGTCTCCGACCGTATCGTCGCCGAACTGTCGTCGATCGAGGGCCCCGTCGTCCTGTACGGCCACTGTCTGGGCGTGGCGCTCACCGTGGAGGTGGCGCGCCGCGCCGAGGAAGCCGGTGTACCCCTGGCCGGGGTCGCGCTCGGCGCCGGGTTCCCGACGGCGCGGCTGCCCGGCCGGCTCTTCGACTGGATCTACCGGCACGTGCCCGTGGACCGTTTCACCAACGACCGCGAATACCTCGCCTATCTCCGGGCGCGCGGAGGGTTCACCGATCTGGACGACGAGGAGCAGAAGGCCTTCGTGCTCCGCAACGTCCGGCACGACGCCCGGGACGCCGAGGAGTACTTCACCGCCGCGTACCGGGAGAGGTTCCGGCGGCTGAGGGCCCCGGTTCTCGCCGTCGTCGGTGCCCGGGACCGGGTCACCGAGCACTACCAGGAACGCCACGCGGAATGGCGGCACTTCACCGACGGCGGCGTCGGCCTCGCCGTACTGCCCAAGGCGGGACACTTCTTCCTCAAGAGCCACGCGGAGCCGCTCGCGGCTGCCCTGGCCGGCTTCGTCTCCGACGAGCGGCGGCCGTCCACCGGGGCGGACAGTCCCGACACCGAGCGGGCCCCGCGCGCCGGCGCGACGCCCGATCTGCGCAAGTTCGCGCTGGTCGCGTTCGGCCAGATCCTGTCGATGATCGGCAGCGGGCTGAGCACACTCGTGCTGAGCATCTGGGTGCTCCAGCAGACCGGCTCGATCACCTCCTTCGCCGTGGTGAACGCCATCGGTCTGCTGCCCGGCATCGTCGCCGGGCCGGTCGCCGGCGCCGTCGCCGACCGGTGGGACCGGCGCAAGGTGATGCTGGCGAGCGACAGCTCGGCGGGACTCGCGATGGCGGCCCTCGCCCTGCTGATGCTCGGCGACGGACTGCATCTGTGGCACGTGTATCTCGCCGTGACAGTGACGTCGGTGGCCGGGGCGTTCCAGCGGCCGGCCTACCTGGCGGCGGTCGCACAGCTGGTGCCGAAGCGCTATCTCGGTCACGCGGGCGGAATCGGGCAACTCGGCGTGGGCGTCGGGCTGGTGTTCTCCCCGATGCTGGGAGCCGCGCTCATCGAACCGATCGGCATCGGCGGGGTGCTCCTCGTCGACATGGGCACCTTCGCCGTCGGAGCGCTCACGCTGCTCCTCGTCCGCTTCCCGAACCTCATGTTCCGCCGCCGCGAGGAGAGCTTCGGGGCGGAGATCCGCAACGGCTGGCGCTACATCGCCCGCCGGCCCGGCCTGCGCGCCGCGCTCCGGTTCTTCGTCATCGACCACGCCTTCTACACGCTGGGCTTCGCCGTGATCACCCCGATGCTCCTCGTGGAACAGCCCGCCTCGGTGCTCGGGGTGGCGCTGGGGGCCGGCGGCGTCGGCGGACTCACCGGCAGTGTCGTGATGGGGCTGTGGGGCGGGACGGCCCGGCGCAGCCACGGGATGCTCGTCTCGATGGGGATCGGCAGTCTCGCGATGGTCCTGGTCGGCATCTCCACCGCGCCGGCCCTGATCGTCACCGGGATGTTCCTGGTCGGCTTCGGCGAGTCCCTCGCGGAGGGCCACTGGATCGCCATCGTGCAGGGCAAGGTCGGGCTCGAACTGCAGGGCCGGGTCCTGTCCCTGTTCATCACCCTGATGATGCTGACGATGCCGCTGGGCTACCTGGTCGTCGGCCCGCTGGCCGAGCGGTACGTCCAGCCGCTGCTCGCGTCCGAGGGCCCGGGACGCGGCCTCGCGGCACTGATCGTCCTCAGCGGGCTGCTGCAACTCGCGTGGGCCGTCCGCGGCTGGTTCAACGACCGGCTCCGGCTGATCGAGGACGAACTGCCCGACGCCGTACCCCCCGCCGAGATCGGTACCCGCGACGACCTCCAGCGGCAGGCCGACGAACTGCTCGGTGCCCACACCCGGTGAAAGGAACCCATTCCGTGCTCCCCCCGACCACTGCCACGCCCGTCGATCCGTCTCCGAGCCCCTTGATCAGCGCGGACGGCCTTCTGCCGGGATCGCGGGTGCTGCTCAAGGACGAGACACACCACGCCTCAGGCAGCCACAAGGAACCCGCGGCCCGCGCGGTCGTCGCCCGCGCCCTCGCGGAGGGCCACGACCGGATCGTCGTGGGATCATGCGGAAGCTACGGGCGGGCCATGGCGACAGCGTGCGCGGCGGCGGGCACCCGCTGCACGGTCGTACTGCCCGCGGACTGGGGCGACGGCGGGGCCTTCGCAGCGGCGGCGGGGGCGGACATACGTTTCGTCGCCGGGGACTACGAGGACGCGGTCGAGGAGTCCCACCGCCTGGCCGCCGCGGAGGGCGCCGCGGACGGCAACGTCGACGGGCCCTACCAGGACGCGATCGCCGAGGGACACGGTACGGTCGTGGACGCCCTGTACGAGCAACTGGGCGGGGCACCGGTCTCCCTGTGGATTCCGCTCGGCAACGGCACGACCGTCGCCGCCGCCCACCGCCGGCTGCTCGCGCTGGACTGGCCGGTCGCGCTGCACGGCGTCGGCTCCCGCGGCAACAACCCCGTCGTGGTGAGCTGGCCGGGACCGTACCGCGTGCTCTCGGCCGCCGAAATCGTGACAACGGACCACAACGAGCCCCTGGTCAACCGGCACGCCCTGCACGGGCCCGACGCGATGACGGCGATCGCCGCCTCAGGCGGCACGGTGCACGCCGTGGACGACGACGAACTGCTCGCGGCGCAAGCCCTGCTGGGCCGCTACGGCCTCCGGCCCTCCCCGGCCGGCTCGGCCGCGCTCGCCGGACTGCTGGCCCACGCCCGGACCGTCCCCGCCGGTGGTGACCACGTCGTCCTGTTGTCGGGCCGCCACTGACACTTCCCTGATCAGAGCCTGCCTGGGACGGACGCTGTATCGGCCCAGGCCGCGTATGGCCCGCCTGCTCGGCCAACTGCCGGCAGTTCTGACCGGTCACCATCGTCGCGCTTCTGGCGCCCCCGGAAGCCGCCCGCCCCTCTGTCCCCACGGCCGTCCCCGACATCGTTGCGCTGCGAAGGACTCCGTGACGTCCACGGACCGTCACTGATCACCGGGCCCGCCGATCTGACGGTCGGCGGGCCCACACCGTCAGTCCATCGAACGCAACCGGTCCGGTTCGCTGCCGATCGCATCCCGCAGCACATCGTGCTGCGGACCGAGTCTGAACCGCTCGTCACTCCACCGCTCACGCGGATACAGCCACACCGGCTTGCCCACCAGTTCGGCTGGCTCCCCTTCGAAGCGCGGCCGGACATGGGCAGGCAAGAAGGGATCAGTGTTCCTCAGGATCTCCGGGTTGACCCGGCGGAAATCAGGGTCCAGCTGTCGACAGGCCCGCTCAACCGCTTCCCCGAGTCGGTCCATGTCGGACAGAAACAGAGCTTCTCAAGGTCCGCGACAGAGCCAAGTCAGGGCGCGTCTGCCGTGGGCATGCCGGGGAGATCGGCGGCGCCGTCCGGGAGGCCGAGCCACGCCGCCAGGGCGACAGGGTCCGGTGGCGTGCCTGTGACCGCGGCGACGCGGGCGTGGACGGCTCGGACGACCTCCGGACGGTGGGTCAGTGACTGCGCCGCCAGAGCGGTGCTGGGGTCCCCGGAGGACCCCACGGCACCGGTCCTGCGCAAGGCGAGTCCAAGCCGAATCCAGGGCACGTGCCGCTGTGGCCACCGTGTCACCTGGTCGACGGACAGACGGCGTGCCGAGTCGACCTCACCCAGGAGGCGAGCCGCGTCGGCGGGGTCGACAACCTCTTGGGACGGCCCCGGGACACCGGGGGCAGTGGCCGACCGAGTCAGACCGGACAGGTCGGTCGCTGCTCGGCACAGCAGCGCCGTGTAGTCGTGGAGAACGGGCACGGCATGGTCGGGGCGCAGTGCGCTGACGACAGGCCGGTCGGGCCGTTGAGGCGCGCCGGCGGACCATGCCTCGGCGAGTTCCGCCACAGCGGCTGATTGAGGACGCAGGTGATGCAGCCGCCATCGCGAGCGGTGGGCCACCACGGCTTCTGTGGCGAGCGTCGTCACGTCGTCGGGCGGGACAGGATGGTCAGTCCAGGTCGTGGCGCTCTCGCCCATCATGGCCGTGAAATCCCGTCCTGCGCTGGGCAGATGGGGAGAGGAGCGTAATACGGTGTACGCGTCCCAAGTCTGTATGCGCCAGTGGACCAACTGGAACTGGGCGCGCCGCAGCGCGTCGCCCGTCGCCTCGCAGGTGAGTCGCCTCCAGAAATCGACCACGCCGAAGAAAGCGAAGACTCCGTGGAAGAAGCCGGACAGGGGGCGCGGGTCGTCACGCCACGGCGCGTAGTAAGACGCAGTCTCCGATTCTTCGTCCTCGTCGCCATACAGGTCCATGAC
Organism: Streptomyces sp. NPDC001508; assembly: GCF_040298665.1. NCBI lineage: Bacteria > Bacillati > Actinomycetota > Actinomycetes > Kitasatosporales > Streptomycetaceae > Streptomyces > Streptomyces sp. NPDC001508. The sequence continues at coordinate 19,022 of NZ_JBEPAP010000052.1, forward strand.
GTCCAGTACTGCGTTCAACTTCATGTGTCGGAATTCGTGGACCAGGGTGACGGCGAGTTCCACGGCATCCGAGGGGGTGGTGAGGACAACTCCGCCGAACGCATCGGTGGACGATGTGGAGTTCACCGCTCCGCCGGACGTCGCCGGCCGTGGCGTGAGGGTGGTGAGAGCCGCCGCCATTGCTTCGGCCTGCCGAGGGTCCGTACGTTCCAGCAGGTTCCCCGCGTCTCGGGTCAGCTGCTGCCAATGGGCGACCTCTGCAAGGTTCAGCCGGGACGGCGCCACAGGGCCGTCCGTCTCCCGGTAGGGATCCTGGTCGTCCAGGATGAGGTTGAAGTGGCCGGGCCCCATGGGCTTTGTCGGCATGCGGTGCGTGGGGAGCCAGCCATGGGGAGTGCGCTCGGCAGGGCTCGGCAGCCGCACCTCGGTGCGCGCGCTCAAGACCACGGCTGAGCCGTTCGTCGCCACGACGTGCGCCGTGGCGGTCCCGGCGGTTCGCAGGTCCGCGGTGCCGAGGGTGGGCAGGAAGGCAACGCCGCCGCGCAGTCGGACGGGGAGAGTGAACACAAGTCCGGCCCTGATGGCCGCCGCCGCTGCGACAGCGTGCAGGTGCGCAAGGTCGGCGGACGGCGGGTCGGATCGTGCGGAAGGCCCGTCTTGGAGGGAATCGAAGGCTCGTAGCGCCCGGCTCATCCACCTGCCTACGGCCGGGTGGAGCAGAACCGTGGTGACTGCCTCGGGATCAGCGAGATCGGCCCGCAGGAAGAGGTCCCGTACCTGCGAAACCATCGGGGCCATGTCCGTATGGTCGGTTGTGGTCGCTGCTGTCCGGCGCAGGAGTTCACCCAGAGCCAGCGCACGGACGCCGCGGTGGTGAGCCCGCAGTCGTGCGATCAGGGCGGGGTCCTCTTCACCGGTTGCGAGGGCTCTTATGGCGTCGGGGCTGGGGAAGGAGGGCTCGGACCCAGGTGTCAGGTCTTTCTGCTCGAAGGGGGGAACGGGTGAGGGGCGGTAGGTTCGCGTGGACGGCCTGGCACGGTTCGGCTGTAAAGGGTGCCTGTTCGGCACGCTGGTTCCTGAGGAATAGTCCCCGCCTGGCTCGTCGCCCGAGGAATTGGTCCGGTGGGGCCGGATGAACCGGTCCAGGAGTCTTGCCGTGGCAGGGGAAGCACCGTCGTGGTGGCGGTGGGGTGACAGGGCCTCTTTGAGTGATGACTCCGTCAGATCATGGGGGGCGAGCGCCGGCTGACTCCGGACCTGCCACGGGTTCCTCGCGGGGGTGGCTCCTCGACCTGGGTTTGTATCGTCAAGGTTGTCGCGAGTGGCGCCCGGATCGGGCAGGGAAGCGGCTCGCTGGCCGAGTTCAGTGAGCACCATGGCGAGGTTTTGCGCGCAGATGGCGACATGGGGATGGTGGTCGCCCAGGCGACGCTTACCGGCCTCCAATGCGGCCCGGAAAGAGTCGGCGGCCAGGTCGGGGCGGCCGAGCAGATGCCAGACGGTCGCTAGTTCGTGCCGGGCGGCGATGGTGTCCGGATGATCCGGCCCGAACTGGCGCTCGTTGATTCGCCAGATTTCGGTGAACTCGTCCCTCGCCCGCTCAAGAGATTCGGGTTCCGACTCGTGGTCCCGGATCATGCGGGCGCGCTCGTGGCGGGCGGCGAGCACGTAAGGATGATCAGGTGGCAGCACCTTGAGATGTGCGCACACGACATCCTCGGCGACGCTTTCGGCTTCCTCGGTATGTCCCGCGTCGCGCAGGGCTCGCGCGAGGCTCACTCCCACGGCCAACGTGTCCAGGTCGGTTTCCCCGGCCAGGTCCAGGGTCAGCCTTCGGACGTCGCGCAACTCGCTGACTGCTTTTCTGAGGTGCCCACGTTTGTGTGCGAGCCTTGCCAGGTCGCGCTGGATACGCAGGATGCCCCGCTCACCGGCCGCCGGGTTGCGTCGACGCATCGTGAGCGCCGCCTGCAACTCTGCCTCGGCGGCCTCGTAACGCCCGAGTTCCTGCAGCGTGCGTGCCCGGCCTGTCCGGGCCGACTGGAGGTACGGATGCGCATCCGGCAGACTGCGTTGGCCCATGTCCGTGAGGTCTCGGTACAGTTCGTCCGCTTCCGCGAGGTCCCCCTTTTCGCGCAGTGCCCGGGCCAACTGCAACCGGGCGGCAATCGTGGCGGCATGCTCGTCACCGAGCAGACGCGCCGTGATCTCGCAGGCGGATTCGAGTTCGGTGACGGCCTCGCCGTACATGCCCACATAAATGTGGTACTCGGCAGTGCCCACGGCAGGTTCGGTGGCCGCGATGACCAGGGCCGCATCCGTTTCGTCGTCGAGGCTGCGCTCGTACGCGGACAGCAGAAGGAGAGCAGCGGCACCGTGGGGTGCGATCGCCCGCCACGCCTGCCAGTGCGTCGGGTCGCCGGCCTCCAAGGGGTTGGTGACCCGATGCAGAAAAGCTGTGACATGACGGAGTATGGACAGGGCCTGCGCGGCGAAGTCGGCGTGTGCGCGGCTTGCGGCCCGGACCATCGGGTGGATGGTGATCCATCTCAGTGGGTCCCCGTCGGATACGCCCGAGGCGTCATGCGTCACTTCGATGGTGATCAGCTTCAGCCCGGCCAGACCGTTCAGAGCCTGCCGGAGTTGCGGCTGCGTCGGGGCGCCGAAGAACTCGCTCTCGGCGAGCAGGTCCGGATCGAGCAGTTCCTGGTACGGAATGGGGGCCGGGCCGAGGGCGGACAGCAATCGCAGAAGGGGCCGGGCCAGGCCGGTGCCCTGGCGATGCAGCAGATCGAGGGAGAGCTCCCAGGTGCTCGTGATCGCCCGGCGGCTGCGCTCGGCCAGCCCCAGGTCCGTGTCCGGATCGGTCGCCATGTCGGCCAGGCGTACGTCGAGGCTGCGGCGATAGGCGGCGAAGGTCACAGGCGTCGAGGGCGATGGCAGGGGGTCGTCGAGCGCCCGCGCAAGGTAGGAGCCTGCGAGGTCGAGCGCCAGTGGCAGGCCCCCGAGGTGCTCGGCGAGTTCCCGGGCCTGGGATACGGTTCCCGCCTGTGACGCCCAGTCACACAGCATCTGCGCGCCGTCCTCGCAGGAGAGCAGGCCGACGTCGGCCATGTGTACCCAGTGCCCCCAGCGTTCCGCGCGCGACTCGCGACTGGTGATCAGCACCGTCCCCCAGGGGCGCGCGGGCCTGCGAAGCCATCCGACGCCCTCGGCGGTACGGCTGCCAGCGCCGCGGGGTCGTCGACGTTGTCGAGGACCAGAAGCCATGGTGAGGTGAGGGCATTGAGCTGCTTCCACAGCACGTCCGCAGGGTGGGCCCCGGCGAAGTCGGCCGCTGTGGCACCCGCGGCGAACGCCACCGCGCGCAGCGCCCCGGACAGGCCCTCGCCGTCCGCTCCCGACACCCACCACACCTGAATCGAGGAGCCGGCAAGCCTATGAACCGTCTCCAGCGCGACCGTCGTCTTGCCGCACCCGCCCATTCCCGACAGCAACCACACGTCCGACATTCCCGGGTCGCCTTCGGCACGCCGCCTCAGCGCGCCGGTCAGTTCGGCCACCAGTTCCTCGCGCCCCCGCAGTCGCTCCGGCGCGACCCTGCGTTGCGGCACGGCCAAGGGCATGCTCATCGCAGAGAGCGATGTCGCCGACTGCGAGGGCCAGTGCGGCGTGTCTGCTTGGCCCGGAGAGGGCGCCCACCGCCATTGCTCGACGTTGTTGTAGGTGACCTGAGCGCCTGCGGCCATGGTGCCGATGGAGAAGCTGCCTCGGTCTGCCCGCACTGTGCCGTTCGTCAGTTCGTCCGCAGGGAGAAGCGGCCTGGTGGGTGGTGGGCTTTCAACTGCCGGTCCGTTCAGCCCTGGGACGGATCCGGCTGCGAAGGGGGGCCGATCCGGGCACCTCCGTTGATCACAGCCGCAGCGATCGAGTTTCTGTCGGCTTGCACCCTGGCGTCGCCGCCGACGACCAGGTTGCCGGGTCCGGAAGTCACGCCGCCCGGGGACGCATGGCTCGCGAGCACCTCACGCAACCGTATGGCAGCCTGCTCGCGCTCCGCGCCGTCCAGAGCTTCGAACGCCATCTCGAAGCGGGCCTGCCACTCCTGACGAAGGCGAGCCCGTTCCAGCTCAGCGGGCTCAGCAGACTGCAAGGCAGTCACAGTCCGGTCCAGCCGCCCCAATGCGGCCCGCTCGCGCTCCGCGTCGTCCCGGCCGAACCAGCGTGCCACCGCCTGACGCAGTCCGCCCCAAGTGTCCGTACCGGCCGCCGTGACCACGGCTGTACCGCCGGTCGCGGCAAGTGCCAGTAACACCTCATCGACCATCTTGTCCTCCCCCGAATAACGGATGCCCACCACGACGGTAGCGCCGAACCCTGACTGGCCACAGAGCCTTGCTGTGGAAGCTGTTGTCCTTCCGGACGTGATCGACGCGTTTCCGCTGGTCGGGGACAAGAGCGGTGATTTCGTGGAAGTGGTGGCGTGTCGGGTCGTCGCTCCCCGGGAGGTCGCGGCTGCTGTCCGTTGTCGGACTACTGGAACAGCATGGGCTCGCCGCTCGGGGTCGAGTCGACGGGCTGCGGAAGGAGGCCGACCGCATCCAGGCCGAGTTGGCTGAGGCCGAGGCGGAGTGGCCGGAACGGCCGATCGCCCGCAGGCGGGTCGATACGGTGCCGGCTCCGGACGGCGGCATCGCCGTCGACACGGCGGTCACCCCGGGATACGCGGGATACGCGGGATACGCGGGATACGCGGGATACGCGGGATACGAAGCCGCAGTCGGCGCCCCGGGACGCGGCGAAGCCGAAGTCGCAGGTGCCGGTGTGGCGTGAGGGACCGGCTTGGTCGGTGCTGTCGTGGACTACCAGCGCATCCCGCAGGCGCTCGCGGAGTGTGTCCGGCTCGGTCGACGGCCGCCGGCCTGCCAGGAGATGAGCTCAGTTCGGTATGGACGTGGTGCCGGCGCGGGTGCAGGCACTGAGGTCGAACGCGAAGCGACTGGTGGCACACGGCTGGCCGTCCGAGCCGGCGTCCAGGCCGGTTCACACTCGCCCGCGGCGTGAGCGGGCCGGGCGGCGGGTCATGCGCAGGGCCATCGATCCGCGCCACCATCGTCTCGGCGCTGGTGGTGCGGCGTTCGAAGTCGCGGACCAGGCCGCGGCTCCGCATCAGGTGGGCGAAGAGGCGCTCAACGACCCACCGCTTGGGCAGCACCACGAACCCCTTCGGACCGGCGCTGCGTCTGTTGGTGTCCTCGCCGTGCGCGGTCAGGGTGACTCCGGAGCGTGCGCCGCACACACGGCAGGTCATCGCGATCCGGAAGGAATGCGCGTTGCTGGAGTCGATGTGGACGGCGGTGCCGTCGTTGTCGAGACAGCGTGACGGCGGTGGTGCCGGCCGGGCCGGCACCAGTCGCGGTCACCTCATCACCCCACCGCTCGCTCCCGGGACCTCGGATCGAGGACCGGCCTTCGGAGACGGGTCGTGGTCTCGGACATAGACGGTGACTCGTGCCCCGTTGACATGGGTTGTTCCGTACTCGCGGAAGTGGCGCCGCAGGGTGCTTGTTTTCGCTTCCTCCTGCGGGTTGGTCAGCGAGTGCACACCCACCGCGCGGACCGCGACGATCCGGTCGAATTCCAGCATGCGTGCCGCAATATCCTGGGCGGGAAGCTCGACACCTGCAAGTGTGTTCGACGAAACGGGGTCCTGTGCCAGGGCGAGATCCGTCAGGAAACGGGTGTTCTCGGGGTTGGCCGCGGTCAGGATCCGTTGCCGGCCGGAGAGATAGAGCAGCCCGTCGCCCGGACGGCCTTCCTTGCGTACGGCGGCGCCGATGGCGGTGACGTCATTGCTCCGGCTCTGGGGCGTCCTCAGCGAAAGGCTCGGCTGGACGAGCGCGGCCAGTACGGCAACCGCCGCGAGCCACGTGTTGCGGGAAGACTTCTGCCGCCGGTGGAAGTAATCCACCCAGGCGCCCAGCAGCAACGCGATTCCGATATTGCTGTAGAGCACATACCGGTCGACGAAAAGGGGCTTGACCAGTGAGGTGATCAGCAGCAGAAGGCCCGGGAGCACAAGAATCGGCACAGCCAGCACGGAAAGCCGTACGGGCCCCCTCACCCCCAGGGGCGCTCGGGCACACGCCACGCCCACGACCGCCACCACCAGGAAATAACTTAGCCGCACCGGTCCGTCGATCCAGGACACCTGCTCCGACTGCCCCGCACTGCGGATCGCCAGTGGCAACAGCCCGGCCACCACACCCGCGGCAGCCGCACTCCACGCCCTCAGCACCGGTCGTGGAACACGGGAGACGACCAGGGTGACGCCGTGTGCAACCAGGGCGAGGACCGCGAACTCATGGAGCAGACAGGCCAGCAGCATGGTGGAGCCATAGACCGCCCACCGCCACCGGCCGCGATGCGGGACGCCGGCCACGAGCACATAGGTGGCCCAGGTGACCAGGGCACAGACCATGGCGTACGAGCGGCCTTCCTGTGCGTACTTCTGTACCTGGGGAAGGAGCGGGAACACCAGCCCGGCCAGCAGCCCGGCACGGGGTCCCGCCAGGCGTAGCGCCAGAAGCCCGACTCCGCTCGCCGCCACGGCCATTGCCAGCACGGACGGCAGCCGCAACGTCAGCAGCCCCCCGCCGAAGAAACCGAACACCTCATGCATCACGGCGTAGTAAAGGGCATGGACCAGATCAACATGCTGGGCGGTGTGCCATATCTGTGAAAGATCGCGGTGCGCGAGCTGATAGGTGACGGACTCGTCCCCCCACATAGTGTTCTGCCTGCGGATACCCCAGAGCCCCAGAACGATGGCCAGCGACAGGGGCGCGATGACGACAACGGCTTCGGCCGGGCCCGGTGATTGCCGACGGGCGGGTACGGGCGGGGAAACCGTCCTGGCCGCGGCGGGGGCACGTTCATCAAGGGACATCGGCGACAGGGCCTTTCAGCAGCGGCGAAAACACTCCGCCAGCGTGCCGGGACCTCATTGATCGGATGCTGACCCGACCTGACCGGCCGATCAGGAAGGCGGGCCGGCGCTGTGCGAGGCTGCACCACATGCGCATCCTGGTGATCGAAGACGAGGTGGACCTTGCCCACACCCTGCACACCGGTCTGACCGCCGAGGGCTACAGCGTCGACCTCGTCCATGACGGCCGGCAGGGACTGTGGATGGCCCGGACCGGCGAATACGCCCTCCAGCTGCCCGCCCCGGCCCTCCAGCCAGGCCGGCACCGGCATCGCGTCCCGCACCACGGCCCACTCCGCGTCCGTCATGTCCGACGGATACACCGGCACCCTCTCCGGGCGGTCGGCCGCGTTCCCGAACCTGTGCGCGAGACAATCGCATGACGACACGCGGGAGTTGGACGAGACGGGGACCGTCACGCAAGACTGGAACAACAGGGCCTCCTGGCACTCGAGTGGTCGCAAACCCGAGCTACCAAGGGGCCCTGTACTCATGCATCCACCCGGCCGAGATCACCCGGCCAGGGACCGTGTTCGATCAGAACCGTCCTCATGATCGATAGAGATACGGCTACTCATGCCCGCGGTCAGCTGCGATCACCCGATCGAGACTCCCGTTCGACGCGCACCCCTCAAGACCGGAACGACAACAGCTTCTGAGGATTACCAACGCTCGCTTTGGTCTCAGTGAGGTTTTCTCGGCGAAATGATCTCCGCGAAGCAGGCTGATCGGCGCATGTCCGGATAGATCGGTCCGGGCGGCCCCAGCTCTGGACAGATGTAAAGCCCCTGGTAGGACAGGTCTCACCACAAGAGCATGTCCGTAACCACCAGAGGCTTCACGTTGGTCACCTATGCTGCCACGCTCGACGTCCCGCGCCATGTCGTGGAGTACCTGTCCCGCCTGCTCGCAGCGCACCGACGGCACATCGGCACCCCACGCGGCAGCCGGGCACTGGGCCCGTTCCGGCAGGCCGTGCTGATCCTGCGCTGGTTCCGCGAGCGCGGCTGCGTGGACTGCCTGGCCCGCGGCGCCGGCGTCTCCCAGGCCACTGGCTACCGCTACCTGCACGAAGGCATCGACGTTCTCGCCCAGAAGGCCCCGGACCTGCACCAGGTCCTGGGCCGCTGCCAACGCGAAGGCATGACGCACGTAATCCTGGACGGGACTCTCATCGAGTGCGACCGCGTGGCCGGGATCCGAGAGAACGGCAACGACCTGTGGTTCAGCCAGAAACACAAGGCATTCGGCGGCAACATCCAGTTCTTGTCCGCGCCGGACGGCACCCCGCTGTGGGTCTCCGACGTCGAGCCCGGTTCCACCCCCGACATAACCGCTGCCCGCATTCACGCCCTGCCCGCGCTGTACAAGGCGGCGACCGACGGCCTGCCGACCCTGGCGGACAAGGGCTACATCGGCGCGGGTATCGGCATCCTGATCCCGGTCCGCCGCCCAAAGGGCAAGTCGGAACGGGCACTTCACGCCGACACCCGCACGTTCAACGCTCTGGTGCGGCACGTGCGAGCCCTGGGCGAGCGCACCGCCGCCGAGCTCAAGCAGCGATGGCGCACCCTGCAATACGTCACGCTCAGCCCCAGTCGGATCGGCGACATCGCCCGGGCCGCCCTCGTCCTCAACGGAATCTGGAAGTGATCACCGTTGAGAAAACCTCATTGTGTCAGCCGCTGTTACGGAGCTTTACCACTGGTTCCTCTCGTATGCCCTCTGATCTCGCTCGCCGGACCCGGCCCGTCTGGCAGTTCCGAGCCGTCCCGGCTTTGTCAGCGCTGCTTCCCGCCCTCCCCGGCGTCTCCCGGGTCGGACTGCGCTCAGCTCCCACCAGGCTACTGCGACAGCCTGGCGAGGAGGTCTTGCACCTCCTTCGATTCACCGCGCCTCACGGCGCACAGGCGCCTCGTGGCGCACCAGAGCGTACTTGAAATCGATACGGCAGCGGACTGCTTCCGCTGCCTGCCGGTCCGACAGACCCAGCAGGAACTGCAGCACGCAGACAGTCGCCAGCTGGGCGGGCGACAGACCCGGACGGCCGTCACGCGGGTACCAGGCGGCGAAGTCCTCGTCGCACCACAGCCCGTCGAGGCGGTCTCTCACCCATATCACCGTCGTACCGCCCGGGTTGCTCGCCCGCGCGATCTGCGCAGTCAGAGAGAGGACTTGCTCACCGGAACGGGGACGGAGCGACAACGCACACTCCAACAGCTGCATCGGCCTGCGGAACAGCCCCGAGCATGCCCGTTGATCATGCTGCCGCACCGGGAAACTCCAAGATCCCCGACAGAGTCAAGCTGAGCAACCTGATCCGGTGTCGGGTCCTGCTGGCCGTGCGGCACGGCGGCCCCAGCTTCCCGACCAGTGGACCAGCCGGGTACGGACCTGGTCCGGGACCCCCTCCATAGCCGACGGGTGCACAGCCCAGTACAGCCTGAGCACCTGCCAGGGAGAGTTCTGTCCATGAAGCCGAGATATCGCAGACGAGAAGATCGTTCTCGTACACCAGGCCTGGCCAGCCGGAGCGTTCGAATTCGTTCACGCGCATGATTTAGAACAGGGCAGTTCCGTCCTGCCACTGTTCTCCCATCACTTTGAACAGACCGGAGACGACGTAGAGGAGGCAGATCTGCGTGGCGATCGCCAGAACGCCGAGATTGTGCAGCGGAGTCGTGACGGCCTCCCGCCACTTGGGCAGCCGGCCTGTCAGCCACGCCGCCGCGCCGGTCGGGAACGCGAAGCGGTCGTAGCAGCGGGTCAGCAGCAGGAAAGGGGCACGGGTCTGTGCTCGCCTCCACCCGCAGGTGGAGGCGGCGGCCGACGCCGACACCAAACTGCCCGATGCTGTCGACCAGTTGACGGCTCGCATTGAGGAAGCGCCGCTCTCGTTCCGCCTGGTGCTGGACCTGCTGGACACTTCCTCGGGGGTGAACAGGATGGTCGCGGAGGTGACCATGGCCGTGGCCGACATGGCCCAATTCGCCCCGGGCAAGCACCTGGCCTCCGCGCCGGAGCCAAGCCGAGGCAGGAGTCGGCAAACCGTCACTTAGCGCACCGTTGATCCATAGGCTGTGTCCAGGGTCGGGGCGGAACTCCGGCCACGACTCACGAGGAGTGATCGCATGACTGAGGAACTGACGCAGAGGATGGGGCGCCCGAGAGCCTCGAGGCACGGCGGACGAGCGCGATGGGGGCTGAGATTAACGGCCTTAGCGGCGGGAGTGTCCGTTACTTCCAGTGGTCAGACTGGTTGGGCGGCGGCTGATCCGCTCCAGGACGAGCTGTACGTCACCGCGAGCAGTGTCGAAGCGCTGGGGAGCGACTTCAGCAGTGTCGGGCCGTTCTCCCGCACGGGCCAGCCGTATGGCCGTCTCCCATGGCAGAGCGACGACGGACGGGAAGGATGCCAGGGGATGAATGAGGCCGATGGCCCACTCGGCTACTTCGGGCCGATCGGTTCCTGGGGGCCGCTGAGCGAACTGGGGCCCCTCGGGCACAACCTCGACCCGGTCTTTCCCTGGCCGCAGCTGCCGAGCCTGAGTGATCCCCTCGGTCCGAACGGGGCGCTGGGGCCCCTAGGTCCATTGGCCGCCTACAACAGGAGTGTGCACAACCCTCCGGCCCTGGTCGGAGGGCCGCACGACTACTACCCGTGCGGTGTCCAGCTGAAGGCCGGCGGCGTTTTCGCGCCCAACGAGCCGCTGGGTCCCCTCGGCGCCGTGGGGCCGCTGGGGCCGCTGGGTCCCCTCGGCGCCGTGAACTTCAACTGCCCGCCCGACAACGACGGCAACTACCTGTGCGACGGGAAAGTGACCCGCGTGAAGGAGGGAGCCGCGCGCAAGGGCGGAACTCGTCCCTACGGGCTGTTCGAGAAGTACACCAAGCGGCAGGCCCAGCTGCTGAACGGCGAGACCGGGGAGAAGGCCAACGACACGTCGTTCATGGTCGTCGACACACCGCAGGACGGCAGCCGGGCCGGCGTGCCCGACGACTACACGTTCACCTCCCCGACGAAGCTGGAGGGCATCCAGCAGGACAGCCAGTGGCTGACGGCCGTGGTGACACCGACCAGCATGAAGCCGGATCAGTGGGATAAGAAGATCCAGCCGAACGACTACACGCTGACCTTGCGGGATGTGAACAGCGGCCGGGAGTGGACCTCGGACTCCAGCGATCGCATCAACTGGATCCACCTCCGCGTTCCCGCCAACGCCCGACTGACAGCCTCGGTTACCCTGCGCACGGACCGCGGCCACCCTCACGGCTACAACCTGACCGTCACCGGGTCCACCGACCAGTTCCAGCATCTCGGCTGCAACCCCGATGCGACAGACACGTCCGAATCCGAGCGCTACATTCACGGCAGCCACCTTGCGGCCACCCAGGTTCAGGGATCCTCCACTGTCGGTGCAGCTCCCGAGTGCAGCACGCGGGACGGAGAGTTCGACAATCCGATCGGCTGAGGACCTGTAAATCGTTCGGCCCTGTCTCACTTTCGGTGGTGACGGAGCGTGCTGTTAACCGAGGGGGATGCGGTGGCGTAGGAGGGTGAAGCCTGCTCGTCCGTGCATCTGGCGCGCGGTCCGCTTGGTCTTGGTGTTGGCGCCCTCGGTGGGGCCGTTGCTGTACGGGTGTGTGAGCGCGGCGATCACTGCCTCGTGGTCTCGCTCCAGGCCCCGGGTGAAGGCGTGCGGATGGGGCAGGTCGGCTGTGCGTACCTGGGTGATCCAGTGCATGAGTGCGTCGGCGTTCCTGCGTGCGGTGTCAGGAGCTGAGAGAAGTTGCCGATGCAGGCGCCCGGTTGGGTCGTCTCGGGGCAGGCGGGGGTGAGCCGGGCCGGGAGGCCGTGATGTTCGGCTTTGAGGTTGTCGGGCTTGGTGAGCAGCATCCGGGCGAGCCTGCGTGCGGAGATGTGGCTGCGGTCGGCTTCTGCGCGGCCCTGGTTGATGTACTTGTGCAGGAGGTTGAGGCAGCCCGTGAACCCGACTGCCTTGATCTCTGCGAAGAGGTGCAGGACAGAGACGGCGGGATCCTCGGCCCGGCGTTTGCGCAGGTGCTCGCGGTAGGGATCGACGTGTGCACTCGCTCCGACGATGCCCCGCACACCTGGCAGACCGCGGTGTCCTGCGGAGTTCGCGCCCGCACCACGATCCGCTCACCCTCGTCGGCCAGCATCCTCGATGACCAGCGGGAATAGCCCTGAAATCACCGTCCGCACAAGGTCGTTGACATCCTTCACCCAGCTGTCAACGACATGTTACGACTCTCCGTCACCACCGAAAGTGAGACCAGGCCGTTGATTAGACACTCCCCCGTAGGGCGAGGCGATGCAGCAGGGCCCCAGGCGGAGAAAGGCCTGGGGCCCTGCTGCATGTGCCGGGGCGGTCAGCCCGGGAGTGTCTATCAGACGATTGCGTCGGGCACGTCCTGCTTCAGGTGCTTGATACCCGCTCGGTGTCGTTCCAGAGCGCAGTGTTCAGGGCGTGCAGTCTGCTTCGGCGAGCACCCTGTAGATGGTGGCGACTGTGGGTGCCCGCGTCTTGGCCGGAGGGTCGATTACACAACTGACGCTGCGTGGCGAGCCGTTACCTGGGAACGGTCGGGAGGGTGATGGGAAGGTCCGCGAGGACTGTGCGCAGGCCGGCGCAGCTCTCGTCGAGCATGCGCGGCTCGGTGTCGAGGAGAGATTGGGGATGATGGTTTCGTTCGAGGGTTTCTGCATTGGTGCAGTACCGCGGGTCGTCGGAAGGCAGCGGCTGCGGAACGAAGGCGCCGTCGGGGTACTCGGTGCCGTCATCGAAGCCGTTGATCGGCGCGATGTAAGCCCAGGTGTTCTCAAAACAGATTCGAGTGACGCCTGCATCAATGAGTAGTTTGGTTATCTCTCGGACCGGCAGTTGTCCTTGGCCTATCGGGACGCCGAGGGTGTGTCGAGCGGTCGTTCCGTTTGAGGTGTAGACGATCTGGTCTTTGAGGTGGGCGGAGGTGACCCACGGAAGAACTGCGCCGAGGGTGTGGAGGGGATGGCTGTTGAGCATCATGTCGTTGCCGTAATCGAACAGAGATCGCACCCAGGGCGAGTTGACAGCTTCCAGGACAGTCGCGACCTCGGTGCAGTCAAGCTCTTCGTGGTTCTCCAGGAGAAGGTGGATTCCGTGTTCGGCTGCGATCGGCGCGGCCGCGGAAAGATTGGTGACGGCTTCCTCAACCCGGGCCCGGCGGTCGAGCGGACCTGTGGTGTACGTGCGGAGGTTTTCCGCGCCGAGCTGCTCACCGATGCGGAGCAGGTCCTGCAGGTGCTTGGGCTCTGTACCGTTGGTCTCGATGTCGATCCCCAGGCCGGCTTCGCTCAGGGCCGCATGGATGTTGGCGAAGTGCCTGGGGGTGTGTCCCGAGAGCTCGGTGTACGAGGGACCGTAGACGGAGACGTTGATGCCGTCGAATCCGCGCCGGTGTGCATCTGCGATGACGTCGAAGAAGGTGAAGTCGGGATCGTGGCGCAGGCGGAAGCGGTAGGCGTAGGTATGCACGTACATCTGGGTGTGCTGCTGTTCGGTCACGGTCACGGCGGAATTCCTGTTTCTTTTCGAGATATCGAGGTGCGGGATGAGACGGTGGGTGGGTGTCAGGTGCGGGAGGCCGCAACGAGTTGCCGGGTGTATTCGTGCGAGGGGTCGTCGAGCAGGTGTGCTGCCGATCCGCGTTCGACGATCCGGCCTTGGCGCAAAACGATGACTTCGTCAGCGAGAGAGCGGGTGAGGGCGAGGTCGTGGGTGATGAAGAGCATGGCCATGTGGCGCTCGCGTTGCAGGTTCCGAAGGAGGTCGACGACGGTTGCGGCGACTGTTGTGTCCAGGGCGGACACGACCTCGTCACAGACCAGCAGGGCGGGCTGGGCGCTGAGCGCGGTGGCGATGCTGACGCGTTGACGCTGTCCGCCGGAGAGTTGCGCTGGGTAGCGTCGTGCGAATTCGGGAGTGATGCCCACCTCGTTGAGCAGCTTGGTCACGTAGGCGGGGATTTCGCTGTTGTCGACGATGTGGTGGAGCCGGGTGGCACGCGCCACGATGTCGAAGACGGTGCGCCGTGGATTGAGCGCCGTTTCGGGATGTTGCATGACCAGCTGGATCGCGCGTCGCTGCTGTGGCGTCCGGCTGCGGGCCCGATCGGCCAGGACCTGGCCGTCCAGCTGGATATGCCCGGTGGAGTTGGGGTGCACGCCGGCGATGGCTCGAGCGATGGTGCTTTTTCCGCTGCCTGACTCGCCGACGAGTGCGAGGGTGCGGCCTGGTTCGATGGCGAGGTCGACGGCTGTCACGGCGTTGGGAGGGGCTGGTCGTCGCGACCAGCGACGTTGTGGACCGTAGCGGACATTGAGGTCTGACACGGTCAGGATGTTCCCGGTGTACGCGCCGTTTGCCGATGGAAGCCGGCGAGGTTGAGTGCTTTGCGGAACGTGCCGGAGGGTCGGTGCGGGCGGCGTCGCGCTGAGGCGTTGCCGCCAGGCGGCCTTGTAGGCGTTGGCTGCCACGAGCTTTTGAGTGAAGGGATGGTGTGGCGCGGTGAGGAGGTGCCGCGTGTCGCCTGTTTCGACAAGGCTGCCTGCCCGCATGACAGCGACTCGGTCGGTGATGGCGGCCAGCAGGGAGAGATCGTGGCTGATGCAGATGAGCGTCATGGCCCGGTCTTCGGTCAGTTGGTTGATCAACTGGACGATGCCGGCCTGGGTGACGGAGTCCAGACCGGTGGTCGGCTCGTCCAGGATGAGCAGGTCGGGGCGTTGCGCGAGGGCGAGGGCGAGCGCGACACGTTGCCGTTGTCCGCCGGAGAGCTGGTGGGGGTAGCGGCGCTCGATCTGTGCGGGGTTGTCGAGCATGACGGCGGACAGCCAGTGATGGCGCCAGTCGGCGTCCGGGTCGACTTGCTGGAGGCGGGCTACCTCGGTGAGCTGGCTGGAGATCCGCATCGCCTCGGTGAGGTTTCCGGCTGAGCCTTGCGGAACGTAGCCAATGTGTTTTCGCCACAACGCCCGGCGCTGGGAGGCGCTGATCGTGAAGACATCCTCACCGACCACACGGACGGTGCCTTCGCTCTTACGGCCGCCGGGTCGGGCGTGGCCGATCAGTCCCAGGGCGAGGGTGCTCTTCCCCGAGCCGGATTCCCCGGCGATGCCGAGCCGTTCGCCCCGTTCGATGCGGACAGAGACGTTGTGCACGGCGGGAGCGGCGGAGTTGCTGTACTGGATGCTCAGCGCCTCGGCGTGGACGAGAACACGGCTGTCGATCACGGTTCCTCCGGGGTCCGGCGACGGGCCACCGCGCCTGCGAGAACGTTCAGGGCTATGACGAGTACGGCCAGGGCGGTGATCGGCGCGAGCAGGGCCCACGGGGCGACGGTCATGAAGCTGCGGCTGTCGGCGATCATCGCGCCCCAGTCCGCGGTGGGTGGCGCGATCCCCACGCCGAGGAACGACAAGCTGCTGGCGAGAGTGATGCAGAACGAGGCACGGACGGGAAGTTCCACGGCTACCACGGTGGCGAGGTTGGGGCGGATCTCGTGCCAGAGGAGTCCCCAGTGACCCTCCCCGCGGGCCCTGGCCGCGATGATGAAGTCTTGGCGGAGGATGGTGTGCGTTGCTGACCGGAAGACTCTGACGGTCGGGATCGCCTGCACCAGGGCAAGCCCGATGATCAAGGCTGCTGTGCTGGTTCCGAAGGTCGTGATGATGACGAGAATCAACAGCATGGTGGGGATGGGCAGCAGCCCATCGACAAAGCGCGTGACGATCTCGTCCACCCATCGGTTCAGATAGGCGCTGACGACTCCCAAAAGGGTGCCGAGCAGCACTCCCAGGACCGCCGCCGTGGGGCCGATGATGAGCGCGGGACGGATGGCGTAGATCAGACGGGAGAGCAGATCACGGCCGAGCGTGTCGGTGCCCAGCAGATGGCTGGCGCTGGGCGGGATGAGCGGGCCTGCGACCAGTTTGTTCGGCGTGTACGGGGCGAGCAGGGGCGCTGCCACGGCCGCGACTACGAGGAGTGCCAGGACGCCGGCCGCAATCCATCCGGCGAGACTGAGACGTCGTCGGCGACGTAGTGGCGGCTGCGGTTTCGGCACGGTCGTCGTGGGCTGTGGCTCGACGCCGGGGTCGAGAGGGGAGTGTGTTGTCATCGGATACCGTCCCGGAGCCGCGGGTTGACGACGAGGCTCAGCGCGTCTGCCGCCAGGTTGGTGATGATCCAGGCGACTGTGCCCAAAAGGGCGGTCGCCTGGACGACGGGCAGGTCGTGTGCTCCGACGGCCGTGACGAGGTAGCTGCCGATGCCCGGGTAGTTGAAGAGTGTCTCGACGACCACCATCTCGCCCACGAACGCACCGACCACCAGGGCATCGGCGGTGAGGATCGCGGGTGCTGCCTGTGGGAGGACGTGCCGCAAGGTCAGCGGTAGTGGGGACAGACCACGCAGGCGCGCCGTTTCCACCGAGCCGGACGTGAGCTTGTCGAGGACAGCGGCCCGTGCGGTCCGTGTCGGGTAGCTTGCGGACGTGATCGCGATCGTCACCGCAGGTAGCCACACCGAGCCCAGCAGGGCCAGGACGGGTGCGTCGGGAGACACCGTCACGGTCGCGGGAAACAGTGGGATGGCCAAGGCGAAGCAGAGGATGAGGAGGCCGCCCACCACGAAGGCGGGAATGGCCAAGGTGACCAGAGTGAATCCGCCGACGGCCCGGTCGACAAGCCGACCGCGAGCGGTGGCCGCCACGCACCCCAGGACGTTCCAGAGCAGGAGACCGAAAGCGCCGGCGACGGCGGCAAGGATCATCGAGTTGCGAAGCTTGGGCTCGAGTTCGGCCCAGACGGGCTGCCCCGAGATGAGAGAGCGACCGAAGTCGCCCGTGACGGCATGTCCGGTCCACGAGAGGTACCGTGCCCACGCGGGGTCGTTCTCGTGCAGGCTTACCCGTGCCGCGGCGAGCTGTTCGGGGCTCGCTCCCTTGCCGAGGAGGTAGGAAGCGGCATCTCCGGGGACGAGTTGGCCCGCGAGAAAGATCACGATGGAAGCGATGAACAGACTGAGCACCGACGTGGCGACCCGCTGAGCCAGCAGCCGTGCGACGGAGCCTTGGCGGAACATTTAGGCCAGTCCCAACGTGTGGTAGTCGGGGCGAGCGTCCGGCTGGTTCTTTCCCGGGAAGTTCGCGACGTTCTTGCGCGCGGCCCGGCTGATGTCCTCGAAGACGGGTATGATCGCGCCGCCGTCGTCGGCGAGCGTTCGCTGCGCCTGGGCGTAGAGCGTCTTCTGCCGGGCGATGTCGGTCGTAGCGCGGGCTTGGCTCAGCGCATCATCGAACGTGCTGTTGGACCAGTGGGTTTCGTTGTTTGCCGAGCCCGTGAGGAACACCTCGTTCAACGCCTGAGCCGCTGGCCGGGGCCCCCAGTAGTCAACGTAGAAGTCCGCCTTTCCGAAGGTTTCCGCCACATAGTTGTCCGCGGAGTGCTGCTGGAGCTTGACCCGGATTCCCGCCTCGGCCGCTTGCTGCTGGTATGCCTGTGCCAGCGGCAGAAACGTCTCTGTGTACGGGGCGACATGGAGGGTGACGTCGATGCCGTTCGGGTAGCCGGCCTCTGCGAGCAGTCGCTTGGCCTTGGGGATGTCGCGGATGCTCGGTGTCGAGGCGCGCAGCGGATCACCGAGGGCTACGGGGTTGTTGTCCGCGACACCCCCCTTCCCGGACAGGACCACATCGAGGATCTGTTTCTGGTCTACGACGGCCTTGAACGCCTGGCGTACTCGGACATCGGAGAATGGCTTGGCGGCGCAGTTCATCACGATGACGTCCCAGGTGCCGGACGGGGCACGGACCACGCGGCATTCTGGATCAGCAGCGACGCGGGCGAGGTCGGCAGGGGCGAGAGAGTCGGAGTAGAGCAGCTCGACTTGACCTGCGAGCAGAGCATTGACCCGGGCCCCTGCATCGGCGATGGGCGTGAAGTGCAGCTCGTCGAGGCGTGCGGGGCCTTTCCGATACGAGTCCGAACGGGACAGGACAACGGTGCCGCCCGGAGGGAATTCCTTGAGTCTGAACGGGCCGGTACCGATTCCGGTCTTCGCGATGTCTGTTCCGGTGCCCTCGCGGATGATTCCGAACTGATAGCTCGCCAGCGTGGCCGCCAGGTTGCTGTTCGGCGCCTTCAAGTCGAGTCGCAGAGTGCGAGTGTCCGGTGTGGAGATGCCCGACGGGGTCAATGACGGCGCCAGAAGGGACGCGCCGGCGCTGCCGGTCTCAGGGTCGAGGACACGCTTCAGGGTGTAGGCGATGTCCGAGGACGTGAGCGGGTGTCCATCATGGAATTCGACGTTGCTTCGTACCTTGAAACTCCATTGTGTAGCGTCTTTGGACACCGACCAGTCAGTGACGAGATCGGGGTGCGGTTGGTGCTTCTCGTCGAGTACTACGACGTACCCGTACAACGCCGACAGGGCCTCGTAGAGCCTGTTCGGCCCTGCCGGATCAAGGTTGAACGCGCCCCCGCGGGTGCCGCCGAACGCAACTCGCAGCGTGCCGCCGCCCTGCTTCGAGGTACCTGCCGAGCAGGCGGAGACACCGGAGGCGGTCACGCCCACCATGACGGCGAGTTGAAGGAACTGGCGTCGCGATGTTCTCGCTCTGGAATTCTGATACATGGGGTGATTCCTTTCCCGGATACCGCGGAGATTTACTTCTCCAGGTATCGGCGGCGAAGCATGATGACGTAGACAGCATCGATCAGCGCGTGCATAGACACGTGTGAAGCGGGCGGGTGACTCCATCCCGGGTCTCCGGCCCCTGAGGCAACAAGAGTGAGGTCCGTGAGTTCGGCGAGCTGCGAACCGGGTGAGCTTGAGAGTCCGATGGTGTGCGCACCCGCTCCGGAGGCGGTCTGGAGCGCCTCCAGAACACGCGGGGTGACGCCAGACTTGGAGATACCGATGGCCACATCGTCTGTGCCCAGCAGCCCTGCCGCCATTGATTCCTGTTGCTGTCCGCCCGCGATGACGGCACACGGCACACCGGCGACCAGCAATCGGTGCTGGAAGACATAGGCCATAGCGATACTCAGACCGCCCACGGCGTAGATTTCGGTCCGGCGCGCAGCTAGGAGGAGTTCTGCACACCGGACCACATCTGTGACGGCCGTCCATGTGGAGGTGTCTCGAAGGCTCTGTTCCGCCACGCTGAAGACTTGCCGGATGACCGCGCTGTCCTCATCGTTGTCGGCGACATTGACGCCGTCCCGGTCGGGAGTGTTGTAGACCTCGACGGCGAGGGCGACCTTGAGCTTCGGAAAGCCGGCGTAGCCGAGCTTGGTGCAGAGCCGGCCGACCGTGGCAGGTCCGGTGCCGCTGGCACGCGCCACCTCCTGGATCGACGACACCGCCACATACCCGGGCTCGCTCAAGATGTAGTCGGCGACGCGGCGCTCCGCGTCGGTCAGCTCCTCGTACATGGCTCGAATCGTGGTGAAACAAGGCCTGGGTCGTGCCGTAACGTCGGTCATTTCCACTACCTCCGGCTCGGTCACAGCAGATGCGCTCGTTCGGCAGAGTCACGATCGGGACCATGCCTGCTCAGAGCGCGTTATCGGTGTCTGGAACTTCATACCGGAGGACTGGGACTTTGAGCCAGGCCGGTTTCCGGCTCGTCACCAGAAGTTCAGCTGCCGACCCTCGGCGTTTACCGTCGTGGCAGTTCCCCAGTGTCGAGGGACGCTCGTAGCGACGGCTTCGCCTCGTCCTTGCGGTCGCGGAACGGGGACGCCATAGCATCCACCGAAGATCGGGCGGACCCCGGCTGATCTGCTGCGTCAGGGCCTATGTGTCGACGATGGCGGCTTGGCCGATGGTGTGGGCGCGGTCGGCTTCCGAGGGCTGGGTGTACGAGTGCGCGTGGTGTCCAACGTGATGTGCGCCCTCAGGTCCGCCCCCACCACGATGACCACGCCGCTGCCACCGCAATAGGAGCCGGTCGCATGCTGGCGCAGGCATTGGAGCACAACTCGCCACTGCTGTTCCGGCTGGTGTGCGCACACCTGATCTCGGCGCGAGTGATCCGGCAGGGGCTACTGACGGTGGGCGAGCGGGTCGCACACACGCGGCAGGAAACCCGGCAGGAGACGTAGGTGAGGGCGACTGCGAGGCCAAGGAAGGCGAGGAAGTGAGAGCCCTTTCGCTCGTACCGGACGGTGAGCCGGCGGTAGCCGAACAGCCAGGCGATCGACCGCTCGATCTTCCAGCGGTGTCGGCCGAGCCGCTCACTCGATTCGATCCCGGGACGCGCGATACGGGGAGACTTCCCGCCGTGGGACCGGGTGTATGCGTTCTTCCGCCGCTGGCGCGACAACGCCCTGGTCAAGGAGTTCCACGACCGGCTGCGCACCAGGGTCCGCGAAACGCTGGGCCTCGACGCGGCACCGACGACCGGTGTGATCGACTCGCAGTCGGTCAAGGCAGATGCCGTCGTCGGGGCCGACAGCCATGGCTTCGACGGTGGCAAACTGGTCAACGGGCGCAAGCGGCACGTCGTGGTCGACACGCTCGGCCTGCTGCTGGGCGTGATGGTCACCGCCGCGGACACCGCCGACCGCACCGCCGCCCACGTGCTGCTCGGACAGGTCGCCGACGTGCGCCACCGGCTGGAACTGGTCTGGGCCGACGGCGGAACGCAGCGACGACATGCGTGGTTTCGTGGTGCTGCCCAAGCGGTGGATCGTTGAGCGGTTCTTCGCCCACCTGATGCGCACGCGCCGTCTGGTGCGCGACTTCGAACGCCGCACGTGCCAGCGCCGAGGCGATGGT
Organism: Streptomyces sp. NPDC001508; assembly: GCF_040298665.1. Classification (NCBI taxonomy): domain Bacteria; kingdom Bacillati; phylum Actinomycetota; class Actinomycetes; order Kitasatosporales; family Streptomycetaceae; genus Streptomyces; species Streptomyces sp. NPDC001508. Next base: position 39,860 of record NZ_JBEPAP010000052.1, read on the forward strand.
CTACTGGTCGATGACCCTGCTCATGACGCGCCGCCCTGCCCGGCCGGCCCCGGGGCAAGAGTGAATTGGCCCGGCTGCCGCTCGGCCGGCCAGCCCCGCGCCACCAGCCGTTTCGCCTTCGACCGCAGTGCCTCCACCTTGGCCGGCACCGCGTCCAGGCCGAACATCAGGGTCAACTCCTGGCATGTCAGCGGCCCTTGATGGAGCCGGTGCCGGTCCGCCAGCGTGGTGAGGATACGCTGATAGTCCACCGACAGCGCCGAACAGGCCAGCCCCTCACGCCACACCGGCACCTGCGACTTCGGTTTCGCCGCCTGCCCAGGCACCAAGTGCGTGTCCGCGTCCCGTGGGCCGGGAGCGGCCTCCGGATCAGCGACGTCGCCGCCGTCCGGGGCCAGGACAGTGCTCACCCGCCTGCGGGCGATCGCCCACTCCTGCCATTCCTGCTCGGCCGCGGCCAGTTCGGCCTGGATACGATCGGCTTCCTGACGCAATCCGTCGACTCGACGGCGAGCAGCGAGCTCGTGTTGTTCCAGCAGTCCGACGACCGACGGCATCCGCAACCTCCCGGGGAGCGACGACACGACACGCCACCACTCCCACTGAGTCACCCACGCTATGCCTGACCAGCGAAAACGCCGCCCTCAGATCCGGAACGACAACAGCCACTCAGTCCTCAGCCCGTGATCACGACTCCGCACAGGCCCTCGTGGGATCGCCTACGGGATGCGAGTCCTATGGCGACGGAGGCCCCGTAGTAGTCGCTGGCTTCACGGCCGGCCAGGGACGACGGGCAAGCCGTCCGCATCGGGCGAAGGGGGCCAGGTGATTCGGACACCACAAAGTCGGGGCGCCGGAGAGAAGCGCTTCGAATCGTGGTCATGATCCTGCTTCGTCTTCCGGTTTGTCGGCGGCGCGGCGCCACCGTTCGAGCCACGCGACCAGACGCGCTTGGTAGTCGAGCCGGTGCGACGGCCTTCCGCCGTTGATGAGAGAGTGGTCCGCGCCCGGGTACGCAACCAGTTCCGCGGGAACTCCCCGCCCCAGGAGCAGGGCGAGCCAGTGCTCCGCCTGACTGATCCGGCAGCGGCGGTCGTCTTCGCCGTGCAGAAGGAGGGTGGGCGTCGAAACGTGCGACGCTCGCGCGGTGGGTGATCGATCTGCGAGGGCCGCGCGCCCGGAGTAGGGATTCGACCGCAGTTCCAGTTGCACGGTGTTCCAGCCCTCGTCGCAGCTGCCGACCGTTCCGGGAAGATCGCATATGGACCCGCCGGCCACCGCTGCGATGAAACCGTGGGCCCGCGTCGTCAGATGGCACGTCATGTATCCGCCGTAGCTGTAGCCGACCAGGGCCAGGCGGTCCGGATCGGCCACCCCTTCGGCGATCAGATCCCTGACTGGCTCGAGGACGTCCGCCTCGTCGGCGAAGCCCCAGTTGCCGGCGAGCGCCGAGTAGAAGTCCTGTCCGTATCCGTCCGATCCCCGACTGTTCACGGTGAGAACCGCCCAGCCCCGGTCTGCGAGCTCGTGTTGGTAGAAACGGGCTGGATCCAGCGTCCCCGACCAGGCGTTGTGAGGCCCGCCGTGGATGTCGACCACGAGCGGGTACGGGCCCTTGGAGCTCGCGGGGAGAAGGAGCCATCCCTGCACGCGCGTCCCGTCGCTGATCTCGAAGTCGCGTGTGTCGGGCGTCCCCAGCTGTCGAGAGCCGAGCGTGCGTGCCGTGAAGTCGGTCAGTACGCGCAGTTCCCCCGAGGCTCGGTTCACTACGCCGATCTCGCCGAACGACGAGGCGTCGCTGAAGGCCACGACTGCCTCGCCGCGGTTGCCGTCGGCGACAGCTGAGACGACCGTGCCCTCGCGGGCGAGAATCGGCGACACCCGACCGTCACCAACTGAGACCTGGTACAGGTGCGTACACCCGCGGTCACGCACGCAGGCGAGTATCGACTCGCCGTCAGACGTGAGGACGGGATGGCAGCCGGGATACCCCAGACCGGGCAGCATCACGTTGCGGTCGAGCTCCCCGAGGAGGTCCTCGTCCGGCGCTCCGTCCTGGTGCAGCCTCAGCAGGCGCGAGTGGCCGTGCGCAATTGGTGGTTCGGAGACGGCAAAGAGCGACTGGCCGTCCGGCCACCAGCCGGGCGGGCTGGCAACGCAGGTGTCCTGCCCAAAGCGTACGGGGGCCGTGGAGCCGTCCACGGCGATCACATACGCCTGGCTGACGATCAAGCTGTCGCCCGGCTCGGACGTGCGGGACTCCACGTAGGCGATGCGGTCGCCTTGCGGCGACCATGTCGGCATCGCCGCAGATCCCGCGCTATGCGTGAGTTGCCTGCACTCACCGGTCCGGACGTCGCCGACGTAGATCTGGGTCTCGGCGACGGCTCCGCCTTCGCGGATACTCGTCATCGAGTTCAGCACGCGTGGAACGAAGTTGTCCTGCTCGCGACTTGTCGGCACACTGGCCGCCGCCGCGAAGGCGAACCGGGTGCCGTCCGGTGACAAAGTGAATGGCCCGGCGCCGTGCGGCAGCGTCTTCACCGATGTGATCCGGGTTCGATTCGTGGCTCCGTCGTCCTGGACGAAGACATGCGGAACGCCGCCCTCGAGCGCCCGGAAGAAAATTGCGCTCCCGTCAGCGGCGAAGGTCGGCGCTCCCGGGAGCACGTCTGTCGCAACTACAGACGGCGTGCTGCCTGCCTCTGCGGCGCAGATCCACAGATCGGCCACGTCTCGATCCTGGTCTCGTTCGACGCGTGTTGTGCAGAAGGCGACCCTGTCTCCGGCTGGGCTCATGGCAACCGAGACCGGATAGATGAACCTTTGTACATCGGTGGTGGCAAGCACCGTTTCCCCTAGATTCTCGGAGCTTCCCAGCTCGCCGGCACACGTGGAATGGAGTCGATCAGATTGCGCGTGTAGTCCGTCGTCGGGTGGGAGAACACCGTCTTCGAATCTCCCTGCTCGACGATCTGACCGTCCCGAAGCACGATCACTTGCTCGCACAAGAAGCCGATCACGGCGAGATCGTGCGAGATGAACAGGTACGTCAGGCCGTACTCCGCTCGCACGTCCGCAAGCGTGTTGAGAACTTGAGCTTGGACTGACACATCGAGCGCCGAGACGGCTTCGTCGAGCACGATCATGCTTGGTTCAGCCGCGAGCGCCCGAGCGATCGCCACGCGTTGTCGCTGTCCGCCGGACAGCTCTCTTGGCTGAGCCTTCGACTCGCGACTGGCCAGGCCGCAGGAATCGAGCAGTTCGGTCGTACGCCGTTCGCGCTCCGCGCGTGTGCGCGTGAAGTGGACACGTTGGACCTCGTCGAGCATCTCCGCAACCTGCTGCCGCGGGTTGAGTGACGTCGCCGGGTCCTGGAAAACCATCTGCAGCCGTCGAGCCTGTCGGCGAAGAAGGCGGGCCGTCAGGTGACTGGGCCTCTCCTCACCCTCGATGGAGATCGTGCCGGCGGTCGGGCGCTCGAGCCCCATGACCATACGAGCGATCGTCGACTTGCCCGAACCCGACTCGCCAACGAGACCGACGGACGCGCCAGTCGCCACCTGCAGGGATACATCCCGCACCGCGTCGACCCTCGCTGCGCGCATCGAGGTCTGTCGGCGGACGCGGAACGACTTCGTCAAGTGTTCTGCAGCGACGAGTGGTACATCGGTGGGCCGTGTCACGCTTCCTCCTGGCCGCGGATCGCGTCTCGGACCTGCGGGTCATCGGCACGCCAGCAGGCGATCAGAGAATCCCCACGTTGCGCGCGGCTCAACGGGGGTGTCTGGTCTCGACAGGTATCGAGCGCGAACGGGCAGCGGGGGTGAAAGGCGCACCCGGCGACGACTTCACCGGACGACGGAGGACGGCCGGGGATGTTTGCCAGCCGTTCAGCATCCGTGTTCGGACGAGCCTGCAGCAGTGCCGCGGTGTAGGGATGCCGCGGTGAGCGGAAGAGTTGCTCGGCCGCGGCCACCTCCACGAGCCGTCCTGCGTACATCACGCCGATCTGACTGCACATCCCCGCGACCAACTCCAGGTCGTGGCTGATGAACAGCAGCGCCACGTCGCGCTCCGCCGTGAGGCGCTTGAAGAGCCGGATGATTCCGGCCTGCACGGTCACGTCCAAGGCGGTGGTCGGCTCGTCGGCCACGATCAGTTCGGGGTCGCAAGCGAGGCCCATCGCGATGACTACCCGCTGCAAGAGGCCACCGGACAATTCGTGGGGATAGGCGCGCGCGACGCGATCGGGATCACGAATTCCGACCTCCGCGAGCAGGCCCGGGACGCGGAGGCGCGCGTCCTTCTCGGAGAGGCCGAGATTCACATGAAGGATCTCCGCGACTGCGTGTCCACACCGGTGGAGAGGATCGATCGCCGTCCGGGGATCCTGGGGTATCCACGCCATGCGTTTGGCCCGGAGGGCTCTCAGCGCCTTCGGCCTGAGTTTCGAGACGTCGTCTTCGCCGAAGGTCACGGTCCCCGTGACCGTACTGCCGGCGGGCAGCAGGCCGAGGATGCTACGGGCGGTCATCGACTTGCCGGAACCGGACTCACCGACGAGTCCGAACGCCTCGCCGCGTTTGATGCTGAGGCTGACGCCGCGAAGAATCTCGTTGGTTTGACGCCGTCCGCGTACCGACAGCCGCACGTCGGCAAGCTCGACGAGGTTCGACGAGCCAAGGTCTTTGGGTACTCGACGCTCGTTCATGAGTGAGTTCACCTGGCTTCCGTCCGCAGAGGAGGTCCGGCTTTCAGTCATGATCGACTTCTCCCGTGACGGGCGAGCGCGTCGCCGAGGACGTTGAACGAGACGACGGTTACGACAATTACCACCGACGCGGCGATCGCCTCGGCGTAAGAGCCGTAGGGCAGAGCCCCCCTACCGGACAGCAGCATCTGGCCCCAATCGGCGGTCGGTGGTTGTACTCCGAGGCCCAGGTAGGTCAGTCCTGCGAGTTCGAGAAGGCAGTACCCGAAGTTGAGCGTCGCCTGCGCCGCGATCGGGGGGATGATGTTCGGCAGCAGGTGCCGGACCAGGATCCGTCGCGTCGGGAAGCCCTGGAGACGCGCGGCCTCTACATACGGCTTCCCCCTTTCACCGAGGACTGCTGACCTGACGACGCGCGCCAGGATCGGCGAGTACAGGAACGCAAGCGCGCCAACCGCGCCCCAGTAACCGGGCCCGATCGCGGCGACCAGCAGGATGGCCAGGATCAGTGACGGGAAGCTCAAGATGAGGTCCCAAGTGCGCGTCAGGACCGTGTCCAGCACGCCGCCGACGTAGCCGGCCATCAGCCCCATGGCGCCACCGAGGAGTGTCGAGGCGACCACGATGATCATCGGGCCGACGAGCGACGTGCGCGCCCCGTAGAGCAATCTGGAGAACACGTCGCGACCGGAACTGTCGGTTCCGAAGATGTGGTCCCAGGACGGCGCGGCGAGAGTCTCGGCGAGGTCACCCGTCGAGGGGTCGTAGGGTGCGATCAGCGGTGCGAGCGCGGCGGCCGCGACGATCACCAGCACGACCGCGCCGGCCACAGAGGCGGGACCGTCTATTCGCAGACGACCGGTGACTGAGAGACGACGACGTACCGCGATCTCGGTCATGAGGAATTCCGATCGTGAGACACGCGCGGGTCAACGACTGTGTACAGCAAGTCGACCAGCGCACTCGAAACGATGAAAACGGTCACGAACAACAGGACCACGCCTTGAACCACAGGGTAGTCGCGGGTCTGGACAGCGTTCACGAGCAACGACCCCAGGCCGGCGAGACCGAAGGTGTACTCGACGAAGATCGTTCCGACGATCAGGAAACTGACCGCGAGACCTCCGATCGTCAGAACCGGCATGAAGGCGTTGCGCAAAGCGTGCCGGAGCACGATCCGTCGCCGCGAGAAGCCGCGACTCTCGAGCACCTCCACGAACTCCGCCTCCATCGTCCGAGCCAGCGAGGCCCGAGTCGTGCGCGCAACAAGCGCGATCGACGGCAGAGCCAAGGCGATCGACGGCAGGGCCAGGTGATTCCAGCGATCCCACCCCGGCTCGCCGGAACCGAGCAAGGGGAACCACTGGAGCGAGACCGCGAAGACGGAGAGCAGAACAATCGCCGAGATGTAGGGAGAAATAGCGGCCAGTGTCAAGGTCACGACGCTGAGCGCCGCGTCAACGGCGCGGCCCTGGTTCAAAGCGCCCGCCATGCCGATGATCAGTCCGCCGACCACGACGATCGTGGCTGCCATGGCGGCGAGCTGCAGCGAAACGGCCAGACGAGGGAGGACAAGCTCCGTGACGGGCAAACCCGACGAGTACGACCGTCCCAGGTCCCCCCGAATCACGCTCCCGAACCACGAGCCGAACTGGGAGAGCAGGGAACCGTCCAATCCGTAGCTCGCGGCCAGCCTCTCTCGCGCGGCGTCGCTCAGCCGCGCCGCTCCGGAGATCCGGTCAGGCCTCGTCACCCTGCGCCGGCACAGCGGCTACTCGGTTCGCCGCTTGGGTGTCGCCGACGTCGAGGAGATTTTCAAGGTCCGGCGCGTAGTGGAGCCGTCCGCGATCGCGATGAGCGCACGGGTGCCGGAAGCGGCCCTGGCGGCGGTCGGGGATCAGGTGGTGCAGGCGGAAGACCTGGCGCGCCAGCGCCGGTGGCGCGACGTCGAGACAGCCAGCCTCTACTTCCACCAGGCGATCGTCGACCTCAGCGGATCGGAGTCGTTGAGCAACTTTTTCGGGATCCAACTGGCCCAGCTCCGCCTGGCGTTCGCCGCCGTCCCGGGCGAAAGCGGGCGCCAGGTCCACTGGGTGCCGCGTGACCGTCGGATCTTCGACTTACTCCGCACCGGCGACCGCGCCGCTGCGGTCGATGCGCTCAACGCCTATCTCGACCAGTCGGAGATCGAGTTGTTCGACGCCTTGCGCCGGCAATCCTGACACGTCGGCCTGAATGAACTCCCCACAAACGAAAGGGAAGGCGATGTCCACTCATGCTGCCTGCCGGGCGACCAGGCCCGGCCCCCTGCTCGTCGACCGAGCGACGTACTCCTCGTTCGCCGACGAGTCAGCCCGCCGGTCCACCGCCCGGTTCCGCATCCCGATCCAGTCCGGCAAGGCCTGGGGCGTCGCTGCGGGACACGTGGCGCGCCTCTCGACGCCCGAGGGACCGCAGGTGGCCGACGCGAACCTCGGGATCTGCCGCCCGATCGACGTAGAGGTTTCCGAGCTTGAGGCCGACCTCCTCCAGAACTGGCAGCCGCCCGTCCCGAGCGCGTACGCCGGCCGACACGGTCTGGTCTATGACCGTGCCTGATGCCATGCGCCGGCATGCGCAAAGCGCCGGCGCGACGGTGACGGCACAAGCGGAACGCCTCGCGACCGACCTCGCTGATCTCGTGAGGATCGAGTCCGTCTCGAGCGACGTCCGCTGCTACGACGCCGTCGACGAGTCTGCGGCCGCAATCGCTCGCCTGGTCCGGGACCTGAACCTCTTCGACCAGGTCGACGTGGTGAGATCGGTCTCGGACGGCGTCGCGGGCCGTCCCGCGGTCGTGGCTTCCCGACCGTCTCGCCGCGGTCGGCCCACCGTCCTGCTCTATGCCCACCACGACGTCCAGCCGGTCGGCGATCTGGAACTCTGGGACCGTCCCCCTTTCGATCCCGAGATCGAGGACGGCCGCATGTACGGTCGCGGCGCTGCTGACGACAAGGCCGGCGTGATGACACACGTTGCCGCGCTCCGGGCCCTGGCCCAGGTGTTGCCTGACCCGGACCTGGGCCTGGTGATGTTCGTCGAGGGCGAAGAGGAGTGCGGCTCCGCGACTGTCGCGGCGACACTTCTCGAGCGACGCGACCAACTCAGGTGTGACGTGGCGGTCGTCTGCGACTCCGACAACTGGACCCCCGAGACTCCAGCGCTGACTACGAGCCTGCGTGGCGCCATCCTGTTCGACTTCGAGGTTCGAACGCTCAATGCCCCCCTTCACTCCGGCATGTTCGGCGGAGCCGCCCCGGATGCGTTCATGTGCGCCGCGGTATTGGTGGCCTCTCTCTACAAGGAGGACGGCAGCGTCGCCGTGAAGGGACTGCGTCGCGGACCCGAGCCCGACATCGATTTCGATAAGGCGAGCTACATGGCCGACGCCGGTCTGATCGGCGCGCAACTCGTCGGGGGCGGCTCGATCGCTGGCCGGGTCTGGCAGAACCCGTCGATAACCGTCATCGGGGTCGACGCGCCGACGTGTGCGGAGGCGTCCACTTCGCTGATGTCGACCGTGCGCCTGCGGGTCAATGTCCGTGTCACGCCTGAGCAGTCTCCCGACGAGGCTTTCAGCCTGATCGCCGATCATCTCCGACGGCACGCGCCCTTCGGCGCCACGATCAGTTTCGAGGACGTCCGGACGGTCCCCGGGCTCGACACCACCGACTCCGGCCTCGGCAGCAGGACGATGCGCGAGGCGCTGGCCTACATCTGGCCGAACCCCGCAGTGAGCATGGGCATCGGCGGTTCGATCGGCTTCGTCGCGGCTTACCGGCAAGTCTTCCCGGACTCCGAGATCCTCGTCATCGGAACCGGTGACCCCGCCTCCAACATCCACGGCTACAACGAGTCCGTCGAGATGCGCACGCTCCTTCGCATGGCATCTGCGGAGGCCGCCTTCCTCCTCGCCTTGGACTCGGGATCGGCTGAAGCGACGTGATGACGGCGACCGTCGACATCAACGCGGATCTCGCCGAGGGATACGGGCGGTGGACGCTCGGTGACGACACGGGCTTGCTCGACAGCGCGGACGAGCGCGAACACCGCGTGCGGGTTCCACTCCGGGCCCCCTTGACTGTGTGGCGGACATTGCCTGCGACTGGGGCCCGTTACGTGGCGGTGGGCGCTCACGTGTCCTATCGCGACCTTGCGGGGTTCGGGCGAAGGTACCTGGCCGCTTCGCGCCCCGAGCTCACCGCCGCCATCGCAGTCCGCGCCGACTTCCGTAGGCGGTCGCATGCGAATACCAGGAGGTACCCGTGACCGACCACCCCCCGATGTACGCGCTTGCCGAGGAGCACCGCGCGGTCCGAGAAGCCGTCCGCGCGATCTGCGACACGCAGGTGGCGCCGTACGCAGCCGAAGTCGACGAGCAGGGGGGCTTCCCAAAAGAGGCGGCCGACGCGCTGCTGGCGGTGGACTTCCACGCCCCGCACGTGCCGGAAGCATGCGGCGGCGCTGGGCCGATGCGATCGCCACGGTCATCGTGATCGAGGAGGTCCCCGCGCCGACGTGTCCGCTCCCCCGGTTCTGGCCGTGAACAAGCTCGGCTCGCTGCCTGTGGAGCTGTCGCGCTCCGAGGAGCTGGAGAAGCACTGCCTCGGCGTGCTGGGCCGCGGTGTCGGCGGCTTCTCGTACCGCTTGCCGGAACCCGGAGCCGGATCCGACGCCACGTCGATGCGCACCCGTGCCGTCCGTGACGGACATGACAGCGCGAGTTGGAGGTGACGGTGCTCTTCATCAGCCACGACCTCGCCGTCGTGCGGCAGTTGTGCGACGACGTGGCCGTCATGAAGGACGGGCAGCTCGTCGAGGCCGGCCCGGCCACCCGTGTGATCAACCACCCGGGCGATCCCTACACCCAGGAGCTGGTCCGTGCCGTTTTGGCATTCGGGACCGCCCTGCTCGAGCAAGGAGTCGTGCGCTGATGTCCCGTCCCCTCTCCCTCGATGACGTCCGCCGGATCGTCACCGTCCCCGAGACCGCGATCGCCGCGGACGGCGAGACGGTTGTCTTCACCAGACGGCAGGTGGTCGACGGCCACCGCACCGAGACCTCCCTGTGGACGGTGGCCGGCGACGCGCGGCCACGCCCGCTGACCCATGGGCCCGCGGATCGCGCGCCGCGCTTCTCGGCTGCGGGCATCGTCTTCCTGCGCGACGTCGGCGGGATCCCGCAGCTGCACCTCCTGCCGCGTAACGGCGAGCCGGTGCCCCTGACGGCCCTTCCACAGGGCGCCGGACCAGCCGCGGTCAGCCCCGACGGTCGCCGGCTGGCGTTCTCCGCCGCGGTGGACCGGGCGCCCGCCGACGGGAAGCCGGACGCGGCGCCTGAGCCGATCGTCGTCGACACTCTGGACCAGCGGGCCGACGGGGCCGGTTGGATCGGCAGCGTCCGGCGTCAGGTCTTCGTGCTCGACCTGGAGTCCGGGCGGGTTCGTCAGGTGACGGACGGCGACGCCGACGCCGACGGTCCGTGCTGGTCACCCGACGGGAGACTGGTGGCCTTCGTCGGCGCCATCGACCATCGCGCGGACGTGTCGCTGGAGCGCCGGGTCCACACGGTGGAGGTCGACGCCTCGTTCCTGCCGGTGCGCCGGGTTGGCCGAGCGACCGCAGTCACCGGCCCGCTGCTGTGGTCCCCCGACGGTGACTCGGTGGTCGCCGTCGGCGCGCCGGTCATGGCGACCGGTCACGCCCGGCTGCTGCGCCTGCACCTCGACGACCGCCCCGACATCGACCTCACCGCGGAGCTGGACCGCAACGTCCTGCCGGGCGCGGCGGGCTCCCCGGGCGGTCATCCTGCGCTGAGCAGCAGCGGTGAGATCGTGTTCTGCCTGCGCGAGCGTGGCTGGACCCACCTGTATGCGCTCCGCGCAGACGGCGGCGGCAGCCGCCCGATCGTCGCTGAGCCGCACCAGGTCGTCTCGGGCCTCTCGGTGGCCGCCGACGCCCTGCGCGCAGCCATCGTCCTCACCACGCCGAAGTCCTTCGCCGAGGTCGCCCTGGTCGACCTCGTCACCGGTGAGGTCGAAGTGGTGACCTCACTGATGCAGGAGTGCCTGCCCGACGTCGAGCTGTTCCGGCCGGAGCCACGGGAGTTCGAGATCGCCGACGGCACCGTCGTGCACGGGTGGCTGACCGCGGCACCCGACACGACCGGTGCGGCGCCGCTGCTGCTCGACGTCCACGGCGGCCCGCACAACGCGTGGGCCGGTGTGGCCGACGAGACCCACCTCTACCAGCAGCTGCTCGCCGCGCGGGGATGGCGCGTCCTGACCGTGAACCCACGCGGTTCCGACGGGTACGGGGAGGAGTTCCTCCGGGCCGTGGACAGCGAATGGGGCCGCGCGGACCTGGCCGACCTCCTGGAGCCGATCGACCAGCTGATCGCCGAGGGCATCGCCGACCCGGACCGGCTCGCCGTCACTGGCTACAGCTACGGCGGCCTGGCGGTCTGTGCCCTGACCAGTCACACCGACCGGTTCGCCGCCGCAGTGGCAGGAGGCCTGCTCTGCGACTTCGCCTCGGCGCAGCGCCTACTGCCGGAGGGCTTCTTCTCCTCGGCGGCGGCCGGCGTCGCGCCCACCGACGTCGTCGAGCTCGTCGAGAGGTCCCCGATCGCGCGCGTCGCACAGGTGAGCACGCCGACGCTGGTGCTGCACGGCGGCAGCGACGCCACCTGCCCTGTCGGACAGGCGCAGCAGTGGTTCTCCGCCCTGCGTGTGCGGGGAGTACCGACCCGGCTGGTTGTCTACCCGGGAGGCGACCATCTGTTCATCGCGGACGGGCCGGTCGACCACCGCGCCGACTACCACGCCCGGGTCGTGGAGTGGGTCGAGCAGCACACCCGTGCGGACGCCCGTCCGGCCGCACTGTCGCCAGCTCCCCGCGGGGAGCGGTACTGGCGTCGGCGCCTGGACCTGCTGCGGGAGCGGCACGGAGTGGTGGGCGCCCAGCTCGGGATCGTGCAGCTCGACCGGCAGGGCGAGGTGTTCGATCACATCACGGTCTGCTCGGGCGTCCTGGACGTCTCGACCGGAGAGCCCGTCGTCGAGGACGCGATCTTCCAGATCGGCTCCATCACGAAGGTCTGGACGACCATGCTCGTGATGCAGCTCGTCGACGAGGGGCTGCTCGACCTCGACGCTCCGGTGCGCAGCGTCCTGCCCGAGTTCCGGTTGGCCGACGATGACGCACCGTCGGTGACGGTCCGTGCCCTGCTCCACCACACCAGCGGTATCGAGGGCGATGTCTTCACAGACACCGGCCGGGGGGACGACTGCATTGCGCGGTACGTGGAGCACCTCGCCCATGTCTCGCACGTGCACCGGCCCGGTGAGCGCTTCTCCTACTGCAACGCCGCTTTCGTGGTCGCGGGCCGCATCGTCGAGGTGCTCCGTGCGATGACGTGGGACGAGGCCGTGCGGAGGTACCTGGTGGAGCCGTTGGGCCTCCATCACACGGTCACCCTGACCGAGGACGTCCCCCGGTTCGCCGCGGCGACCGGCCACGTCGGGTTCGGGGCGGCGTCGGTTCCGGTGTCCCAGTGGTCGATCACCCGCTCGATGGGCCCGGCCGGGCTGATCGTCGCGAGCGTCGGCGACCTGCTCTCGTTCGCGGAGATGGCGCTGCGCGGCGGGACGTCCCGCGACGGAGTGCGGGTGCTGTCGGCCGCCGGTGCCCGCCTGATGACCATCGCGCACGTCGACCTGCGCGAGAGCGTGCCGACGGTGGAGGGCTGGGGGCTGGGCTGGTTCCTCGAGGACTGGCACGGAACCTTCGTCCACGGGCACGACGGCGGCACGATCGGGCAGCGTGCATACCTGAGGTTGATCCCCGGGACCAGGTACACCGTCGCCCTCCTGACCACTGGCGGCCGGGCGGACGGCCTCTTCTATGAGCTGTTCGCGGACGTCACGGCCTCCATCGACGGCAGCAGGCCCCCCGCTCGGCTGGAGGCTGACCTGACGCGGCTGCCCGACCCGCTGGTCGGCACCTGGGAGTGTGCCGAGTGCCGCGCCGAGGTGACGCCGGTCGACGACGGGCTCAGGCTCACGCTGTGGGAGCGGGAGGGACACCTTCACGATGAGATGTCCGGCGAGCCGCGGATCGTCTCGCTCCACCCCTCGAACATCCCCGGCGTGTACGCCTACACCACCCCGGAGATCGCGGGCTGGGAACAGTTCCGCCCCGTGGCCGGTGGCGCCTACAACGGAATTCGGTTCCTTCGTGAGGTGAAGTCGTGACGTCCTCGGCGCAGCACCGAAGGCTCCGCCGGCACGATTGGGTCCCTGTCCGGAAACTTCGGGGCACCCCATGCATCCGACGCAACCATGTCTGCGCCTTCGGCGTGAAGACGGCTTCGAGCAGGGGATAACCGTCGGCGGCGATCTGCCGGGCGAGTCCGCGTCGTTCCTGCTCGTCCGCCGGCAACCGGTAGGCGTCGGCTCTGGCCCCGTACCACCCACGGTATGTCGTTCGTGTATCCGCACCACACCTCGGTCGTGATTGGTGCAGCCGCACGATGCACGTCGTGGCGCAGCACGCTGCTGCCCATCGATACCCACCCCGAATGCAGGGAGCGTTCATATGTTCGCGACACCATCCACCAACGGTGCATCCGGCGACGCGCGGAGCGCTGCCTCCGCGTCGTCCATGTCGTCGTGGGCGGCGAACCTCGCCAAGCTCGGGGGCGAACTGCCGTCGACGGCCACGCCGATCGGTGTCTGTGTTCCGGCGGTGCGGACCGGTGATCTGGTCTACACCTCTGGCCAGTTGCCGTTGGTACGGGGACTGATCGAACGACCTGGAAAGGTCGGCCGCGAGGTTTCGGTGACGGACGCGTCAAGGGCAGCGGAAATCTGCACTCTGAATGCACTTGCTGCCATCGATGCCCTTGTCGGTCTCGACTCGGTCGTACGGGTGGTGAAGGTGACTGGGTTCGTCGCTTCCGCCGAAGGCTTCGCCGGCCAGCCCGACGTCGTCAACGGCGCTTCGAATCTGCTCGCGAGCGTTTTCGGCGATGCCGGTACACACGCACGTTCGGCTGTCGGCGTCACCGGACTGCCACTGAACGCTCCCGTCGAAGTCGAACTCATCGTCGAGTGCGCCTGACCCCGACACCCAGCCGGCCCCGGCCGAGCGACACCCGGCATGGTCTGCCACGGCTGTCCTCGCCGATTCCAGCGCATCGCCTTGAACACGCTGCCCGTCTGGGCAGCGGCTCTCATCGGTGGCTACCGGATGCCGCCGCGAAACGCCGCCCGCAAGGAGCACGTTCTCGGCCCGGGCCCAGCGCGCTGTGAGCCCTGATCCCATCCACTGGCGCTGACGCCCTGCCCGAGCAGCCACCCGAAGGAACAGTCGTGATTCCCGCCGTATACCCCCAACTGCGTCTCGACGCCGCAGCCCTCGATCACAACATCCGCGTCATGGCCGACTGGTGCAAGACCCATGACGTGGCGCTTTCTCCCCACGTCAAGACGACGATGTCCGCTCCCGTCATCGAACGGCAGATCGCGGCCGGCGCCGTCGGCGTCACCGTCGCCACCGTCGACCAGGTCGCGACCGTGCTCGGCTGGGGACACAACACCGTCCTCATCGCCAACCAGATCGTCGATCCCTTCGGACTGGCGCGGCTTCGGGCCTGGCTCATCGCCGAGCCGGAACGGAATATCCGGTGCTTCGTCGACTCCGCGGCCGGCGTCATCGCAGCGAATCAGGTGTTCGGCGCGCACGGCCCCGCTCTTGAGGTGCTTCTGGACATCGGCACCCCGGGTGGCCGCACCGGTATCCGTGACCCGGCGCAGGCCCGCCGCACAGCGGAGCTTGTCCGAGCGACTCCCGGACTCCGGCTCGTGGGAGTCGCCGGGTACGAAGGCGTCGCCCCGAACAAGAGGATCGACGAAGTGATTGCAGCTGTGGACGAACACTGCCGCCGGGTCCGCGACGTCTACCTCGACGTCGCCGGACTCTTCGAGACCGACCGCCCCGTGTACTCGATGGGCGGATCAGCCTTTCCCGACCGGGTCGTCGACCTCCTCCCGACGGACGACGACGTTCCGGGTACGGTCCGGTTGCTCAGGTCCGGTTGCTACGTCACGCACGATCACGGCGTCTACGCCCGCGTGAGCCCGATTCCCGGCCTCGTCCCAGCCCTGTCCGTGCGCGCGTTCGTCGTGTCAGCCGCCGAGGACGGCACCGCCGTGGTCGGAGCCGGGAAGCGCGACCTTCCCTACGACACCGAGACGCCGATCCTCCTGTCCGCCAGCACGGCGGCCGGACAGGACAAGCCCAATGCACGCGGACGTGTGCGCGCGTTGTACGACCACCACACCGTGCTCTCCGACGCGTGGAATCTTGAGGTGACGGATGTCGTCGAGTTCGGGATCTCGCACCCGTGCTCGGCATTTGACCGGTGGCCCGAGTATCTCGTCACCAACGGCCACGGCGATGTGATCGACGTCTGGCGCACCGACTTCCGCCGGTCGTCGATCGAGATAGCGCTCACCATCGGCAACAACGGCAAGGCGTAGTTCCGGCCGACGGATTAGGTGTTGCAGGCCGTGGCAGCGCGGGAAGTGGCGACGAGACGGTCGAGAGTACTGCGTACGGTATTGATGTCGCGCGTGGTGTCGTCATGGCCGAGGGCCTGGGCGGGATCGCGTGCAGAGATGGCGGCCATGGTCGGGCCTGGGGTGCGGTCGTGGGCTTGGCCCTTGTGGTCTTCTGTGTCGCGCCGGCCTGTCCGCCGCCTTGGTGCCCGTCTTCCTGCGCGGGGCAGCGGAGGATGTTCCGCCCGATCCCGCCCGCGTACGGGATGCGGATCACCATCGGCAGGGCGAGCCGCCCCCGGGTCCGGTTACGGAGCTTGGCGACGTGCGAGGCGATCTGCTCGAACGCCGGGTAGGCGAAGGCGTCGAACTGCATCTCCACCACGGGCCGGAAGCCGCCCATCGCCATGCCGACCGCCAGGCCGACGATGCCGGCCTCGGCCAGCGGAGTGTCGAAGCAGCGCTGCTCGCCGAAGTCTCGGGTCAGCCCGTCGGTGATCCGGAAGACGCCGCCGAGCGGACCGACGTCTTCGCCGAAGACGAGTACACGCTCGTCCTCGCACAGTGTGTCGCGCAGTGCGGTGTTCAGCGCCTGCGCCATCGTGACCTTGGCCATGGCTGTCAGTTCTCCTGGGTGTGAAGTGCGGGGGAAGCCGGGTCTTCGGCCAGCTCGGCTGCCAACAGAGCGCGCTGCTCGCGCAGTTGAGGAGTCGGCTCGGCATAGACGTGGTCGAAGAGTTCCAGCGGGTCAAAGACGGACTCCTGGGCCATGCCCGCGCGTAGCTCGGCCGCCAGGACCTCCGCCTCCTCCCGCACCACCGCGATGTCCTCGTCGGTGAGTGCGCCGCGGGCCCGCAGGTACGTCTCCAGTCGGCTGAGCGGGTCGGCGGCGCTCCATCGCTCGACTTCCTCGTCGTCCCGGTAGCGGGTCGCGTCGTCGGCGTTGGTGTGCGCGTCCATGCGGTAGGTGTGTGCCTCCACCAGGAAGGGGCCGTGCCCGGCGCGCGCGTGCGCGACGGCCGCGGTCAGCACGGCCAGTACGGCGACCGGGTCGTTGCCGTCGACCTGCTCGGAGCGCACCCCGTGGCCGATGCCCTTGTAGGCGAGGGCGGGCGCCGCGCTCTGCCGGGCCAGCGGCACGGAGATCGCGTACTTGTTGTTCTGGACGAAGAAGACGACCGGCGCGCGGAAGACGGCCGCGAAGTTCAGCGCCTCGTGGAAGTCGCCCTCGCTGGTGGCGCCGTCGCCGACGAGGGCCATGGCCACGCCGTCCTCGCCCTTACGGCGCAGGGACTCTGCCATGCCAGTGGCGTGCAGTACCTGGGTGGCCAGCGGGGTGCACTGCGGTGCGGTGCGGGTGGCGTCCGGGTCGTATCCACAGTGCCAGTCGCCGCGCAGCAGCGTCAGCACCTCAAGGGGGTCGATGCCACGGGTGACCAGGGCGACGGAGTCCCGGTAGGTCGGGAAGAGCCAGTCGTCCGGGCGCAGCGCCAGCACCGCACCGATCTGGCAGGCCTCTTGGCCCCGGCTGGACGGATAGACGGCGAGCCGCCCCTGCTTCGTCAGCGCGGTCGCCTGCGTGTCGAACCGGCGCCCCAGCACCATGTGCCGGTACGCCGCGCGCAGCATGTCGGCGGGGGGCTCGGTGTATCCGGTCGGCGGCTTGGCCGGAGTGCCGTTCGGAACCGTATGGGCGCCCCAGGAGGGATTTGTCCTGCCAAGGGCAGGTCGGCTTGATGTACCACGCCGATTACGGGGTAGCCGCCGGTGACCGGGTGATCGGTGAGGAAGAGAACCGGCTGGCCGTTGGGCGGGACTTGGAGCGCGCCGTGGACCGTGCCCTCGGTGGGTAGTTCGTCGGTGCGCGAGCGGCGCAGGGGAGGGCCCGCCAGGCGGATGCCGATCCGGTTGCTGTCGCTGGTGGCTTCCCAGCGGGCGGTGAAAAGTTCGGACAGCGACGCCTGCTCGAACCAGTCGTCGCGTGGCCCTGGCAAGACGCGGAGGGTGAAGGTGGCGGGCGGGGCGTTGCGTGGAGCCAGGTCGACGCCCGGCATCGGCCCCGCTGGTTCGCCCACGGGGAGCGTGTCGCAGGGTTTCAGTGGTGGGGGGCCGATGCCGGAAAGCAGGTCGGTGGAGCGGGAGCCGAGTGCGGCGGGTGGGGTGAGTCCGCCGCGTACGGCGAGGTAGGTGCGCAGGCCGCAGGCAGGCAGGCCGACTGCCAGCACGTCGCCGTCCTGTACGGGTATGGGGGTGTTGAGCGCGACCGGCCGACCATTCACGGTTGCCGGACAGGGGGCGCCGGTCAGCGCGAGATATCGGATGGTGGGAGAGCCGTTGGGGCGGCGGCAGCGCATCCGGGCCTGCAAGCCGCCGAAGGTGATCTCGAGGCCGGCTGCGTTATCGGGGTTGCCGACCAGGCGGTTGGCGAGCGTGAGGGAGGCGGTGTCGGCGGCGCCGGAGACGGACACGCCGAGATGCGCCCAGCCAGGACGGCCAAGGTCCTGGACGGTGGTGAGCGGGCCGGCGGCGAGCACCTCCAGAGCAGACGTCACGATGCCTCCTTGAAACGTATGCTCCGGCCGGGCACGAGCAGCGCCGGCGGTGTGCGGTCCTGGTCCCACAGCGGCAGGCCGGTGGTGCCCAGCAGTTGCCATCCGCCGGGCGAGGAGCTCGGGTAGACGCCGGTGAAGCCGCCCGCGACGGCGACTGAGCCCGCGGGCACGGCGGTGCGTGGCTCGCTGCGCCGGGAGAGGTGAAGTACGGGGTCGGTGCCGACGAGGTAGCCGAAGCCCGGAGCGAAGCCGGCGAAGGCCACGGTGTAGAGCGGGGCAGTGTGCCGGGCGATCACCTCGTCGAGGGTGAGCCCGGTCAGCTCGGCAACATCCGCCAGGTCGGGCCCGTCGTAGCGGACCGGGACGACAAGGGTGTCGTCTTCCAGGGCCTGCGGCGGGGGCGCGCCGTCCGTTTCCAGTAGCGCGGCGGCCCGCTCGGTAACCGCACGGCTCAGCCCGTCGTAGCCAGTGACTGCCGGATCGTAGATGACCAGCAGTGTGCGGGCGGCCGCCACCAGTTCTCGCATGCCCTTGGGCCGGTGCCGCTCCAGCGCAGTGCGCAGGGCGAGGACGTCGCTCAGGTCGGCCAGTTCGGCGAGCAGTGCGGTGTTGCCGGCTCTGCGGATGCCGCGCAGCGGGGTCGTCATACGGGCCTCAGCGCTCCGAGGTGGCGACGGGCCTGTCCGCTATGGCGAACGGGGTGGGCGCGAGGCCTGCCGCGTCGAGCTCCATGCGTAGCCGGCGGGCGATCTCCACCGCTCCCTTGGTGTCGCCGTGCACGCACAGGGAACGGACCGTCAGCGGCACTGCCGTACCGTCGACCGCTTCCACTACGCCTTTGGTGACCATCCCCAGGCAGCGGGCCACGATCTCGTCCGCGTCGTGCAGGACCGCGCCCGGCTCGCGGCGCGGGACGAGCGTCCCTTCGGGGGTGTAGGCGCGGTCGGCGAATGCCTCGGGGACGGGGGTGAGTTGGGCCTCGGCCGCCTTGCGTAGCCAGGTGCTGCCGGGCAGGCCGAGCACCGGCAGGGTGGCGTCGTAGCGGTAGACCGCGTCGGCGACCGCGGCGGCCTGCGCCTCGTGGTGGACGATGGCGTTGTACAGTGCGCCGTGCGGCTTGACGTAGGCGACGCGGGTGCCGGCCAACCTGGCGAAGCCGTCCAGGGCGGCGATCTGGTAGACGACGTCGTTGACCAGCTCGCGGGGATCGACGTCGATGAACCGGCGGCCGAAGCCGGCCAGGTCGCGGTAGCCGACCTGGGCACCGATGGCGACACCGCGCTCCGCGGCGAGCTCGCACACCCGACGCATGACGGTCGGGTCGCCGGCGTGGTAGCCGCAGGCGACGTTGGCGCTGGTGACCACGGACAGCAGGGCCTCATCGTCGCGCCGCGTCCACTGGCCGAAGCCCTCACCGAGGTCACTGTTGAGGTCGATGACGGCGGTGGTCACGTACGCTCCCTCCTCTCGTGTGACGCGCCGGGGCGCGGGTCAGCTCTGCCAGGTGGGGCGGGTCATGCCGTGCAGGTTGCGGTAGGCGGCGCGCTGTGGCTGCTGCCAGTCCTTCAGCAGTTCGGGGGCGACCTTGTAGACCTCGACGCCGATGGGGTGGCAGACCTCGATCGGGTCGTGTGCGTCCGGGCCCCACATGGGGACGGACAGGTCGCCGCCGGGGCAGGTGGACAGCGCGCACAGCAGGTCGAGCTCGGCGAAGAATTCGAAGTGGTCGCCGGGGCGGGCCGGGCAGTCTTTCATGAAGTACTGGTCGTGCTCGTTGAGGCCGGTGCACTGGAAGACGTTGAGGACGTCGTGCACGTCGGACTCGGTGAGGCCGTACGGCAGGACGGCCCGGACCAGGTTGGAGTGGCAGTGGAAGTCGAAGTCCTCGCCGGTCAGCATCCGGTTGACGTAGGGGTCGCAGCGGGTGCCGAGCAGGTCGTGCACCCGGCCGCCGTCGGCGTCCGGTCCGTAGTCGGCCAGCGTGTCGCTGGTGATGGTCAGCAGCGGGCGCAGGAAGGGCAGGTTCGACCACAGGCGGTCGTAGGTGCTGACGTGGGCGCGCTGGAGCTGCCGGGTGCGGGACGCCCACAGGCGTTCCCGGGGGTCGTTGAGGTTCCAGATGTTGAGGTCGCCGACCTGCGGGCCGTCGATGGTGACCAGTCGGCACAGGTGGCCGGCGGGAACCTCCCACGCCTTGCCCGAGCGGATCGGTATCTCGAGCTTGTCGACCAGCTCACGGGCTTCGGGAGTGCCGGACACTCGGTCGTAGAAAGCCTTGTCGACATCGAGCGGGCCGCCCTTGGTGGCCTGGTAGGCGGCAGCGGTGAGGGCCACGAAATCCTCCTGAAGCTTCGATGAGGGAAGGGATACGGGAGCACGGGCAGGAAGTCAGCCCTGACGAGCGGCTGCGGCGGCCCGGACCATGTCGACGACCTGGCGCTCGGAGTCCTCGAGGTAGGAGCGCAGCATGGTCGCGGCCTCGTCGCGGCGGCCCGACTGGAGCAGGTCGCAGATTTCACGGTCGCGCTTCACCCACTGCTCCTGGAATGCGGGTTCGTGCGGGAACTCGGCGAACGCCAGGCGCAGCTGCGCGACGATGGTGTTGAAGAAGTGGTCCAGGCGTGTGCTGGCGAGCAGAGCCACGAGAGCTCGGTGGAAACGGAGTGAATGGGTGCCTACGTCGGTCCAGCGCTCGACGGCTGCAGCATGCTCGGCCTGCGCGACCGGCGTGGCGAGGCCAGCCAGAGCCGCGTTGGTGGCATAGGTGCTTTCCTCCACGGCGCGTAGTTCGAAGCAGCGCCGAGCGTTGTAGATGTCGTGCACGTCAGAGACGTCGAGCTGCTTGACGGCTGCCCCTTTGTACAGCTGGTGGACCACGAGACCTTCGTGGACCAGCAGGCGAACCGCTTCCCGCAACGTGTTGCGGGACACCTGGAGTTCCGTAGCGAGTGCACCGTCTCGCAGGGGAGCGCCGGGAAGCAGTGCCCCTCTGCTGATCCGCTCACGCAGCTGGTCAGCGACCGTAGCGGCCGCGACGTCACCTTGCTGAGCCGGTTGGCTTACTTCGGTAGGCATGCCATGACAGTACCTCAAGGATTGTTCATCAATCCAGAGGTGGTTCGCTGTGAAGTCATCAATCGTGTTGCGTACCGAAAACCCACTTCACGGCCATGATCAGCATGCTCTGGGGTGCCGGCCTCGTCCGAGGCGCCTGGCGCCGGACGCGGCTTCCACTGCGTGCTTGAGGCGTTGCCGAGCCGCAGCGGCGTGTGCCTCGGCCTCTCTGACCACCTCCGGCCAGGACGGACAAGCTACTGATCAAGCCGGACAGGCGGGCCTGGCCGCCGACGCATCCGGCAGACGTCTCGTGCCGACAGCCGTTGACCGGGCACAGTTACCGGTGATCCGTTGCCCACGGCATCGGGATGCATATCCGGTCCGGAAGCCGTTCGGGTAACTGGTTGTGGACAGATCAGCCACCCCAGGCGTAGTACGTGGAGCGGGCCGTCTTCATCACCCCGCACAGCCGGGTGCCCGGGTAGACGGCCTTCTCCGCTTGGACGAACCGGCATATCGCGCTCGCCGGTCGCTCTCCTTCGCGAAGTCGGGTGGCCCCGGGTCGCCCCCGGGCTTTTACGGATCCGTACGTGACCGTCTCCGGTCATACGGCTCCTGTCGTCCTGGTCACCAGACCCGGGCAGGCTCTGTCATCCAGTTCCAGTGCGCGAGTCCACGATCACGGGGAAGCTTCAGCTCCGCGCATCGTCGTGAGCCCGAGTCCTTCCGAGAACTGTGTCGGGCCGGTTTAGAGCTGCGAACAGGATGGGCGCCCGGCGCGCGACGCCTGGCACGTATGCTCGCGGCGTTGCCGAAACGCCCTAGTAGCTCCGCTACGAGGACCTTCCGGCGCCTTGCGATCACACGCACCAGACGCCGCACCCTGATCGGACTCCCATTCTGTTCACAACTCTTAGGCTGCCGCCCATCTTGAGCACCATTCGTCGAAGCATGGGGTCAACCGTTTCGTGCCCAGGAACCCAGCACCATGAGCGTTTTGGTTCCCGTGACCTGCCCGGAGCGCCGCAGACCGTCGATAACCTGCTGAAGATGCTCGATGTCACGCACGCGCACATGGACCAGGGCGTCCGGATCGCCGGCAGTGGTGAACACAGCCTGGACCTCGGGAACCTTGTAGGCGGTCCGGACGATCTCCCCCACCGGGGTGGTGCCGTTAAAGGACAGTTCCACGAAGGCCTCAATGCCCCAACCGAGCTTCGAGTGATCGATCTGCACGCTGAATCCTGTGATGACGCCGCTGACGCGCAGCCGGTCTACGCGCCGCTTCACCGCGGCGACTGACAAGCCCACCTCATGTGCCATCTCTGAGAAGGTTCGCCGCCCGTCCTCGCGGAGCATGCGCAACAGCTGGCGGTCGATGTCGTCGATCTCGGCCATCACACCTCATCACGTGCTGCAAATATCTTTAGCACACCGGTATCAGTTCGCAGATAGTTTGCGTCTTGTACCCCAATGTTCGCAACGTGCTTGTGTTGCGAGAGGTGATGTTGCTGTCCTGAGCACCTCGCCCCCCAGGATGTGGAGGAAACCCGCGTGAGCACCGAACCTGCCTCGGTGTCGCTTGACGACAAGTACCAGGCGCGCAGTGGCCGCATCCTGATCTCAGGAGTACAGGCCCTGATCCGGCTGACGCTGGAGCAACGCCGCCTCGATCAAGAGAGGGGGCTGGACACTCGCGCGTTCGTCACCGGCTACCAGGGCTCGCCTTTGGGCGGTGTCGACCTGGAGATCGGCAGGGCGCGGCGCTTCCTCGAGTCTGCCGGAGTGGTGTTCCGTCCGGGCCTCAACGAAGAACTCGCTGCAACTGCCGTGGCTGGCACCCAAATGCTTGGCCAGGTACCTGGTCGCCGTCACGAGGGCGTCACGGGGTTCTGGTATGGCAAAAACCCCGGCCTTGACCGGGCTGCCGACGCCATCCGGCACTCCACGGTGGCAGGCACCGCGGCGCTGGGGGGTGCTGTGGCCTGGATCGGTGACGACCCGGGCAGCAAGTCCTCCACCGTGCCGAGTTCCTGCGAGCCGATGTGCCAGAGCCTTTCCATGCCATTGCTCGCGCCGGGCTCCGTGGCGGAGATCATCGAGTTCGGACTTCATGCGGTGGCCCTGTCGCGCGTCACCGGTCTATGGACCGGGCTGAAAATCGTCGCGGACATCGCGGATGCCTCAGCGATCGTCGACCTCGGCCTGCTCCGGCCGGACATCCCCATTCCCCCCCGATCGCAGCGCGGCGCGCCCCCTACCCTGGTCGGGCCGGCTTCACTCGACGCCGAACACGACATGCTCACCCGGCGTCTGAATCTGGCACGGGACTACGCACGCCGGACCGGCCTGAACCGCATCACCTTCAGCGCCCGACGTGCCGCCTTGGGCGTGATGGCATCCGGAACCTCGTACGCCGTGGTGCAGCGCGCTCTTGCTGACCTCGGTATCGACGAAACCGACATGGAGGCACTCGGCATCCGGCTCATCCGCTTGGCCATGCCGTTCCCCCTTTCCGCTGAGGAACTGGTGAGCATGACCAGCGACCTCGAGCAGGTCCTTGTCGTCGAGGACAAAGTGCCCTTCCTCGAGGTGCAGCTCAAAGAGGCGCTTTACCGCATTGCCGACGCCCCTGTGGTGGTGGGCCGGCGCGATGAGAACGGCCGCCCGCTGCTGACAGCCCGTGGCACGCTGGCCGCCGAGGACGTGGCCAAGGCCCTGGCGGTGCGTATCGGACCCGATCGCCTGCCGCAATCCGCCGCCACCCAGCTGACCGCCATGACACCGCCGGCTCCGGCCCGTATCTCGCTGCCGACCGTTTCGACGCGAACGCCGTCCTTCTGCTCGGGTTGCCCTCATAGCACCTCGACGCGTACGGACGACGCCACCCTGGTCGGGGTAGGTATCGGATGCCACGTCATGATCGCTCTGGACGGAGCGGGACGTGGCAACCAGATCGGACTGACTCAAATGGGCGGCGAAGGCGCCCAGTGGATCGGCATCGCCCCCTTCACCGAGGACCGGCACTTCGTGCAGAACCTCGGCGACGGCACCTTTCACCACTCGGGGTCGCTCGCCATCCGCGCGGCGGTGGCAGCCGGCGTGACGATGACCTACAAGCTGCTGTACAACGACGCTGTGGCCATGACCGGCGGGCAGGTTCCCGAGGGCCGCCTGGACGTACCGACTTTGACCCGCTGGCTCGCTCTCGAAGGCGTTCGGAAGATCATCGTCACCACGACCGAACAGGATGCCTATCGCAACGTACGCCTCGACCCGATTGCGACGGTCCGCCACCGTGACGACCTTATCGAGGCTGAGAAGGAACTGGCGGCGACCGACGGCGTCACTGTGTTGATCCATGACGACCGGTGCGCGGCGGAGGAGCGCAGACTGCGCAAGCGTGGCAAGCTCCCCACTCCCGCCGAGAAGGTTTTCATCAACCAGCGGGTCTGTGAGGGCTGCGGCGACTGCGGAGATGTGTCCACGTGTCTTTCGGTGCATCCCGTCGACACGGAGTTCGGCCGAAAGACCCACATCCATCAGGCCTCCTGCAACTCGGACTTCAGCTGTCTGAAGGGAGACTGCCCCTCCTTCCTCCTCGTCGAGCCGAAGGGCAAACCGTCGCGCCCCATTCCCGCTGTCCCGGTGGCGCTGACCGACCCCATCTCAGTGCTCACAGGGAACAGCACTCTTCTCCGGATGCCGGGGATCGGTGGTACAGGGGTGGTGACGGTCTCACAGATCCTCCAGATGGCGGCCCATCTGGACGGCTGTTACGCCGCAGGTCTGGAGCAAACCGGACTCGCCCAGAAGGGCGGTCCTGTCGTCAGCGACGTCCGGATCTCTGCCGGCCCCGCCTGCGGAGCGGTGCGGGCGTCCCGCGCCACCGCGGACGTCCTCATCGGCTTCGACCTGCTCGGCACGGCGGCCGACTCCAATCTGCAGGTGGCCCGCCCCGGCCACACCATCGCCGTCGTCAACACCACCATCGTGCCCACTGCTGCCATGGTCACCAATCGGGTCGTCGTGCCTGGCTCCCCAGACGACGCACTGGAACGGATCGAATCAGTCACGCGCTTTAAGGGAAATCTC
Source organism: Streptomyces sp. NPDC001508 (assembly GCF_040298665.1). NCBI lineage: Bacteria > Bacillati > Actinomycetota > Actinomycetes > Kitasatosporales > Streptomycetaceae > Streptomyces > Streptomyces sp. NPDC001508. The sequence continues at coordinate 64,878 of NZ_JBEPAP010000052.1, forward strand.
TACCTCGACGCACAAAGCCTGTCCGAGTCTCTGTTCGGCGACCACATGCCGACCAACATGCTGCTCATCGGTGCCGCCTTCCAGCACGGCTGCATACCGGTGACCGACCGCTCCATCGAGGCCGCGATCCGCCTCAACGGCGCTGCCGTGGACAAGAACCTCGCTGCCTTCCGGTGGGGGCGGGCGGCCGTCATCGACCCGAACGCCGTGCAGCGCGCCATCGCTGTGCCCGAGCGAACCGTCGTCGAGATAACGTCCGAAGGACGGGCGTTGGCGGGCACAGTCGCGCGGGCCAGCAGACTGCACGATGCCGTCGCCCTGCGCAGCACGGACCTGATCGCCTACCAGAACGAAGCGTACGCACGGCAGTACGCCGATGAAGTGCAGCAAGTGGCTGCCATGGCCAGGAAGCGGGCCGGGGACGAGGTAGGTGAGCGTATCGCTCTGGCCTACGCCCAGGGACTGCACAGGCTCATGGCGTACAAGGACGAGTACGAGGTGGCCCGGCTGCACCTGGACGCTGTAGAGCAGGCCAAAATCAAGGACGAGTTCGGTGCCGACGCTGCCGTCTCTGTTCTGCTGCACCCACCAGCGCTCCGTGCCCTGGGCATGAAACGCAAGATACGTCTGCGCCGCACCGCGCCCGCGGTCTTCAAGATGCTTTACGCCCTGCGGGGACTCCGCGGAACCCGGCTGGACGTCTTCGGATACGCGCACGTTCGACGCCAGGAGCGTGCGCTGATCGGCGAGTATCGGCATCTGGTCCGTGACGCAGTCACACATCTGACGGCGGACAACGCCCTCGCGATCGAGGACCTGGCGCGGCTCACCGAAGCCATCCGCGGCTACGAGGACATCAAGCTGTCACGCATCGCCGACTTCCGGACAGCGGCCCGCACCGCCCTTGCAGATCTGAGCGCCACAACCACCGTATCCGCCTAATGGGACTTGCCGGGTCGGTGAGACTCGGTGCCGTAGCCGCCAGCAGGTGAGCACTCAGGCCGCCTGAAGCATTCGACTTCCGGGGTCAGACCGTGCCCCTGCTGGTCGGCCGGGAGGCCAGACCGTTGATGGGGTGGCGTGCCCGCCGGGCAGTGGGGCGTGAGCACTGGATCCATTAGGCCGCGTGCCGCGCCTTCCGCAG
>NZ_JBEPAP010000053.1:0-64834 GCF_040298665.1 Streptomyces sp. NPDC001508
GGCCGCGGGGCGCGCACGTCGGGTGACCGGCGGACCGCGGCCGGATGACCGACCGCGGGGCGCGCCGGCTCAGCTCAGCTCGGCCCCCTTCGAGGCGGCCTCCGCCTCCGTCTTCGCCCGGCCGGTGGCCAGCGTGCCGCCCGCGCTCTCCAGATGGGCCCGCACGAACCACTGGAACTGCTCCAGATCCCGCAGCTGCTCGATCAGCAGGTCCTCCGTGGCGACGTCGACCTGACCGGCCTCCTTGATCGCGGCGCGCACGGCTTCGATCACTCCCGTGTACACGAGGTCGAGCGCGCCGAGATGGGCGATGGCGTCGGCCCGGCCGATGGAGTAGTCGTCCCAGGTGCGCGCCGAGACCAGGGCCCCTGGCGTGCCCTGGGCGACGCCGCCGAGCGCGGCGATCCGCTCGGCCACGTCGTCGGCCATCTGCCGCACCCGGTCGACCTGCGGGTCGAGCATCTCGTGGACCGCGATGAAGTGGGGTCCGACGACGTTCCAGTGCACGTGCTTGAGCGTCAGATGCAGATCGTTGAGCGTGTGCAGCCGGAGCCGGAGCAGACCGATCAGCCGGCCGGCCGCCTCGCGTCCGATGCCGGGGACCGTGTACTTCGGGGTCGTTTCCTGCGTCATGGTTCACCTCGGTTCTCGACGGTGGCGTACAGGTACCGCACCGGCTCTGCTGCCCCGGTTCGGCCGTGTCAGACCCGTGGACCCCGGGCTCGCCCCGATGCCCGGCGGGCCGGCATGCCGCCGCGCGCAGTGGGCACTCGACGGCGCAAGGAGGCGGGCCGGATGCCGTTCTCCGCTTCGCCGACGGAGTCGGCGGTGGTGTGCGAGCGGCCCGCAGAGAAGGCGAGGAGAAGCCGATGAGCGCCAGGACGAAGGACGAGATCCGGGTGGGCGATCGGCGGGTGACGGTGACCCGTCCCGACAAGGAACTCTTTCCCGACGACGGGATCACCAAGGCCGAGCTGATCGACTACTACCGGACCGTGGCCCGCCCGATGCTCACCCATCTGCGGGACCGGCCCCTGGTGATGGAACGCTACCCGGACGGATACGAGGGCAAGTCCTTCTACCACAAGGACGTCCCCGACTACTTCCCCGAGTGGATCCGCACCGTCCGGGTGCCCAAGGAGGGCGGCAGCCTCACCATGGCCGTCTGCGACGACACCGCCACCTTGGCCTACCTCGCCAACCAGGCGTGCATCACACCGCACCCGTGGCTGAGCACGGCGGACCGCCTGGACTGCCCGGACCGGCTGGTCTTCGATCTCGATCCCCCGGAGGACGGCGAGGACGGCTTCGCGGCGGTGCGCTGGAGCGCCCGCACGGTGGGGGACCTGCTCACCGAACTCGGGCTGCGTCCGGCGCTGATGACCACCGGATCGCGCGGCATGCATCTGGTCGTCCTGCTCGACGGGCGCACCGACTTCGACACCGCCCGCCGCTTCGCCCGGCGCGTCGCCGATGTGCTCGCCGAACGCCACAGCGACCGGTTGACCACGCAGCCACGCAAGGACAAGCGCCGCGGCCGGCTCTACCTGGACACCCAGCGCAACGCCTACGCCCAGACCTCGGTCGCCCCCTACGCCGTACGCGCCCGCCCGCACGCCCCGGTCGCGACCCCGTTGCACTGGGACGAACTCGACGATCCCGAACTCGGCCCGCGGCGGTGGACCCTGCGCACGCTCCCCGAGCGCCTGGACAAGTACGGCGACCCGTGGAAGGGGCTCGGCCGCTGCCGGCGCTCGCTGACCACCGCGGGGCGGCGTCTCGACGGCCTTGTGTAGATCCGCGGTATTGCAGGTACTCGCGTCCTCAGAACGACTCCTGAGGAGATGAATCAGATGGTGTTCCTCGGACTGCTCCTCCTCCTGGCGACGGCCGCGTTCACCGCCCTGGCGATCGTCGGCAATCTGTCGGGCGGTCCGGACTACGCGGTGTCGGTTCTCGGCCAGCACATCGCGACCCTCGGTCCGCTCGGCATCTTCTGCTCCGGTCTGGCCCTGGCCCTGCTGTTCTGCCTGGGCCTCGCCCTCGTGGCCGGCGGTGCCACCCTCCACCGTCGCAGGACGACACGTCTGCACCGTACCGGCGGGCCACGCACCACCACGCCCGGCCCGATGACCGGCTGACGCACCGGCCCGAACCCGGGCGGCCTCACCGACCGGCCCCGTCTTCGTCGTCTTCGTCTTCGGACCGGCGTGGTCAGCGGCCGGTGCCCCGCTCGCGGCGCAGCCGGCGGACCACGACCAGGAGGTCCACGACGGCGAGGAAGGCGATGATCGCGCAGAGGGCGGCGATCGTGATCAGCACGGCGCGGTGCGGGCTGCCCCCGGGGCCCGAGGCGCGCGCCCACAGCGCGAAGAGCGCGGCCGCCGCCACGAACACCGGCAGGAAGATCCCGCTCAGCAGCAGCCGCAGACGCAGCGGGCTCCGCGCGGTGACCGGCTCGCTGCCGGTGCGCGCGGAGTGCCGGCCGATGGTGCCGGACCGCGACCGCGGGGCCGGTGGCTCGGGGTGCCCGGGAGGTTCGGGACTCATGGTCGTCCTCCTCAGCGCTTGCGTCCTCTTCCTTCAGCGGTTCGGCCGGGCCCTGCCGATGTCCGCCAGAGCGGACTCCGGGTCGTCGCCGACGGCCAGGTCGCCCAGGGTGACGATGCCGACCGGGCAGCCGTCGCGTTCCACGACGGGCAGGCGGCGCACGGCGTGCTCGCGCATCAACTCGGCCGCGTGGTCGGTGGTGTCCTCGGGGGTCACGGTGGCCAGCGGCGGCCGGGTGCACAGGGCGCCGACGGTCGTGGCCTGCGGGTCGAGGCCGGCCGCGAGGGCCCGGACCACGATGTCGCGGTCGGTGAGGACACCGAACAGATCGCGGTCGTAGGCCACCAGGACATCCCCGACATCGCGCTCGCGCATCGCCGCGGCGGCCTGTTCCAGCGAGGTCATCGGCTCCACCGTGACCGTGCCGGGGGTCATCACCTTGCGAATCCGCCGTGTCATGTCGAACTCCCGCCTCCCACTTCGGCCGTGTGCCGTCCCCTGCCGCGTAACCGGCACGGGCGGCGCCAAACCGGTGCGCAGGCATACCGGGTCAGGCGGCGGCGCTGGGCCGGAGGGCGGCCGGCCTCGGCCGCCAGCTGCCGGGCCTGCCGGGAGAGCGCGTCGATCAGCGCCCATTGCCCCTGGACCAGTCGGCGCAGCCTCGTGCCGTCCCGTTCCCGGTGCGCCTGGCGCCTGGCCGAGCCGGAGCAGCCGCCGGACCTCGTAGGGCCGCTCGCGCACCAGGAGACTGCCGGCCCAGGCCGGCAGGCTGGGACGCCGCGTCCCGCTGATCGTCCGCGCCAGTCGCCGGTCACCCGCTGCGCGGGCGTGCGCGGCGCGTGCGTCGCGGACCCCGGTGACCTCCGTCGGCCCAAGCCCGTGCAGCTCGTCGGCGACAGCGTTCGCATCCACCGGCGTCCCCTCTGCGGGCTTCCGGGCCCAGAGGCTCCAAGGCGTCGGGCTGCGGGCTGTGGGGTTCCAGGTTCCAGGGCGGCGTGCGACGCGTCAGGTGGTGGCCAGCACGACCGCCATGGCCACCAGGCCGATGGCGACGAGGAGGACGACGATCCAGATGACGGTGAGCGGCGCGAGCGACCATCCCCGGCTCAGTGCCTCGCGTTCCGGCGCGGCGAGCCCGGACACCCCGGACTCGGCGGGAGGCGTCGCGCCTGGGGCCATGGCGGTGTCCTCCGGTACGGCGATGCCCTCCACCGGGTGGGCCGACGACCCGTCGTTCCGGCCGGCCGGCCCTGCCGGTTTCGGCGCGTCCCGGCGGACGCGGTGCGAACTTCCGCCGCGATGCGCGTGCTTGGCGTTCATGACCTCGGCCCTTCGTCTCCTCGGGGAAGACGGCCCGGTCCCGCTACGCCGCCTTCGCCTTGGCGAGGACGTCGTCGGCGAGCGGCTTGTCCAGCGCCGCGTGGACCAGTCCGTCGGTGAAGCGAGCCAGTTCGCGCTTGCTCACCAGGCTCGCCAGGTGCTCGGGCGAGGCGGGCAGCCCCAGCCGCTTGGCGCCGTCCAGCGCCTTTTTGTCGACATAGGGTGCGAACTCCGGCCACACCGTCTGCACGGCACGCAGGAAGATGTCGGCACCCGTGGGCCCCAGGCCGGGAATCTCCTGGAGCGCGTCCCTCGGGTCGTCCCGCTCGCGCAGCTTGCGCAGATCGCCGCCGTACCGCTCCAGCAGCAGGTCCGCGCCGTCGCCCAGCATGGTGGCCGTGCGCTCGTCGTAGCGCCGGTATCCGCCCTCGCCGAGCGCGTCGACACGCTGCTGCCACGACGCCTTCGCCATCGCGCGCGGGGTGCGCAGGCCCGCCTCGAAGAACGCCCGCGCGGCGGCCACCGCGATGTCCGCCTTGATGCGGGCGCTCAGCAGCACGGCGAGAACGAGCGTCTGGTAGAGCGGGCCGGGCGTGTTCCGCAACCTGATGCCCGCCTGGTCGAGGTAGGTGGATCCCTGCCGGTCGAGCAGGGCCCGTACGACCGCCTGCTCCGTGCGGTCGCGGGAGTTCTTCCTGGCCGTCGTGGAACTCATGACACCTCGCAGCATGGACGACGTCGGACCGCGGTCCGTGGCTCGTGCTGACGGGTTTCACGGGTTCGGCAACCGGAAACCCGGGCGCGAGGAGTTCCGGGGGCCGCGCCGCCGGCCGCGGCGCCGCCCGGTGCGCGGGCCGCGGTCACGCGCCGGATGCGGTCCGACTGCGCGAGGAGCATGCATGTCCGACGAACAAGGCGAGTACGAGCAGCACATGGGCGACGAGGTGTACCAGCCGGACCAGTCCGAGGTCCAGGACGACGCCGGGGTACTGGACCCCGAGGACAGCCTGGACGAGCGCGGTGTCAACCCCGCGATCGACGAGGGTTACTCCCCGCCCGAGAAGCCGCTCGCGGCACAGAGCCGCGGTACCACGGCCGCGGAGCAACGCGAGCGGGACTCCTTGGACGAGCGCCTGCGGGCCGAGCGACCCGACGTGGAGCCGCCGCCGGGCGACGGGATCGGGGACCTTCCCGGCGGGAGCGGCGAACGCGTCGACGCGGAGGTCGGCGACCGGCGCGCCGGGCGGTTGACGGCGGCCGGCGAAGCGTCCCGACCGGCCGGGGCGACGGACGACACCGTGGCGGAGGAGACCGGTGTCGCCGGCGGCGCGGCATCCGCCGAGGAGGCCGCCGTGCACGTCGTGGACGAGCCCGCGGAAGCGCCCCCGGCGCCCGGCGAGGACGGGAACGGGCCACCGCCCGCCTGATCCGCGTCGGCGTCGACGCGGGGGCGGCCCGTCGCGGCGTGTCGAGCGCCCGGCCCGGGGCACTGGGAGACGATGGACACCGCGCAGGACATCTCGGACGGGCCGGAGGCGGGCGGAGAGGCAGGACCGGGTGGAGCCGCAGGTCGCATCGCAGAAAGCCGGGAGCGGACGGGCCGCGACGCCCGCGCCCGAAGGCGCGCCCGGCCGCCCGCAGGAGGACGTACGGCGCCAGATCCCCCGCACCGACGCCCTGCTGCGGGAGCCGCGGCTGACCGAAGCGGCCCGCGGTCTGGGGGTGTCCGTCGTCAAGGCCGCGGTCCGCGAGGCACAGGAACGTGCCCGCGCCGGCCGTATCCCGCCGGAACGGATCGCCGACACGGCCGTCGCGCTCCTGCCGCGGACCGCGGGCGGACTGCGCCCGGTGATCAACGCCACCGGGGTCCTGCTGCACACCAACCTCGGCCGGGCGAGCCTGTCGGCGGCGGCACGCCGGGCCGTGGCGGAGGCATCGGGCCCCACCGACGTGGAACTCGATCTGGCCACCGGCGTACGGGCCCGGCGCGGGCGCACGGCGCTGCGGGCCCTGCGCGAGCGGGTGCCGTCCGCCGCGGCGGCGCACGTCGTCAACAACGGCGCCGCCGCCCTGGTCCTGGCCGCCACCGCGCTCGCCGCCGGCAAGGAGATCGTCATCAGCCGCGGCGAGATGGTGGAGATCGGGGACGGTTTCCGCCTCCCGGACCTCCTGAGGTCAACCGGGGCCCGGCTGCACGAGGTCGGCACCACCAACCGCACGACCGCCGCCGACTACGCCGCGGCGATCGGGCCCGGCACGGGGTTCCTGCTGAAGGTGCACCCCTCGAACTTCCGCATCACCGGCTTCACCAGCGGCGCCGGAGTCGGGGAACTGGCCGCGCTGGGCGTCCCGGTGATCGTCGACATCGGCTCCGGGCTGCTGGCACCCCACCCGGTGCTGCCCGACGAGCCGGACGCCGAGACGCAGCTGCGGGCCGGCGCCTCACTGGTGACCGCCAGCGGCGACAAACTGCTCGGCGGACCCCAGTGCGGGCTCCTCCTCGGCGAGGCGGGCCTCGTCCGCACGCTGTCCCGGCATCCGCTGGCCCGCGCCCTGCGCGTGGACAAGCTGACCCTCGCCGCGCTTCAGGCCACGCTCACCGGACCGCCGACCCCGACCGCCGAGGCGCTGACCGCCGACCCGGCCGCCCTGCGCGCCCGCGCCGACCGGCTCGCCCGCGCCCTCGGCGGATACGGCATCGACGTCCGGTCCGTGCAGAGCGCGGCGACGGTCGGCGGCGGCGGCGCGCCCGGGGTGACCCTGCCCAGTGCCGCGCTGTCCCTGCCGGAGCCGTTCGCCGCCGCGCTGCGCACCGGACCCACACCGGTCGTCGGGCGGCTGGAGGCGGGGCGCTGTCTGCTCGATCTGCGCGCGGTGCCGCCCGCGGACGACGACCGGCTGGCCGCGGCGGTCCGGTCGGCCGCGGAAGGGTAGCCGGCATGCGTGTCCTGGCCACCGCCGGCCATGTCGACCACGGCAAGTCCGCCCTGGTACGGGCGCTGACCGGCATGGAACCCGACCGCTTCGAGGAGGAGCGGCGCAGAGGACTGACCCTCGACCTCGGGTTCGTGTGGACGCGGCTCGGCCCCGGCGGGGAGCAGGTGGCCTTCGTGGACGTGCCCGGTCACGAGAGGTTCGTTGCGACCATGCTCGCCGGGGCCGGGCCGGTGCCCGCGGTGCTGTTCGCGGTGGCCGCCGACCAGGGCTGGCAGGCCCAGTCGGAGGAGCACCTGGCGATCCTCGACGCGCTCGGGGTGCGGCACGCGGTCCTCGCCGTGACCCGCAGCGACCTCGCCGACCCCGGCCCGGCCCGGGACGCCGCGCTGGAGCGGATGGCGGCCACCTCGCTGGGCGCCGTACCGTCCGTCGCGGTCAGCTCGGTGACCGGCGCCGGTCTTGACGAACTGCGCGCGGCGCTGGCCCGGTTGGCCGCCGCGCTCCCGGTCCCGCCCGCCGACGCGGACCTACGGCTGTGGCTGGACCGGGCCTTCACGGTGCGCGGGCACGGCACCGTGGTGACCGGCACGCTCGGGGCCGGCACCCTCCGGGTGGGCGACCGGGTGGTGACGGGCGAAGGGAGCGCCACGCTCCGTGTGCGCGGCCTGCAGACGCTGAACGAGGAACGCTCCGCCGTCAGCGGGGTGGCACGGGTCGCGGTCAACGTGCACGGTCCCACGGCCGGAGCACTGCGCCGCGGTCAGGTGCTGCTGGCACCGGAGTGCTGGCTGCTCACGCGTCTCGTCGACGTGCGGGTCGGCGGCGAACCGGTCGACGACCTGCCAAGGCGCGTCACCCTGCACATCGGCACCGCCGCCGTCCCGGTCGCCGTGCGCCCGCTCGGCCCCGACACCGCCCGGCTGACCCTGGACCGCGGTCTGCCGCTGCGCGTCGGCGACCGTGCAGTGCTGCGCGAACCGGGAGGCCGCCGCGTACCGTGCGCGGTGACCGTGCTGGACGTCCGCCCGCCGCCGCTGGCCCGGCGGGGCGCGGGCCGGGCCCGCGCGGAGCAACTGGCCGCCATGACCGGCGTCCCGGACGGGCCGGCCGAACTGCGCCGCCGCGGGCTGATCCGCCGCCCGGAACTGCTCGCCATGGGCGTGCCAACCCCGGCCCCACCGGTCGCCGGGGACTGGCTCGCCGACCCGGCGCACTGGGAGGGGCTGCGAGAACGCCTGGCCGCCGCCGTGGACCGGTATGCGCGACAGCACCCCCTGGAACCGGGCCTGCCCACCCAGGCGGCCCGGCATCTGCTCGGCCTGCCCGACCGGTCACTGGTGGACGCCCTGGCCGACACGCCCGGTGGCCGGCCGCTCACCCGCCGTCAGGGCAGGCTGTACCGCTGCGAAAGCCTCGGGCCGACCCTGCCGCCCGCCGTCCGCGCGGCCGTCGACGCCGTAGGGCGGGAGCTTGCGACGGCACCGTTTCGCGCGCCCGAGGCCGACCGCCTCACCGAACTGGGCCTGACCCGCAAGACGGTGGCCGCCGCGGTCGCCGCGGGCGCGCTGCTGCGGGTCGCCGACGGGATCGTGCTGCTGCCCGGCGCGGACGCGCGGGCCGCCGCCGTGCTCGCCCGGCTGCCCCAGCCGTTCACGCTGAGCGAGGCCCGGCAGGCCCTCGGCACCACACGGCGGGTGGCCGTGCCGCTGCTGGAGTTCCTGGACGCACAGGGGTACACGGAGCGTGTCGACGACCGGCGGCGGCGCTGCCGTACCGGCACCGCAAGCGGAGGCGGACGGGAATCGAACCCGCCTGCCCGAGATCCTCGGGCACCTCGGTTTTGAAGACCGGGAGGGCCACCAGGCACCCACACGCCTCCACCGACCCCCCAGGCTACGCGCGCAGGAGACCGCGATGACCACGACCCGCGAAGCGTCCGTACGACTCACGCAGTACGCCCACGGCGGCGGCTGCGCCTGCAAGATCCCGCCCGGTGAGCTGGAGGACGTCCTCGGCGCCCTGTCGGCACCGCTGCCGGCCTCGGCCGTCGACACGCCGCTCCTGGTCGGCCTCGCCACCGGGGACGACGCCGCCGTCGTCGCGCTGCCCGCCCAGAGCGGCCCCGCCCAGGCCGTGGTGTCCACCGCGGACTTCTTCACGCCGGTCGTCGACGACCCCTACGACTGGGGACGCATCGCCGCGGCCAACGCCCTGTCCGACGTGTACGCGATGGGCGGCCGGCCCGTCGTCGCCGTCAACCTCCTGGCCTGGCCGCGTGACGTGCTGCCGTTCGAGCTGGCCCGCGAGGTGCTGCGCGGCGGGCTGCAGGTCGCCACCGAGGCCGGCTGCCATGTGGGCGGCGGTCACAGTGTCGACGATCCCGAACCCAAGTACGGCATGGCCGTCACCGGGCTGGCCGACCCGGCACGGCTGCTGCGCAACGACGCCGGCCGGCCCGGCATGCCGCTGTCGCTGACCAAACCCCTCGGCCTCGGCGTGCTCAACAACCGGCACAAGGCCACCGGCGAACGGTTCGAGCAGGCCGTCGCCACGATGGCGGCCCTCAACCGGGACGCGTCGGCCGCGGCCCTCGCGGCCGGGGCGGTCTGCGCCACCGACGTCACCGGTTTCGGGCTGCTGGGCCATCTGCACAAGCTGGCCCGGGCCTCACGGGTGACCGCGGTGATCGACACGGCCGCCGTGCCGTATCTCGACGGCGCACACAGGGCCGTACGGGACGGGTACGTCAGCGGCGGCACCCGGCGTAATCTCCAGTGGGTGACGCCCGTCACGGACTTCGGCACGACCGACGAGGACACCCGGCTCCTGCTGGCCGACGCCCAGACCTCCGGGGGGCTGCTGGTCGCCGGCGAGGTGCCCGGGGCGCCGGTGATCGGGGAACTCGTGCCGTGCGGACCGCACTCCCTCGTGCTCCGGTGACCGTGCTGCGGCGGCCGTGCTGCGGTGACCGTGCTCCGGTGGCCGTGCTCCGGTGGCCGTGCTGCGGCGGCCGTGCTCCGGTGGCCGTGCTCCGGTGACCGTGAGGGAGCGCGGCCGCCCTCACATCTGCGTGCCGATTTGGTTCACATCTGGGTGCCGGTCCGGTCGTCGATGCCGGCCCGCGTCCGGTAGGCGCGCACCAGCTCGGCGGCCGCCGGACCCCGGGGGCGCCGTCCGGGCCGGATGTCGACGGCGATCGCCTTGGCCTCCTGGATATGGGTGTTGGGGTCGAGAGACAGATGCAGCAGTTCGTTGGCGGCGTCGCCCGTGCTGTAGCCGTTCGGACCCCAGTGGTAGGGCAGCCCGATCTGATGCAGGGTCCGCCCCTGCACGGTCAGCGGCGGCACCCGGTCGGTGACCAGCACACGGGCCTCGATGACATTGCGGGCGCTGACGATCGTCGCCCAGCCGGTGTGCGCAAGACCGCGCTCCGCGGCGAGTTCCGGCGAGACCTCGCAGAAGAACTCCGGTTGCAGCTCCGCCAGATAGGGCAGCCAGCGGGACATGCCGCCCGCCGTGTGGTGTTCGGTGAGCCGGTAGGTGGTGGCGACGTACGGGAACACCTGCGTGCCCGGTTCGCCGGCGCTCGGCTGGTAGCGGTTGTCGGGCAGCGGCGGCATCAGGTGCCGCACCGGGTTGCGCTGCTGCCCGTACAGCAGGTTCCGGAACGGGGAGTCCTGCGGCTCGTAGTGCACGGGCAGGGGACCGTCGGTGAGGCCCGAGGGGGCGTACAGCCATGCCTTGCCGTCGGCCTGCATGATGAACGGGTCCGTGCCGGACAGGGCGTCGGAGCCGGTCGCGTCCGGTGGCGCCTGGTAGTGCGGGGACCTGTCCTGGGGGAAGTCGGGGACGTCATGGCCCACCCACCGGGCCTTCTCCGCGTCCCACCACACCAGCGCCTTGCGCTCGCTCCACGGCCTGCCGTCCGGGTCGGCCGAGGCCCGGTTGTACAGGATGCGGCGGTTGGCCGGCCAGGCCCACGCCCACTCGCCCGCCACCCAGTTCTGCTCCGCGCCCGGCTTGCGACGGGCCGCCTGGTTGATGCCGTCGGCGTACACCCCGCAGTAGATCCAGCAGCCGCACAGGGTGGAGCCGTCGTCCTTGAGCTGGAGGTAGGAGGACAGCGGACGGCCGTCGGCGTCGCGGCCGTTGATCTCGGCGAGGACGGCCTCCGCGTCCGGTTCGGCGAGCCGGCCCCTGGTGGGGTAGTCCCAGACCAGATCGAGCACCGGTCGGTCCATCGGGTCGGTGGAGCCGGCCAGCTTGCGCCGGATCAGCCGTCCCAGGTGGAAGGTGAACCACAGGTCGCTGCGGGCCTCGCCGGGCGGCTCGACGGCCTGGTGGTGCCACTGCAGCATGCGCTGGGTGTTGGTGAAGCTGCCGTCCTTCTCGGTGTGCGCGGCGGCCGGCAGGAAGAACACCTCGGTACGGATGTCCTCGGTGCGCAGCTCGCCCGTCTCGATCTCCGGGCCGTCCTTCCACCAGGTGGCCGACTCGATCAGCGAGAAGTCCCGGACCACCAGCCAGTCCAGGTTGGCCATGCCCAGGCGCTGCAGCTTGGAGTTGGCGCTGCCGACGGCCGGGTTCTCGCCGTACAGGAAGTAGCCCTTGCAGGTGCCCTCCAGCTGGGTCATGGTCGTCTCGTAGGTGGAGTGGGAGCCGGTCAGACGCGGCAGATAGTCGAAGCAGAAGTCGTTCTCGGCCCTCGCGGCCTCGCCCCAGTACGCCTTGAGCAGGCTCACCAGGTAGGAGCGCATGTCACCCCAGTAGCCCTTGCGTGCCGAGTCCGCCTCGACGAAGGCGTCCAGATCCTGGTTCAGATGTGCGTGCGGCATCGGGATGTAGCCGGGCAGCAGGTCGAACAGGGTGGGGATGTCCGTCGACCCCTGGATGGAGGCGTGCCCGCGCAGCGCGAGGATGCCGCCGCCGGGCCGGCCGATGTTGCCGAGGAGCTGCTGGAGGATGGCGGCGGTGCGGATGTACTGCACGCCCACCGTGTGCTGGGTCCAGCCGACCGCGTAGGCGAAGGCCGTCGTGCGGTCCCGGCCCGAGTTGTCCGTGACCAGGTCGCACACCCGCCGGAACAGGTCCTGCGGCACGCCGCAGATCTGTTCCACCATCCGCGGTGTGTAGCGGGCGTAGTGCCGCTTGAGCACCTGGAACACACAGCGCGGGTGGCTCAGCGTCTCGTCCCGCTCCGGCTCGCCCATGCCGATGGCCGCGCCGCCGGAGCCGTGGGCCTCGCCGCGCGCGGCCTCGGTCACCGACCTGCCGCCCCTGGTGCGCTCCTCGTACCAGCGGTCGCGGTCGCCGGACGCCGCCTGCACCTGTGTGCCTTCGTACTGCCAACTGCTGTTGTCGTAGCGGCGGTTGTCCGGATCCAGGCCGGAGAAGACACCGTCCAGGTCCTCCGTGTCCCGGAAGTCCTCCCGCAGCACCGTGGGCGCGTTGGTGTACGCCACCACGTAGTCACGGAAGTACTTGTCGTTCTGCAGGACGTAGTTGATGATCGCGCCGAGGAAGACGATGTCCGTGCCCGCGCGCAGCGGCACATGCAGATCGGCCAGCGCGCTGGTGCGGGTGAAGCGCGGATCGACGTGGATCACCTTCGCACCGCGGGCCTTGGCCTCCATCACCCACTGGAAGCCGACCGGATGGCACTCGGCCATGTTCGAGCCCTGGATGACGATGCAGTCCGCGTTCTGCAGGTCCTGCTGGAAGGTGGTCGCACCGCCGCGTCCGAACGAGGTTCCCAGACTGGGAACCGTGGAGGAGTGTCAAATGCGGGCCTGGTTCTCGATCTGGATGGCGCCGAGCGCGGTGAACAACTTCTTGATCAGGTAGTTCTCTTCGTTGTCGAGCGTGGCGCCACCCAGGCTCGCGAAGCCGAGCGTGCGCCGTGTGCGGGTCTGTTCGACCTCCCACTGCCAGCCCGCCCGCCGTGCCGCGATCACCCGGTCGGCGATCATGTCCATCGCCCGGTCGAGATCGAGCCGTTCCCATGCGGTGCCGTAGGCAGGGCGGTACAGCACGTGGTGCTCGCGGGCGTCACCGGTGGTCAACTGGAGGCTCGCCGAACCCTTGGGGCACAGCCGGCCGCGGGAGACGGGGGAGTCGGGGTCGCCCTCGATCTGAGTGACCCGCCCGCCCTCGACATAGACGTTCTGCCCGCAGCCCACCGCGCAGTACGGGCACACCGACTTCACCACCCGCTCCGCGCTCGCGGTGCGGGGCGCGAGCCGCGCACCGCCCGCGCTCTTGGCCGCGGCTCCGCGGCCCAGCGGGTCGGTGCCCTTGAGCTGGCGGTAGACCGGCCATGAGTCGATCCAGGTGCGCACACCCATGAGTCACACCTCCCGCCCGGCCGCCGCGCGGCCGGCGACCCGCGCGGCCTCGGCGTCTTCCGGCCGCTCCCGGCTCTTCTCGGCTCGATTGTCCCGCGGTACGGCGCCGACGGCATCTTCGCCCAGCGTGTATCCGCCCTGTGCCCGCTCTCCCCTGACCATGTGCGGACCTCTGACCATGTGGGGACCTCCGTCAGCCGGTGCGGGCCCGCAGGCGCTCGCGCTGCGGTACGACCGTGTACTTCGGGTCCTCGGCGGAGGCCACCCCCGCGTGGAACACCCCGAGGCGCAGGGCGGCCGAGCCGGTCAGCAGGGCGGCCCCGGCCACCGCGGCCAGCGGCCGGCTGCGCCGCCGGCCCGCGCACCCCGCGAGCGCCGCGCCGCCCGCCGTGAGGATCTCCGCCGACCGCATCAGCGCCCGCGGCCCGCCCTGCTCGTAGGGCTCGGCCGCCAGCCCCATGCGCCGCTTCATCACCTGGAACGACCCCAGTTCCAGGGCCGCCCCGAGCAGCGCGAGCCGGCGCGCGGGGCCCGTCTGTGCGACGGGGGCCGCGGCCAGGGCGAGCCCTGCTGCCGCGGTGGCGCCGGAACCGGCGAAGACGAACGGCATCTCGCGATGGCCCTCGTGCCAGGACGGCACCGCCGTGTCCGCGATCAGCACGGCGGTGTACGTGGTGACCGCCGGGCCGAGCAGCGCCGCGGCCCCCGTGGCGGCGGAGCCGACGAGCCGGTAGCGGCCCACGACGTCGGTCGCCGCCGCGGTCATCGTCAGCGGGACGTATCCGGCCAGCAGCCAGGACCCGAGGCTCATCGGCGAGGTCGGCTTGAAGACCCGCAGCATGTTGAGGAAACGCGCCGGCCGGCCCAGGTCGTGGACCAGCGCGACCAGGGACAGCGAGATGGCGCCCGCCGCGGCCAGCTTCGCCGACCTGGCCAGCGCGCAACGCCCGGTGGCATGCCCGCCGGCGGCCAGCAGCGACGAGGCACCGGCGAGCCCGCCGAGGTACAGGTATCCGGCGATGTCGAGCGGCGCCCAGACCGGTTTCTTCAGGACCGGCCTGCCGTAGTACGAGGAGAACCGGGCCTCGGGCACCATGGCCTGCTCGCCGCGTCCGCGGCGGCGTCGGCGGCGCCCCGTGGGCGCCGTGGCGGCGGCCGTCCCGCCGGCCTCGACACCCTGCTTCCCGCGGGGCGGCACATCGGATCCGGTCATCGTGGCCTCCTGGCGAAACTGGCGACCGCCAGCGCGGCGAGCGAGACGGCGGCGACGGCCGCGTGCCGCCACATGTCCGGCAGATCCCGGGTGGTGACGACCGGGTCGGGCGGCAGGCCGTAGACCTCCGGCTCGTCCAGCAGCAGGAAGAACGCGCCGTCCCCGCCCACCCCGTCGTCCGGGCTCTCCCCGTACAGCCGGGCCTCGCCGGCCCCGGCCGCGTGCAGCTGTGCCACCCGGTTCGCCGCCCGTTCCCGCAGCTCGTCCAGGGGACCGAACTGGATCGAGTCGGTCGGGCACGCCTTGGCGCAGGCCGGTTCGAGGCCGGTCCCGAGCCGGTCGTAACACAGGGTGCACTTCCAGGCGCGACCGTCGCCCCGGCGCTGGTCGATGACCCCGTAGGGGCATGCGGGTATGCAGTAGCCGCAGCCGTTGCAGATGTCCTCCTGGACGACGACCGTGCCGAACTCGGTGCGGAACAGCGATCCGGTGGGGCACACGTCCAGACAGGCGGCATGGGTGCAGTGCTTGCACACGTCCGAGGACATCAGCCAGCGCAACTCGGTGCGGCCGTCGGGGGACACCGGCGAGATCCGCTCGGCCGGGCCGTCCTCGGCCGCGGTGCCGGCCGCCGGGGCCGTCGCGCCGGGGAAGGCGCCGAGGCCGCGGGCGGCGTCGAAGACATCGACGGCATCCACGGCATCGGCGTGCTCGTGTCCGTCCCCGGGGTCCGGGCGCACCGGTGTCCGCTGCTCGATGAAGGCCACATGGCGCCAGGTGTCGGCGCCGAGCCCCTGGGTGTTGTCGTAGGACATGCCCGTCAGCTCCAGGCCGTCCTCCGGAATGGCGTTCCACTCCTTGCAGGCCACCTCGCACGCCTTGCAGCCGATGCACACGGAGGTGTCCGTGAAGAAACCCATGCGCGGCGGGGCGTCGGGGTATCCGGCGGCGCCCGCCACGTTCGGCTGGGGACCGAACAGCTGGTTGCCGTGCACCGCGTCATGTCCCGGCCGATGCGTTGTGCCGACATCGCTGTGGGTCATGGCTCGCCCTCCTCGATCAGGGCACGCGCTCCTCGGCCCTACCCGCCTCGCTGCGGCTCTGCTTCGAGCCTGGCACGGGTGCCCGTGACGCGCGCGCCCGAAACCGGGTCACAGCCTCGCCGGGAAACGGTCCCACACCCGGTGCTGGGCCAGCAGCCCGGTGACGAGGCCCAGCACGGACGTGCCGTCGTCCCCGCTCACCACGCCCGGCGCGTCGGCGGCGATGCCGAGGGCGTCGTAGACCTGCCGGGCGCCGTTCCAGCCGCCGATGACCTTGGCATGGCGGTACGCCTCCCCGACGAGCAGCAGAACCCGCGGGTCCACCGGCGCGTTGCCGCCGCCGGCGGCCTTGGCGTCCCGGCTGCCATGGGCGTCCGCGGCGGGCGCGGGCGCCCCGGCCAGCAGCAGCGCGTCGAACTCCACGGACCGGGCGGCGGCGAAGGTCCGCTGCACGGTGACCGGTTCCGTCGCGCCGTCGCCCAGCGCACCGCCGGTCGGACCGATGACGAGCGGCACCATGCCCTGGTCGAGCACGGACTGCCCTACGGCCTGCACGGCCGCGAGGTCGCTCTTGTCGTCGGCGACGATGCCGACGACCCGGCCGGCGGTCGGCCACTCCCTGCCCACCTGCGCCAGTGCCGGGCTCGGTGCGACCTCGGCGAGCGGCTCGGCCGGCTGCGGAGCGGGCAGACCGAGACCGGCCGCGACCTCCTGGCACAGCTGCGGGTCGATCTGCGCGAGCGTCCGCAGGACGCGTTCCCTGATCGCCTGCTCGTAGCACTTGCTCAGTTCGAAGGTGTAGGCCGCGATGACGTGTTCGCGCTCCACCGGCGTCAGTGTCAGCCGAACCGCGCGAACCGAGCACGGTGGAGAACCGGACGAAGACGGGAGTCTCCACGTCCTCGGCGAGGAACGCGGCCTTGGAGACCTTCGACGCGGTGCCGTACCCCCGAAAGACGCCGTGCGCGGCGGCTCCCCGGGCGTGCACGACCCGTTCCGGGATGCGTTCGTGGTCGAAATGCGTGATCTTCTCGCGCAGATGGTGGTCCTGGAGGAGTACGGGGCCGCGCGGACCGGCCTTCAGGGAGTGGTCCGTGTCCGGCAGCCGCAGGCCCTGAGCCGTGGTGTGCCGCTCACCGGCCTGGGCGACGGACGCCTCGTCGACTCCGGTGGGCTGCCCGGTGGGGCTGTAGGTGCCCGGCCCCTGCTGATCCGGTTTCGGCGGCAGCGGACCGTGCGGCTCGGTGGGCTCCTCGATCTGCGGCGGCTGCGGTGCGGGACGGCCGGGAGGTGGCTGTGAGGGGCTCATGGGATTCCTCGCATCGACGTGGACGGGGAACGTGACGAGTGACCCGCGGTCCCGGGCCGAAACGAGCATCGCCGTGCCGAGCGCGCACCCGGCCCGCGCGTGTCGGAACCCGCGGGCAGGGGACTCGGAGTAGCGCAGAGGCCCGCCGTGGCCGACCGAGCGAGGTGTGAGCGGAGGAGTCGAGACGATGCGCGCACTGACCTGGCAGGGATTGCGAGACGTACGGGTGGAGACCGTCCCGGATCCGAAGATCGAGAAACCGGACGACATCGTCGTCAGGGTCACGTCCTCCGGCATCTGCGGATCCGATCTGCACCTGTACGAACTGTTCGGACCGTTCCTGGAGTCCGGCGACATCCTCGGCCACGAACCCATGGGAATCGTGGCGGACGTCGGGCCCGAGGTGCACGCCCTCGCCCCGGGCGACCGCGTGGTGGTCCCGTTCAACGTTTCGTGCTGTGACTGTTTCATGTGCGACCAGGGCCTGCATTCGCAGTGCGAGACCACCCAGGTCCACCAGTACGGCACCGGCGCCTCGCTGTTCGGCTACACGAAGCTGTACGGACAGGTGCCGGGCGGGCAGGCCGAGTTCCTGCGCGTGCCGTTCGGCAACCGGCTGCCCGTCAAGGTGCCCCACGGCACGCCCGACGACCGGTATGTGTATCTGTCCGATGTGCTGCCCACCGCCTGGCAGGCGGTCGAGTACGCCGACATCCCGCCGCAGGGGACGGTGACCGTGCTCGGGCTCGGACCGATCGGCGACATGTGCGCCCGCATCGCCCAGCACCGTGGCGCCCGGCTGGTCATCGGGATCGACCTGGTCGACGAACGCCTGGCACGCGCCCGGGCCCACGGGGTCACCTGCCTGGACCTGCGGGACAGCGGCAAGGACCTGGGCAAGGCGGTACGGGACCTCACCGGCGGACGGGGCACCGACGCCGCCATCGACGCCGTCGGGATGGAAGCACATGGCGCCCCGTTCGCCAAGGCCGCCCAGTGGCTCGTGGGGCACCTGCCCGACGGCGTGGCCCAGCCGCTCATGGAGAAGGCGGGCGTGGACCGGCTCGGCGTGCTGCACACGGCCATCGACCTCGTCCGCAGGGGCGGCACGATCTCCGTGTCCGGTGTCTACGGCGGAGCGGTCAGCCCCATGCCGCTGATGACGATGTTCGACAAGCAGATCCAGGTCCGCATGGGCCAGGCGAACGTCCGGCGGTGGGTGGACGACATCCTGCCGCTGCTCACGGACGAGGATCCGCTCGGCGTCGACACCTTCAAGACGCATGACATGCCGCTGGAGGACGCGCCGAAGGCGTACGCGATGTTCCAGGCCAAGGAGGACGGCATGATCAAGACCCTGCTGCATCCCTGACATCAGGTTCCTGCCGCATCCCACCGTCCCCGGTCCGTTCTCGGTGTTCGGCACTCGGCAGTCGCCGTGCTCAGGGCAGCGGGGTGCCGCCCGTCGCGTTCAGGATCTCCGCCGTGATGAAGCTCGCCCGCGCGGAGGCGAGGAAGACATAGGCGGGTGCCATCTCGGCGGGCTGCGCGGGGCGGCCGAGCGGGGCCTGCTTGCCGAACTCCACCGTGTCGGGCAGCGTCGCCGGAATCAGCGGTGTCCACACGGGGCCGGGAGCGACGGCGTTGACGCGGATCCCGTCGGCGGCGACCATCTGCGCGAGCCCCTGCGTGAACGTCACGATGGCGCCCTTCGTCATCGCGTAGTCGAGCAGATGCGGACTGGGCTTGTACGCCTGCACGGACGCGGAGTTGATGATGCAGCCGCCCGCCGGGACATGCGGAAGCGCCAGCTTGCACAGCCAGAACATGCCGTACAGGTTCGTCCGCACCACCCGGTCGAACTGCTCGGTGGAGATCGCCTGGATACCGTCGGGCTGAGACATCTGATAGGCGGCGTTGTTGACCAGGATGTCGATGCGCCCGAACTCGTCGACGGCACGTTCCACCAGGCGGCGGACCTGCCTCTCCTCCCGGATGTCGCAGGAGACGGCGACGGCCCTGCGGCCCGCCTCCGACACGAGGGCGGCGGTCTCGGCCGCGTCGTCGGCCTCGGCGGGCAGATGAGTGAACAGGACATCGGCCCCTTCGCGTGCGAACGCGAGCGCGACGGCCCGCCCGATGCCGGAGTCGCCGCCGGTGACCACCGCCGTCAGGTCCCGGAGCAGTCCGCTGCCTTCGTACGAGTCCTCGCCGTGGTCGGGCGGCGGGTCCATGGGCCCGGTCCAGCCCGGATGTTCCTGATCCTGCTGGGGGAAGTCGGGGCGGGGATGCTTACGGGTGGGGTCCTCGGGCATGGTCCTTCCTCCTTCGTCACGCAGGGCAACACTCTGGGTGCCCCGCAAGCGGCGGGACACACGCGGTCCCGGTACCCGCGGGATCGTGGGCGCGCCACGGCTACCGGTCGGCCGATCGGGTGCCGGGCCGCTGTCGCACGGGTGTTTCGCGAGGGCGGGGTACTCGTCGCGCACCCCCCGGGCAACGGATGCCGGAGAACAGGGGGTGTGACACCGCGAGGAGGCCTGTCGTGAACGGTGTGCCGCACGAGAAAACCGTCAGCCGCGCCGCGGACCCGGCGTGACGGCGCCCGAGCCGGGGGCGGCGCGCCGCCGGGGAGAACGGTTGGCGGACGCGGCCGACAGGCGGCTGCCCGTGTACGACGGCGGCGGACCGCTGCTGCGCAAGGCGTTCCCCGACCACTGGTCGTTCCTGCTGGGCGAACTGGCCCTCTACAGCCTGGTCCTGCTGCTGCTGACGGGCGTGTGGCTGACCTTCTTCTTCAAGCCCGAGATGCGGGATGTGGTCTACGACGGCTCCTACCGGCCACTGCGCGGGGTGCGCATGTCGACGGCGTTCGCCTCCACCCTGGACATCAGCTTCGACGTACGCGGCGGCCTGCTGATCCGGCAACTGCACCACTGGGCCGCGCTGGTCTTCGTCGCCGCGATCGGCCTGCACCTGCTGCGGATCTTCTTCACCGGTGCCTTCCGCAGGCCCCGCGAGCTGAACTGGGTCATCGGTGTCACGCTGTTCGCGATCGCCCTGGCGGAGGGCTTCGCCGGCTATTCGCTGCCGGACGATCTGCTCTCCGGCACGGGCCTGCGGATCGCCCAGGGCATCATGCTGTCCATTCCGGTGGCGGGCACCTACCTCGCCCTGTTTGTGTTCGGGTCCCAGTTCCCGGGCCACGACATGGTGCCCCGGCTGTACAGCCTGCACATCCTGCTGCTGCCGGGGGCACTGGTGGCCCTGGTCTCGGTGCACCTGATGCTGGTCTTCCACCTCAAGCACACCCAGTGGCGCGGGCCCGGCCGCAGCAACGCGAACGCCGTCGGCAAGCCGCTCTACCCGCGGTTCACGGCCTCGTCCGCCGGTCTGTCCCTGACCGTCTTCGGGGTGCTGTCGGTGCTCGCCGGCATCGCGCAGATCAACCCGGTGTGGGTGTACGGACCCTACCGGCCGGACCAGGCGTCGACCGGCTCCCAGCCCGACTGGTACGTCGGCTTCCTGGAGGGCGCCCTCAGGCTCGTACCGCCCTGGGAGACGACCATCGCCGGGCACACCCTCATGTGGAACGTCCTCCTGCCGGCCGTCGTGCTGCCCGCGCTGCTCTTCCTCGTCCTGTACGCGTACCCGTTTGTGGAGCAGCGGTTCACCGGGGAGTGGAGGAAGGAGCGGCACCTGTGCGACCGGCCCCGGGAGCGGCCCGTGCGCACGGGTCTCGGCGTCGCGGGCGTGACCTTCTACGGAGTGCTGCTGCTGGCCGGCGGCAACGACGTCATCGCGGCGACCTTCCGTATCTCGGTGAACAGCCTGACCTGGGTGCTGCGGATCGCCCTGATCGTGGCGCCCGTCCTCGCCTTCGCGCTCACCCGTGCGCTGTGCCACGCCCTCGTGGCCGCCGAACACGAGCGTCTGACGGAGGGTGAGGAGACCGGCGAGGTACGCCAGACCCTGGCGGGCGGATACGAGGCCGGCCACCGCCCGGTCACATCCTTCCGGCCGGGCGCCCCGCGCATCCCGGTCAGTCCTCCCGCTCGACGCCCCGGTTCGCGTACTGGAACACCAGACCCAGAACACCCCGCGCCAGAACACCGAGGCCGATGAGGAACAGCCACAGCCCGTAGACCACACCGGTCGCCGCGACCGAGAAGCCGAGCGCGGTCACGATCGGCCAGAGGCTGTGCGGCGGGAAGAACTCCAGCGGCCCGGCGGCATCGGTGACCTCCGCCTCCCTGCGGTCCTGCGGGCGCCGGCCGCGGCGGGCGTACTGCACCGCGCAGAAGAAGGACACCAGCGCGGCCATGCCGAACGCGACGATGAGCGCCGCGGTGCCGGTCGGATCGCCCGACCACGCCCCGTAGAGCGCGGCGGTACCGCCGAAGAAGACGGCCACACCGCCGAACAGCAGGGCCTCCACCTTCACTGCCGTCCCTCCAGCTTCGCCTGCTGCACGACCTCGGGGTGGTGCAGGTCGAACGCCGGGGACTCCGACCGCACCCGGGGCAGCGCCACGAAGTTGTGGCGGGGCGGCGGGCAGTCGGTGGCCCACTCCAGGGCCCGCCCGTACCCCCAGGGGTCGGCCAGTTCGACGCGCCGTCCGTACCGGGAGGTGTGCCAGACGTTGTAGAGGAACGGCAGGGTGGACACACCGAGCAGCAACGCGCCCGCCGAGGACAGGGTGTTGAGGAGGGTGAAGCCGTCGGAGGGCAGATAGTCGGCGTAGCGGCGGGGCATCCCCATCTCACCGAGCCAGTGCTGCACGAGGAACGTCAGCTGGAACCCCGGGAACAGCAGCCAGAAGTGCAGCTTGCCCAGCCGCTCGTTCAGCATCTTCCCGGTGAACTTGGGCCACCAGAAGTAGAATCCGGCGAACATCGCGAAGACCACGGTGCCGAACAGCACGTAATGCAGATGGGCGACGACGAAGTACGAGTCGGTGACATGGAAGTCGAGCGGTGGCGAGGCGACGAGCACGCCGCTGAGCCCGCCCAGCAGGAACGACACCAAAAAGCCGAGGGACCACAGCATCGGTGTCTCGAAGGAGATGGACCCGCGCACCATCGTCCCGATCCAGGCGAAGAACTTGATCCCCGTCGGCACCGCGATCAGGAACGACATGAGGGAGAAGAAGGGCAGCAGCACCGCGCCCGTGGCGAACA
Source organism: Streptomyces sp. NPDC001508 (assembly GCF_040298665.1). Classification (NCBI taxonomy): domain Bacteria; kingdom Bacillati; phylum Actinomycetota; class Actinomycetes; order Kitasatosporales; family Streptomycetaceae; genus Streptomyces; species Streptomyces sp. NPDC001508. The sequence goes on from NZ_JBEPAP010000053.1 coordinate 21,897, forward strand.
TGTGGTGTGCCCACACCACGGCCGACAGCATGGTGATCGAGGTCGTCGCCCCGATCATGGGCAGATAGCCGAAGAGCGGCTTGCGTGAGAACACCGGGATGATCTCGGAGATGATGCCGAAGAACGGCAGGGCGACGATATAGACCTCGGGATGCCCGAAGAACCAGAACAGGTGCTGCCAGAGCAGGGCGCCGCCGTTGGTGGCGTCGAAGATGTGCGAGCCGAACTTCCGGTCGGACTCCAGGGCCAGCAGCGCCGCGGTGAGCACCGGGAACGCGGGCAGCACCAGGATGGACGTGAACAGCACGTTCCAGGTGAACATCGGCATCCGGAACATCGTCATCCCCGGGGCACGCAGACACAGGATCGTGGTGATGAAGTTGACCGCGCTCAGCGTGGTCGACACACCTGTCACCACCAGGCCCATGGCCCACAGGTCACCGCCGGCGCCGGGGGAGTGGTAGGCGCTGTTGAGCGGGGCGTACGCGAACCAGCCGAACGAGGCCGCGCCGCTCGGCACCAGGAACCCCGAGACGACCATGAGCCCGCCGAACAGGTACATCCAGTACGACAGCGCGTTGAGCCGGGGCAACGCCAGGTCCGGGGCGCCGATCTGCAACGGCATCACCGCGTTCGCGAACCCGGCGAACATCGGCGTCGCGAAGAGCAGCATCATGATGGTGCCATGCACCGTGAAGAGCTGGTTGTAGGTGTTCTGGCTCATGAACTGCAGCCCCGGACGGGCCAGTTCGGCGCGCATGGCGAGCGCGAGCAGCCCGCCCAGAAGGAAGAAGCAGAAGGAGGTCACCATGTACAGCCGGCCGATCACCTTGTGGTCGGTCGTGGAGGCCCAGCCCAGCAGCGTCCGCCCCAGTGAGGTGGCGGTCGGCGAAGACGTGCCCCCTTCGCCCTCGCCGAGGCGTTGTGGCACTTCGGTCATGGCCCTCCTCAACCCGGCCGACAGCGGACAGCACCGGGCGAGTGCTCCGCCCGACGGACGGGAAACCGGCGACTCCTCTGTGTGACGACGCTACCGGTGACAGTGATGAATGCCGGTTCCGCCACGCTTTCCTGAATCCGGCGGCACAAGGCCGGGTACTCGGCGTTGATGGACACGACACTTCAGTACATGGCCGCCGCGGGATCGACGGCCGGGAAGATCGTCATCGTCGTCTGCGGGCTGCTCGTCACGGCCGCACTGGTGTGGTCGGTACGGCTGGGGACCAGGGTGCTGCGACGGGAGCAGATGCCGCAGCGGTCCACCGCGCGGCAAAGGCCGCCGCGGTCGGGGCCGGTGGGTGAGGAACGGCAGATGCGTGAACCCAGCGAGGTGCCCCGGGTGAGTGAAGGCCACCGGCCCACGCCCCATGAACTCGGCAACACGCCGGACCGGCCGAGCGGGAACCAGGACCGGCCGCGCTGGCGGTCCGGTTCCAGCGGGTCCTTCGGCGGCGGGGGCGGCGGCGCGACCTGACCCGCCCCGCCGAGGACCCGGCCGCCGAGAGGACTCAGAGCGGAGACGGCCCTGCCCCGCGCAGGGCCGTGGCGCCGCTGCGCCACGCGCCCAGCAGCCGGGCCGCGAGCCGGTCCTCGAGGTGCGAGGTCGCACGGATCCCGAACACCACGTCGTCCTCCAGCCGGGGTTCGCTCTCCAGCAGCCCGCCGACGACATCGTGCCGCACCACCTGTTCGTGCACCGCGTCCGCCTCGACGTGCTCCGAGTAGAACCGCACGGCCGCCGGCCCCGCCCCCACCCGGCGCAGGGCCTCGGCGAGCCGGCGTGAGGCCGGGGACGAGGTCACCTCCACGGCGGCGAAGTGCCCGACGAGCGCACCGCGCAGCGCCCGGTGCAGACCGAACAGCGACATCACATTGACCGTCGCGAGCGCCTCGGCCGGAGCGCTGTCGACATAGCGCCCGTACGCGGTGTCCAGCCCGAGGTCGGCCATGAGATCGGCGAACAGCTCCGCGTGGATCTCGTCCGCGCGGCCGGCGCCGAACTCGTCGAACTCCACGGCGACCATGGCCGCCTTGGCCCGCCCGCGCAGCCTGGGGATGACCCAGGCGTGCGGGTCCGCCTCCTTGAGGTGGTACAGCGAGCGCAGCGCCGCGTACTCGCGCAGCTGCCGCAGCGTGCCCTCGCCGCGCAGATAGTGCGACACACTGCCGTCGGTGTCACCGACCGGTTCCAGCTGGAGTTCGTCCAGCGCACGCGCGGCCGTGTCGGTGCCCGCGACCGGCACGTCGGAGCGCAGGGCACCGAGGAAGCGTTCCTCGATGGCGCCGCGCAGCGCCAGCAGGCCGCTGTCCCATTCGAGGCGGTCCGGTACGCCTGCGAAGCCCAGGTAGTGCAGCTCGTACAGGACATACAGCGCGAGGTGCAGATCGTCGCCGTACGCGGAACCCGTCACCGGGACCGGCAGGCGGCCGGGCCCCGCTCCGCGCAGTGCGGCCAGCACCGCGGCCGACAGCGCACCGCGCGGCTCGGGCAGCGGCGGCGGGCCCGGCGGGGCGTGCCGCCGAGCGGGCGTGGCCGTCATACGCCATCGCCCCCGCCGTGCCGCCTGTCCCGATGGCGGTGGCTGGTGTCGCACCAGGGAAAGATCCGGCTGCGGCGGCAGGTGCAGACCGCGACCAGGAAACGCTTCGAGACGATCACCTCACCGTCCTCGCCCACCACTTCGACCGGCCCCTCCACCAGCAGGGGCCCGTCACGCTGGACGCGGATACGGCGCGGGCGTTCAGACATGTTCGGCACGGATCACCACCAGCTCCTCGGTCGTATCGCCGTCCGCCAGTCCCCGCTCGCGCAGCCAGGCGAGCCGCGAGCGCAGCACCCGCCCGAACGGCAGCCGGGTCCGGTCGACGACGGCCGCACGCAGCCCCGCCGCTTCGAGACGGCCCAGGGTGTTTTCGACGCCGCACAGATGCGAGTGCACCAGCAGCAGCGCTCCCGCGGACCGCAGGAGCGCCGGGGCGGCGTCGCAGACCCGGTCGATCAGGGCACGGCCGTCGCTCCCGGCGTCCCAGGCCCGCGCGGGGCCCCCGCGGGGCAGCCCGCCCGGTGCGGGTACGTACGGCGGGTTGGCGACCACGAGGTCGAAGCGGCAGCCCGGCACGGCGGACGCCAGGTCGCCGTGACGCACGCGCACCGTCTGCCCGTTGAGCAGGGCGTTGAACCGGGCGGCGGCCACCGCCCGCAAGGAGATGTCCACCGCGGTGACGCGACCGCCCAGCCGGGCCGCCTCCACGGCGAGCACTCCGCTGCCCGTGCCCAGGTCCAGGACGTCCGCCCCGCTCGCGATCCCCTCACGGCGCATGGCCCGCCGCAGCAGCCGGGTGTCGGCCTGCGGGGCGTAGACACCCCGGGGCACCCAGCAGCGGGGCCACGACGCGGTGAGGGTGTCGGCTGTCGTCGGGGATGTCTGCGTCATCCGGGTCACCCGGCCGCATTCAACGGCAGGGAGGACAGCGCCCGGGCCACGCCGCACAGGTTGTCGGCCATGGTGCGACCGGTGCGGTGCGCCCAGCCACGACCGCGCCGCTCCTGAAGATAGTCGGGCCCCGGCCCCGGGCCGAGATGCCAGTACGTCCAGGCCTGACCGGGAACGGTGTAGCCGATGTCGGCGAGCGCCCCGGAGATCTCGCTGATGACGTGGTGGGCGCCGTCCTCGTTGCCGGTGACCACCACGCCCGCCACCCGGTTGTAGGCGACGGGCCGCCCCTCCTCGTCCGTCTCGGACAGCATCGCGTCCATGCGTTCGAGAACGCGTTGCGCCACCGAGGACGGCCGGCCCAGCCAGGTGGGCGAGGCGATGATCAGTATCTGCGACTCCAGCAGCTTGTCGTGCACCTGTGGCCACTGGTCGCCGTCGCCCGCGTCGGTGACCACACCCGGCGCGATGTCCAGGTCCACGGCCCGGACCTGCTCCACCGCCACCCCGCGCTCGGCCAGCCGCCCGGCGACCACCGCGGCCAGCGCCTCGGTGTTCGAAGGCTCGGGCGACTTCTTGAGCGTGCAGCTGACGACCAGTGCTTTCACCGTTGCTCCCGGGGCGATCGACGACACATGGGGCACGCCGGGGCACCGGCGGCGCCGTCCGAGTACCCCCGCACGGCGGAGGTAACGGGACAGGGGACGGCGCGCCCCCGGTCACGCCAAGGGGCTGTGCGGCAGTGCGCGGAGCAGATGCGCCGGATCCTGGAAGACGGCGTCGGCGCCGGCCTCCTCCAGATCGGCGCGGGGTATGCCGCCGCAGAGCAGTGCCACACAGCGCACCCCCGCGTGCCGGCCCGCCCGCATGTCCCACACCGTGTCGCCGACGAACACCGCACGCTCCGCCGCGACGCCCGCCAGCTCCAGCGCCCGCTCGACGGGTTCCGGCGCGGGCTTGCCCTCGGTGACGTCATCGGCACTGGCCGTCGCCGTGATGGCGTCGTCCGCGTCGATCGCCCGCCGCAGCGCGGACAGTTCGTCGCCGGCCGCCGAGGTGGCCAGCACGACCCGCCAGCCGTCCTCGGCCAGGCGCCGCAGCAGACGTCCCGCACCGGGCAGCGCGGTCAGCCGCTCGAAGTACTCGGCGTAGAGCACCTTGTGGGCGCTGCTGAGATGAGCCGCCTCGCCCTCGGCCCGTGCCTCGCCCAGCAGATGTGTGACGAGGTCGGCGGAACCGAGCCCGACCGCCCGGTGGACGGCGTGCGCGGTGATCCGGTGCCCGGCCTGGCGGAACGCCTCCCACCAGGCCACCACATGCAGATGGTTGGTGTCGACCAGGGTTCCGTCCACGTCGAACACGGCCGCTCGCCGCACCTGCGCCATCACGCCTCCCGGCGGTGGGGGCCATGGGCCGGCCCCGGGTCACGACCGGGTACCCGGCGAAACCCCCGTGGGAACCGGGCCGGGGCGGGACGGGTTCCGTGAGATTTCGTCCACCCGTCGACATGTGTCGTGTCGTCCGCGCGGGTGGGTACCCGGTCTCCCGTGGACACATGGTGCGCCGGCAGTCCGGCGCGACCGGCCGACGGCAAGGAGGAAGACATGAGCACCGTCAGCAAATCGGTGGAGGTCGACGTTCCCGTTCGTACCGCCTACAACCAGTGGACACAGTTCGAGGAGTTCCCGAACTTCATGGAGGGCGTCGAGGAGGTCAGGCAGCTCGACGACCGGCACAACCACTGGACCTCCAGCATCGGCGGGATCAGGCGCGAGTTCGACACCGAGATCGTCGACCAGCTCCCGGACGACCGGATCACCTGGCGCGCCATCGCCGGCGACGTACGCCAGCGGGGATCGGTCCGGTTCGAGCGGCTGGACGACACGCACACACGGGTGGAACTCACGATGGAGGTCGAGCCCGAGGGCATCGCCGAGAAGGGCGCGGACGCGCTGGGCCTGATCGACCGCCGGGTGAAGGGAGACCTGGGCCGCTTCAAGGAGTACATCGAAGGCCGCGAGGGCGAGAGCGGTGCCTGGCGCGGACGGATCCGGCCCGAGGATCCCGGCTCGGCGCTCTGACGGCCCGTTGCGGGCCCCACGCGTCGGGCCGCTCCTTGGGGGAACTCGTCCCCCGAACGACCACGTGAGCGGGCAGCACGCCCGGTACGCCGAAGAGGAGAGGCACCATGCCGGCCGGATCCAGTTCCAAACGGGAACGACAGTACGAGCACATCAAGAAGAGCGCGGAGGACCGCGGCGAGTCGACGAGGCGGGCCAAGGAGATCGCCGCGCGCACGGTCAACAAGGAGAGGGCCAGGTCGGGCGAGTCGAAGACCGCCGGCAGGGCCTCGACCCGTGACCCCAAATCGTCGTACGAGCGCGGTGGGCAGCGTTCGCACCGCGGCGCGCAGGGCCCCACGAAGGACCAGCTGTACGACGAGGCCAGGAAGCGGAACATCCACGGACGCTCCTCGATGAGCAAGAAGGAGTTGGAGGACGCGCTCGGCCGCTGACGGGAGTGCCCTGCCCGCAGCCCCGGGCGGCCGCCGACGCCGTCACAGCCGAACCGGCCTCCCTGCGGTTCGGCTGTGACGTGCACCCTCACACCCGAAGGAGTCACAGATGAGCAGCGAAACGGGCGGTGGCGTCGTGGTCACGGGCGCGACCGGGAATCTGGGGACGAGCGTGGTGCGCCTGCTCAGCGGGGACCCGCGGGTCGAGTGGGTGCGCGGTGTCGCACGGCGCACGCCCGGCTGGGCACCCGACAGGACCGAATGGCACACCGTCGACATCGCGTCCGAGCAGGCCGATCTCGCCCCGGTGTTCCGGGGAGCCGGCGCCGTGGTCCATCTGGCGTGGGCGTTCCAGCCGACGCACGATCCGGCGAAGACCTGGCAGACCAATGTGCTCGGCAGCATCAGGGTGTTCGAGGCGGTGGCCGCGGCCCGGGTACCGGTGCTGCTGCACGCCTCGTCGGTCGGCGCCTACTCCCCGGGCCCCAAGGACCGGGCGGTGGACGAGTCCTGGCCGACACACGGCTGGCCGGACGCCGCCTACTGCCGGGAGAAGGCCTATCTGGAGCGTGCGCTGGACGCCTTCGCACACGACCACCCCGAGATCCGGGTGGTCCGCATGCGGCCGGCGTTCCTGTTCAAGCGGGAGTCCGCGAGCGAACAGCGGCGTATCTTCGGCGGCCGGTTCCTGCCCGGCCCGCTGCTCCGCCCCGATCTGCTGCCCTTCCTGCCGGATGTGCCCGGTCTGCGGGTGCAGGCACTGCACACGGACGACGCGGCCCGCGCCTTTCAGCTCGCCCTGCGGCACAGCGGTGCGCGGGGCGCCTTCAACCTCGCCGCCGAACCGCCGCTGGACGCCGGCCGGCTCGGCCAGATGCTCGGCCTGCGCCCGGTCCGGCTGCCCCGCACCGCGGCCCGGTCCGCGATCGCGGCGGCCTGGGGGCTGCATCTGCTGCCCGCGTCCCCCCACCTGTTCGACGCGGTTCTGCGGCTGCCCCTGATGGACTGCGGCCGGGCCCGCCGCGAGCTGGGCTGGGAGCCGGAACACACCGCGCCGGAAGTGGTACGGGAGTTCCTGGGCGGGCTGCGAGCGGGCATGGGGGCGGACACCGAACCCCTGCGGGGCCGCAAGGTCGGCTGACCGCCCCGGCCCGACGCCCCGCCCGAACGCCTCACCGTGCGAGCCGCGCGGGGAACGCCTCACCGTGCGAGCCGCGCGGGGAACGCCTCACCGTGCGAGTCGGTGACCCTGCCGGGCCCGGCCGCTCAGCCGTCGCCCCAAGCCGACGGCCGCGGCGGCCAGGCCCACCGACGTGGTGGCGGCGGTGACCACGGGGTGCCGGGCGAGGGCGGCCTGGGCGGAGTGGGGATGCGCCCTCTCGTCGAAGACGCCGTGGGCGCCGTAGTCGCTGCCGGCCGCTCCGTCGGACGGGCTGAACAGATTGTCCGCTCCGGTCGGGGCCGGGCTGTCGGTCTGCTGGGAGTCGAAGCCCGTGCGGGCCAGATAACGGTCGAGGAGGGCGGGGGCGATCCTGTTGGCCCAGACGGTCGCCGCGGTGCTGGCCCCGATGTAGTACTGCTTGCGTCGGGGGTGGTCGGCGGCGTACAGGACGCCCCGCGCTGCGACCTCGGGCTGGTAGATCGGCGGTACCGGCTGCGGATGACGGGAGAGCCGGGACCTGACCCAGGAGAACTGCGGGGTGTTGACCGCGGGCATCTGGGCGATCGTGATGTGCACATTGCTCGCCCGGTGCAGCAGTTCCAGGCGCACGGACGACGTGAAGCCGTTGATGGCGTGTTTGGCGCCGCAGTAGGCGGACTGGAGCGGGATCGACCGCTCGCCCAGGGCGGAGCCGACCTGCACGATGGTGCCGCGGTCGCGCGGCAGCATGCGGGCGAGCGCCGCGCGGGTGCCGTTGACGAACCCCAGATAGGTCACGTCGGTCACCCGCTGGTACTCCTCCGCGCTGATCTCGGTGAAGGGCGCGAACACGCTGGTGAAGGCGCAGTTGACCCAGACGTCGATGGGGCCGAGGGCCCGCTCGACGGCTTCGGCGGCGGCCGAGACCTGGCCGGCGTCCGAGGTGTCCGCCTGCTGGATGAAGGGGCGCCCGCCCAGGGCCGCCACGTCCCGCGCCGCCGCGTCCAGCCCGCCGCGGCCACGTGCGATCAAGCCGATGGCGGCGCCGCGCCGCGCGTACAGACGGGCGGTGGCACGGCCGATACCGGCGCTGGCTCCGGTGATGACGACGACTTGCGGCATGGTCGATTCCTCCGGTGCTGTTCTCAGCGAGTCATGAAGGGCCGGGCCCTCCTGGATGTCGCGGCTCGGCCCAGCGGCCGGTTTCCCCGGCACGGCCGACGGACGGCGCCCCATCGATCCGCTCCCGCGGCGCCCGGCCGGTCTCCGGCGGCGACATCCGCGGGCGGCCACCGGGCCACGAACGGGACCGGCAACGGTGACACCTCCGCCCTCGGCGACGCCCCGAAGAACCGCGCCGGCGGGGCGCTTCGGCCGTCGTACGGGCGACTCGGTGGTCATCGTCCGCTCGTCCCGTGCCGGCCGCCGGGCAGGAACTCCTGGACCTTTGCCTTGAACCCCTGCCTGACCATCGCGGCACGGTCGCTGTCGCCCTTGAGGACGGCCGTCGCGGCGGCCTCGATCTGGTCGAGGGTGGCGTGCGGCGGAATGGGCGGTACGGCGGGATCGGTCACGAAGTCGAGCACGCAGGGCCGGTCCGCGGCGAGCGCGGCCTCCCAGGCGCCGCGCACCTCGTCCGGCTTCTCGACGCGCTGCCCGGTCAGCCCGACGGAACGGGCGAAGTCGGCGTAGGCCACATCGGGGATCGACTGCGAGGGCAGGAACTGCGGGGCGCCCGCCATGGCCCGCATCTCCCAGGTGACCTGGTTGAGGTCCCGGTTGTTGAACACGGCGACGACAAGCCTCGGGTCCGCCCACTCCCGCCAGTACTTGGCGATGGTGATCAGCTCGGCCATGCCGTTCATCTGCATCGCCCCGTCGCCGACGAGGGCGATCGCCGGCCGGTCGCCGTGCGCGAACTTGGCCCCGATGGCGTACGGCACCCCCGGCCCCATGGTGGCCAGCGTGCCCGACAGCGAACCGCGCATGGCACCGCGCAGCCTCAGATGGCGGGCGTACCAGTTGGCGGCGGACCCGGAGTCCGAGCTGAGGATCACATTCTCCGGGAGCAGACCGTCGAGCGCGTGCGTGACGTACTCCGGGTTGATCGGATCGGCCTCCACGGCGGCGCGCCGCTCCATCACCTCCCACCAGCGCGCGACGTTGTCCTCGACCTTCTTCCGCCACGCGGGACGGTCGGCCTGCTCGAGCAACGGAAGCAGCCGGCGCAGCGTCGTGGCGGCGTCGCCGACGAGGTTGACCTCGAAGGGGTAGCGCAGGCCGACCATGTGCGGGTCGATGTCGATCTGTACGGCCCGTGCCTGCCCGAACTCCGGCATGAACTGGGTGTAGGGGAAGGAGGAGCCGACGACGAGCAGGGTGTCGCAGTCCCGCATCAGCTCGTACGACGGCCGCGTGCCCAACAGGCCGATCGCGCCGGTCACATACGGCAGCTCGTCATCGAGGGCGTCCTTGCCCAGCAACGCCTTGGCGACGCCGGCGCCGAGCCGTTCGGCGACCGTCGTCACCTCCGGACGGGCCCCGCGCGCGCCCTGCCCGATCAGCATGGCGGTCCGCTCGCCGGCGTTGAGCACGTCCGCGGCCCGCTGCAGGTCCTCGTCGGAGGGCACCGGCGCGTAGTGCGGCATGCCCAGGCTGGAGGGAACCATCTTGAAGGCGTGCTCGGGCGGGGAGTAGTCCAGCTCCTGGACGTCGGCCGGGACGATCACGGCGGTCACCGAGCGGCGGGCCAGGGCGGTGCGCAGGGCCCGGTCGAGCACGTTCGGCAGCTGCTCGGGGACGGTGACCATCTCGCAGAAGTCGGAGGCGACGTCCTTGTACAGGCTGACCAGGTCGACCTCCTGCTGGTACGAGCCGCCCATGGCGCTGCGGTTGGTCTGCCCGACCACGGCGACCACGGGCACATGGTCCAGCTTCGCGTCGTACAGGCCGTTGAGGAGATGGATGGCGCCCGGTCCCGAGGTGGCGGCGCACACGCCGACCCGGCCGGAGAACTTGGCGTAGCCGACCGCTTCGAACGCGGACATCTCCTCGTGGCGCGACTGGATGAACCGTGGGTTGTCGTCCGCGCGTCCCCAGGCCGCGAGCAGGCCGTTGATGCCGTCTCCGGGATAGGCGAAGACGTACTCCACGCCCCACTCGCGCAGCCGCTGGAGGAGGTAGTCGGAGACCTTCGTCGACATGGTCGGATCCTTTCCGCAAGGGGCGTATGACTACGGGACCAGGTGTGACCTGGGGCTACGGGCGCAGCCGGCGTACGAGGCTCACGGCGGCCGTGGCGGCCGTGGCGGCCAGCGTGCCGGCGCCCGCGGTGGTCGCCCACCGGGCCGGGGCGGAGGGGACACGGGGGCGCCGGGCCAGCCGCTCGGGCCGGTCGCCGGGCAGCGGGCCGTCGAGTCCGAGGGCCAGCACCTCGGCCAGATGCAGCGCCCGGCGGCCGGTGTCGCCCTGCTCGATCTGGGTGCGGCAGCTGAAGCCGTCCGCCAGCAGCACGTCGTCGGGTGCGGCGGCGCGGACGGCGGGCAGGACGCCCAGCTCGCCGACGGCCAGGGAGACCTCGTGGTGACCTCGTTCGAAGCCGAAGTTGCCGGCCAGCCCGCAGCAGCCCTCGTCGAGGACGTCGGCGTCCAGGTGGGCGCGGCGCAGCAGTTCACGGTCGGCGTCGAACTTCATGATGGCGTGCTGGTGGCAGTGCGTCTGCACCGTCGCGTGCCGGGCCAGCCGCGGCGGTCGCCAGTCCGCGCGCAGGAGTTGTTCGGCGAGGGTGCGGACCTGCCCGGCAAGCCGGCGGGCGTCCGGGGCGCCGGCCAGCAGCTCGGGGGCGTCGGCCCGGAAGACGGCCGTGCACGAGGGTTCCAGGCCGACGACGGGCGTGCCCGCGTCCAGGTAGGGGCCAAGGACTCGCAGCGTATGGCGCAACACTCTTTTCGCCGTGGCCAGTTGGCCGGTGGAGATCCAGGTCAGAGCACAGCAGACGGGTGCGCTGGGTACGGTGACGCGAAAGCCGGCGTCCTCCAGGACGCGGACCGCCGAGATCGCGACGGACGGGTGGAAGTAGGTGCTGAAGGTGTCCGGCCACAGCACCACCGCCGCCGGATCCGCCGGGTCCGGCTCATCGGGGCGGCGGGCCCGCCACCACTGGAGGAAGGACTCACCGGCGAACACCGGTGCCTGCCGGTCGCCGGCCACGCCGGCCAGCCGTTTGCCCGCACCGGCGAGTCCGGGTGCGTGCAGCACACTGTTGACCAGTCCCGGGGCCGGCCGTGCCAGCCGGGCCCACAGCGGCAGCCAGCCCATCGAGTAGTGGGCGGCGGGCCGTGGCCGGCCGGCGTAGTGGTGGGCCAGGAACTCCGCCTTGTACGTGGCCATGTCGACGCCGGTCGGGCAGTCCGACTTGCAGCCCTTGCAGGCCAGGCACAGATCGAGGGCGTCGCGTACCTCGGTGGAGCGCCAGCCGTCGGTGACCGCCGAGTCCGCATGCCCGTCCAGCATCTCGAACAGCAACCGGGCACGTCCCCGGGTGGAATGCTCCTCCTCCCGGGTGGCCCGGTACGAGGGACACATCACGCCGCCCCGGTGGCTGCGGCAGTTGCCGATGCCCACACAGCGCAACACGGCCCGGGTGAAGGAGTAGTCGTCCTCCGGATAGCCGAAGTGGGTGTCGTTCGACGCCGGTTGCCAGGCCGGCCCGAGGCGCAGTTGCCCGTCCACCGGGTGCGGGTCGACCACCTTGCCCGGGTTCATCCGGTTGCCGGGGTCGAACAGCGCCTTCAGTTCCCCGAAGGCGGTCACGAGCGGTGCGCCGAACATGCGGGTCAGCAGCTCGCCCCGGGCCTGGCCGTCCCCGTGCTCGCCGGACAGGGAACCTCCGTAGGCGGCCACGAGGTCGGCGGCCCGTTCCACGAAGCGTCGGAAGTCCGCCACCCCGTCCGCGGTGCGCAGCCCGAACGGGATGCGGGTGTGCACGCACCCCTGCCCGAAGTGGCCGTACAGGGAAGGATGGTCGTAGTCGAACTCCACGAACAGCCGCTTCAGGTCGCGCAGATAGTCACCGAGGCGGTCGGGCGGGACGGCGGAGTCCTCCCAGCCCTCCCAGGTCTCGCGGTCGTCCGGCGGCCGGGCCGTCACGCCGAGGCCGGCCTCCCGCGCCTTGAGCATCTGCTGCTCGCGGTCGGGGTCGTCGGAGAAGGCGACGGAGGGGTCCTTCTCCCCGCGGCCGGTCGCCTTGAGCAACTGGTGTGCCTGGTCGTCGGCCTCCTCCTGGCTGTCGCCGCTGAACTGCAGCAACAGCCAGCTGTCCGCGTCGGGCAGCGCGTCGAGGGAGTCCAGGTAGGCGTGCTCCTCGCGCATGAGCTGGGCCATCCGCCCGTCCAGGGCCTCCAGTTGGGTCGGGGCACCGTGCTCCAGCAGACGCGGTACGTCGTCGGCGGCGCGGCAGATGTCGTCGTAGCCGAGGACCAGCAGCGACTGGTAGGGCGGCACGGGGACGAGGTCGAGTTCGGCGTGCAGGACGGTGACGAGGGTGCCCTCGCTGCCGACCAGGGCCCGCGCGACGTCGAAGCCGCGCTCCGGCAGCAGCGAGTCGAGGTTGTAGCCGGAGACCCGGCGCGGGATGTCCGGGTAGCCGCGCCGGATGTCCGCCAGGTGCCCGGCGACGAGCCGGTCGAGACCCTCGTAGATCTCGGCCCGGCGACCGCCCTCGGCGGCGATCCGCGCCCGCTCGGCCCGGGAGGTCGGGCCGACCCACATGCGCAGGCCGTCGTAGGTGAGCACCTCCAGACGGCGCACGTTGTCGACCGTCTTGCCGTACGCCTGAGCGGACGCCCCGCAGGAGTTGTTGCCGATCATGCCGCCCAGCGCACAGTGGCTGTGGGTGGACGGCTTGGGACCGAACTGCAGCCCATGATCGGCCAGGCGCCGGTTGAGTTCGTCCAGGACGATCCCGGGCTCCACCACACACGTACGGGTGTCCGGGTCGACCGAGACCAGGGCATGGCAGTACTTGCTCCAGTCGATCACGACGGCCGTGTTCGTCGTCTGACCGGCGAGGCTCGTGCCTCCGCCCCGGGACAGCACGGGCGCCCCGAACCGGGCACACACCTGGACCGCGCGGGCACCGGCCTCGACCGTGCGGGGCACGACCACGCCGAGGGGGACCTGCCGGTAGTTGGAGCCGTCCGTGGCGTAGGCGCCCCTGGTGCCCGGATCGAAGCGGACCTCGGCGTCGGTCTCGGCACGCAGCGCCGCGACCAGCCGGTCCGCGGGCGCTTCGAGGACGGGTTCGCTCATGCTCGGCCTCCCGGCTGGTGTCCGTCGGATACGGGCCAACGGGTACCCAGGAATGCGATGTCTTGCGCCATGACGATCCGTGCCCCCATGTTGCGCTCCATCATTTCCAGGGCCGCGTCCGCCAGCCGCGGATGGATGGAGGCGACGGCGTCCCGTGGCACGGTGACCTCCAGATGGCGGATGTGCGCGTCCAGCGCGGAGTAGAGCACGCACTGCTCGGTGACCTGGCCGCTCAGCACCACGTGTCCGGCGCCCAGGCGCCACAGCAGATAGGACAGGGGTGTCTCGTAGAAGATCGAGTGGCGGGCCTTCACGACGAACAGCGACTCGTCGTCGGGCCTGATCGGCTCGATGAGGTCGGCGTAGGGCCGGGACAGCGCGCTCTCCAGCAGTTCTCCGTGATGGGAACGCCACAGCCCGAAGTTGTCGTTCGCGTACACGACCGGCACCTGTGCCGCACGGGCCCGGCCGATCAGGTCCGCGAGGACGGGCACCACCCGCCGTGTGGAGGGCACCAGCAGTTCGGCGTCCTCGTGGTCGTATGTGTTGATCATGTCGATCACGATGAGGGCGCAACCCGCCGCCTTCGCGGTGCCGTCCATGGCTGCCACCATCCGTCCGACGCGTCAGCCGCGCAGCCGCGGCAGGAATTTTCTTCGCAGGACAGGAAATATCCGAAGTGAGCCATCTGTGTGCCTTCCTGGTGGAACGGGGCCGCGCCTTCGAGTACCCGGGGGAGCGGACCGTCGAACCCGCCCCCTGCGCGGCACGGGGGTCTCCGGCCGGCGCCGCCGGGTACGGCGCGAGGTTCGCGGTGCTCCGTGTCGCCCGGGGAGCCCCGGGTACCCGGCCCCTGCCGGAGCCGCCCGACGGCTGCGGGCGCCGGGCCGGGTGAAGCCGGGTGAAGGGAGCGGTCGTGAGGACGAACGCGCAGGGCACGCAGCACGCGCGGCACGCCGCCGCGGCCACCCCGCACGCCGCCGCGAAGGGGCCGCCGCCTCCGTCGCACAAGGATCCGCCCCATGACCGCGGCCAGCAGATCCTTGAGGCGGCCAAGCAGGTGGGTGCCGTCCTGAAACGGTCGGGGCACCGGTTCGCGCTCGCCGGGAGCGTGGCGGTCTACGCCCACGGCGGCGGCGACCGCCCCCGGCACGACGTCGATTTCTGCGTCCTTTCCGAGGACGCCGCGGCGGTGGCGGAGGACCTGCGCGCGGCCGGACTCGGGGTGCGCGTCCCACCGGAGGACTGGCTGCTGAAGACCACATGCTTCGACCAGGACGTCGACCTCATCTTCGAACTGGCCGACCGGCCGGTCACCGAGGAACTGCTGGACCGCGCCGAGGAACTGCCGGTGGACTCCGTGCGCATGCCGGTGCTGTCGGCGACCGATCTGCTGGTCAGCCTGAACACCGCCTTCTCCGAGCACCACTGCGACTTCGGGGCGGTGCTCCCCGTGGCCCGCTCGCTGCGCGAGAAGGTCGACTGGGACGAGGTGCGCAGCCGGTGCGGCCACGAGCCGATGCCCGCGGCGTTCCTGTTCCTGCTGGAACGGCTGAACGTCATCGCTGCCGGCCGGCCGCCCGCATCGCCGCGGGAGCACCGGTGAACCCGCGGGGCTGCCTGGAGTATCAGGTCGCTCATCTGGCCGAGCGGCTGGCGGAGGGCAATCTCGGCGAGCTGGGTGTGCGGGCCGAGATCCGGGGCGAGGCCCTGGTGCTGACCGGCACGGTGGGGACCGCCCGGTGCCGCCAGGACATCCTGCGCATCGCCCACGAGACCTTGCCGGACCTGCCCCTGCTCAGCGACCTGGTCATCGCGGACAACGGTCCGCCCGATCACGCGGAGGAGTTCTGGTGATCCGGGTGGCGGCCGTCGGCGACATCCACATGGGGCCCGAGAGCCGGGGCACGCTCCGCCCCGCCTTCGAGACCCTGCCGGACTGCGCGGACGTGCTGCTGCTGGCCGGTGACCTCACCCGGCACGGCACCCCCGAGGAGGCGCGCGTGGTCGCCCGGGAGATAGCGGACCTGGCCGTGCCGGTGGTCGCCGTCCTCGGCAACCACGACCACCACGACGGACGGGCCGACGAGGTGACGGCCGTCCTGCGGGAGTCCGGGGCACAGGTCCTGGAAGGCGAGGCGACGGTGGTGACCAGGTCCGGACTGCGCATCGGCGTGGCCGGCACCAAGGGGTTCGGCGGCGGGTTCGCCGGCCGCTGCGCCGGTGAGTTCGGCGAACCGGTCATGAAGGAGTTCGTCCGCTACTCGCGCCGCCGGGCCGACGGTCTGCGCGGCGCCCTGGAGGAACTGGGCCGCAGCCGGTGCGATGCGCGGATCGCCCTGACCCACTTCTCACCCGTGCCGGACACGCTGGCCGGCGAACCCCCGGAGATCTATCCCTTCCTCGGCAGCTATCTGCTTGCCGAGGCCATCGACACGGCCGGCGCGGACCTCGCCGTCCACGGCCATGCGCACTTCGGCGCGGAGCACGGCATGACCGGCGGCGGGATCAAGGTGCGCAACGTGGCACAGCCCGTCATTGGGCGGGCCTTCCACGTCTACTGCCTGCCCGACGGGGGGCACGGGGCGGCGCCGACGCGCGGGCGCTCCGTGCGTCCGCTGCCCGTCGCCGGGCGACCGCCGCCGTGAGCTGCTGTCGCACCGGCCGCGGCAGCGTGCCCCCGGTCACCGCGGTGACCACGTTCGAGGCAAGGCGGTGCAACTTGGTGTTGGTGCCCTGGGAGGCCATGACCAGCACGTCCCAGGCCTCGTCGGCGTTCAGCCCGAACGAGGCCATCAGGATGCCGCGGGCCATGTCGATCTCCGGCCGGGTCTGCAGAGCCCGCCGCAACTGGACGACCTCCGAGCGCAGGCTCTCGCCCGTGCCCTCGTCCGTGTCCACGTCGGCTATGTCGCCTACGTCCGTGCGGGCGTCCGTGTCGCCGCCCGTGGTGTCGTGCGCGCCCTGCTGCGCCGGTGTGAACAGGCTGCGCGTGTCCGTGAGGGTCAGCAGTCGTTCCGCCACCCCACTGGCCGCCGTCACGGCGATCGTCTTGCCCACCGCGAGCGCCTGCCGGCGCAGGGTCAGCAGCACATTGAGCGCGGAGCAGTCCCAGAACGTCAGGTCACGCAGGTCCAGGTCCAGGCGCGAGACCGGCTTGTCCAGCGCGGCGCGCAGGGTGTGCTCCAGCAACTCGGCGTCGTCGAAACACAGTTCTCCGTCGATGCGCACGACGACATGGTCGCCGTCACGTCGCGTGACAATCGAGGAGGAGATCGTTCTCATGCAGACGGGATCGTGCCCGTCGATCGACCATGTCGTGTCGGGCGGCTGCGGCATGACTGCCTCTCCGTGGTCCTGCGTGTCCCACCAGCGTCGCCCGCCGCGCGCAGCCCGTCAAGATATACATGAATTTTATTTCGTTCTTTTGAGTGCATGCCCGCCCGGCCTTACCCTTTCCCCATGGTTGGAGTGGATGGAGTGCCCGAGCCGCACACCGGATGGACGTTCCTCACCAGCCACGCCCGTGTGCTGGCCACCATCGCCGACAACCGCAGGGCGCGCATCCGCGACATCGCCGCGCGTTGCCGGCTCACCGAACGCGCCGTTCAGAAGATCATCTCGGATCTGGAGCGGGACGGCTATCTCTCCCACACCCGCCAGGGACGCGGCAACACCTACCGGATCGACGCCAGCAAGATCCTGCGGCACCCGGCCGAAGCCGACCTGACGGTGGCCTCCCTGCTGTCGCTGCTGATCCGGGACGAGGCCGAGCGCCACGGCGTGGTGCGGCAGGCCCGGTCCGACCGGTGAGCCGGGCCCCGGCGCCGAAGGACGTCAGCCGAACGCGTCGCGCAGCGCCGGGAGCAGTGTCTTCTGCGACCAGTCCAGGAACTGCGGCTGTGTGTCGCCGCCGATCTGGACGAGGGCGACGTCGGTGAACCCGGCCTCCGCGTAGGGCCGTACCGCCGCCACGAAGTCGTCCGGGTCGTCGCCGCGCGGGCCGCACGGCAGGCGGTGAGGGAGCGTTGAACGGCTGGGTCCTCGTGGCGACGATCCTGCTCGGCGCGGGGCTGGCGGCGACTGTCTGGGGCGTGGCGAGCGGGCCGCCGGCCCGCCGGGCGGTGGCGCAGAACCTCACCACCTCCGTCGCCTGCCCGGGTCTGCTGCTTCTCGCCCAGGGCTACGACCGCTCCTCCTATGTGGATCTCGCCCTGCTCCTGGCGCTGCTGGGACCGGTCGGCACACTCGTCTTCGCGCGGTTGCTCGCCGAGGACCTGGCCGATTCCGGGGCGTCAGCCTGGAGGCTGACGTGGGCGGCGGCAGGCGTGGGCGCGGTCGTCGTTCTCGCCGTGTGCGTGGCCGCCGGACCGGGGCGCGCCATGGTGAAGCTCCTGGTGACCGGCGCCTTGCTGATCGGCGGCAACCTCGTCGCCTCCCGCGCGCTGGCGGGCGGCTTTCGGGGGGTGCGCGGTGGCTGACGCGTCGATCGTCGTGGTTCTGGTGCTGGTGGCGACCGCCGCCACGGCGACCGCCGCCACGGCGGCGGTCGCCACCCGCGATCCGGCCCGTCAGGCCCTGGTGCTGTCCGTGCTGGGCACCCTCCTCGCCGTGCTGTTCACCGTGTTGCAGGCCCCCGACGTCGGCCTGTCGCAGCTGGCGGTCGGCGCGGCCCTCACCCCGCTGCTGATCATGCTGTCCGTGCGCAAGCTCAAGCGGCGCGCCCGGACCCGGGTGAGGGACGGCGACGGATGAGCCGCCGGCTGCGCCTGGCCGTGCTGGCCGTCGGCGGCGCGGGCCTCGCCGTGCTGCTCGTCCTCGCCTGCCTCGACCTTCCCTCGTTCGGCGGGCGACGGCATCCCTACGGGGACCGGGCCGTGCGCGCCTCACTGGCCCGGCACACCGCCAACACCATCGCCTCCGTCAACTTCGATCTGCGCGCCTACGACACCCTTGGCGAGATGAGCATCCTGTTCGCCGCGGTACTGGGCTGTGTGGTCCTGCTGCGGCAGGCCCGGGACGAGCACCGTGCGCCGCCCGCACCCGCCGACGTGGCACCCGCCGTGGCCCGCTACGCCCTTGTCGTGCTGCCCATCGCCCTGGTCGTGGGCGTCTACGTCATGGCCCACGGGCAGCTCAGCCCCGGCGGCGGATTCCAGGGCGGGGTGGTCGCCGCCACCGCACTGCACCTGCTCCACCTGGGCGCCGACTACCGGGCCCTGGAACGCGTCCGCCCCATCGGGGCGTTCGAGGTCTGCGACGCGCTCGCCGCCGGCGCGTACCTGGTCCTCGGCCTCACCGGCGTCCTGGCCGGCACCGCGTTCCTCGCGAATACCCTGCTGCCCTACGGCACCTTCAACACGCTGTCGTCCGGCGGCACCGTGCCCCTGCTGAACGCGGCCATCGGCATGGAGGTGGCGAGCGCCGTCGTGGTGCTGCTCGCCCGGTTCCTTGAGCAGGCCGTCGAGATCGAGGAGGAGCAGGGGAGTTGAGCCGTCCGTGATGCACGTCTTCCCCTATCTGGTCGCCGTCTATATCTTCCTGGCCGGCTGCCTGGGCCTGGCGACCAGCCGGAACCTGATCCACGCCGTGGGCTGTCTGTCCGTGTGCCAGTGCGCGACGTACGTCCTGCTGCTGGCCGTCGGCTACCGGGACGGCGGCACCGCCCCCGTCTTCTCCGACCTGAAGCCGGGCACCCGGCCCCTGGTGGATCCCGTCGTGCAGGCCCTCACCCTCACCGACATCGTCGTCGGCGCCACCGTCACCGCGCTGCTGCTCGCGCTCGTCCTGCAGATCGCCAAGCGGCACGGCACAGTCGACCCCGACGAACTGATGGAGCTGCGCGGCTGATGCACCATCTGCTCCCGCTGCTCACGGCGGTGCCGCTGCTGGGCGCCGCGGTGCTGGTCGCCGCGGGCCGCCGGCTGCCACGGCTCGCCGCCGAGAGCACCGCATGCGCCTTCTCCGGCGGCACCGGGGCCCTCGCGCTGGTGCTGCTGCTCCACGCCTCGCCCGCCCTCGCCGAACACGTCGGCGGCTGGGGGCCCGGCATCGGCATCGTGCTGCTCGGCGACGCACCGGCGCTCGGCATGGCCGCCCTCGTCGCGCTGCTGACGCTCGCGGCACTGGCGTACTCCTGGCACTACTTCGACGAGCCGCCGCGCGGCCACGCCGGTTCCTTCCCGGCCCTGATGCTGGTGTTCCAGGCGGGCATGTCCGGCTTCGCCCTGGCCGGCGACCTGTTCAACGCGTTCGTGTTCTTCGAACTGATGGGCGTCGTCGCCTACGCGCTGACCGGCTACCGGATCGACGAGGCGAAGCCCGTGCAGGGCGCGCTGACCTTCGGCGTCGTCAACTCCCTGGGCGCCTACGGCCTGTTGATGGGCATCACGCTGCTGTACGCGCGCACCGGCGAACTGGGCATGGCCCGGATCCAAGACGGCCTGGACGCGCACGGCGGACCCGACGCGCTGGTCCTCGCGGCGTTCGTACTGGTGACGACGGGCCTGCTGGTGAAGGCCGCCGCCGCGCCGTTCCACTTCTGGCTCCCGGACGCCCACGCGGTCGCCCCCACCCCGGTGTGCATGCTGTTCTCCGGCGTCATGGTGGAACTCGGCGCATACGGCGTCTGGCGGGTGTACACCACCGTGTTCGCCGGGCCCGGCGGCATCCCGGCGGGCGACTTCGAGCGCGCGCTGGTGGCCCTCGGCGTGCTCACGGCGCTGACCGGGGCCCTCCTGTGCTGGTACCAGCGGCACATCAAGCGGCTGCTCGCCTACTCCACGATCGCCCACATGGGTCTGTTCCTCGTGGGTATCGGCCTGCTCAAGCCGGCGGCCGAGGACGGAGTGGCGCTGTACATCCTCGGGCACGCCGGGGTGAAGGCCGCGCTGTTCGCCTGTGCCGGCGTCCTCCTCGACCGGTTCGGCAGCCCTCGACGAGCACGCCCTGCACGGCAGGGCCCGCCGGATGCGCGGGACGGGGGCGATGTTCGCGGTGGGCGCGCTCGGTCTCGCGGGCCTGCCGCCGTTCGGCACGGCCCTCGGGAAGTTGACCGTCGAGGAAGCCGTCGGCGGCCCGCTCACGGCGCTGTACGTCGCCGCATCGGCGAGCACCGCCGCCGCGGTGCTCCGGGTCACCGCCCGGGTCTTCTGGGGACTCGGCCCACGCCCCGAGAACTCGTCCCGCTACGAGACCACCGGCTTGGGCGAGCGGCCCGAGACCGGGGGCAGACTGCTGCGGGTCCCGGACACCATGACGGCCGTCCCGGCGGTGCTGCTGGCCGCCGCGCTCGCCGTCGGCGTGGTTCCCGGCTTCGCCGCGGCCGTGGCCCGCGGCGTCGACGCCGCGGGCGCCGGGGAGGTGCACTGGACACCGCCCGGCGTCCTGCTCGGTCTGCTGTCCACGGGGCTGGCCGCGGCTCTCGCCTGCCGCGCCGTGGTACGCCCTCGCCGGGCGGCGGCTCCCGGCTGGGCGCAGCGACTGCGCCGGCTGCAGTCCGGGCACGTCGGGGACTATGTGGCCTGGCTGCTGCTCGGCGCCGCCGCGCTGGGGGCGCTGGCCCTGCCGGGCGTCCTGGACGGCTGAAACCCGGTTGCCTACGTCAGCAGCCGCTCGGCAGGGTCCGTACCCGGCGCGGGGCGCCCGGTCCGGCGGAGCCGTGCCAGCGCGTCGGATCGGCCGGGCGCCGTGTGCGCGGCCGGCCCTCCAGCCGCTCCTCGCATGCCGGCCCGGCACGGCCCCGGACCGGTAACGACCGGCCGCCGCCCCGTCCCGCCCGGTGGGGCGGCCCTGGGGTGTGGTTCGTGTCAGGTCGGGGGGAATTCGGCGATGTCGGGGAGGTCCGGATCGAGGTTCGGGCGGCGTAGTGGTCCCATGAGTGCGCAGTCGACGTCCACCACCCCCTCGACCCCGCGCACCAGCCGCGCCACGACGGGCACGAGCGCGCTGTCCCGGACCCGGCCGGTGAGCGTCACGACGCCGTCGTGCACCTCGACCCGCAGCGATTCGGGCTGCGCCACGAACAGCCGCCCGAGGACGTCGCGGCGCACCTCCTCGGCGATCTCCTCGTCGTCCCGCAGGAACACCTTGAGCAGATCGGACCGGCTGACGATGCCCGTGAGCACGCCGGCGGTGTCGACGACGGGCAGTCGTTTGATCCCGTTGCGTGCCATGATCCGGGCGGCCACCGCCAACGTCGCGCTCCCGGCCACGGTGACGGCGGGCGCGGTCATCAGCCGGTCCGCGGTGACCGCGGCCGCCTTGGCGGCGGCCGAACCGTCCGCCGCCCGGGGGACAGGGGACGGACCGCCGTCCCTGGCCTCCTCCTTCGGCAGCAGATCGGCCTCGGAGACGACGCCGACGACCCGTCGCTCGTCGTCCACCACCGGCAGCGCCGTCACCCCCCACTGGCGCAGGGTCCGCACGATGTCCTTGAAGGAAGCCTTCGCCCTCACGGCGACGACCTTGCGGGTCATCACATCACTGACGGCGTAGCGACGGCCGGTCATCTCGACCTCCCGGGCTGCTCGGAATCGTCGTCCCGCCTTCCAGGCTCGGTCAACACGCCCGGGACGGCATGGGCCGGGTGGCCCACACCGGGGACTGCGCGGCTCCCGCACCTCCCTCGTGGCCGAAGGCCACCGGAAGGGGCCGAAGGGCCCTCGTGCCGTTCCGGTACGGAGTGCGACGGTGAAATCGGCCCCACGCGCCGCAGAGCCGACACGGCGGATGCGGCCGGGGACGTGCGAGCGTACGCGCGGGGGACTGCCGCGCCGGTCGCGGCCCGACGAGAGGCGGTGAGGATGATGCGTCTGCCCTTGGTCGTAGGCGTCGACGGATCGGACTCCAGCCTGCAGGCGGTGGACTGGGCGGCCGACGAGGCGGTGCGCGACGCGGATCTGCCCCTGCGGCTGGTCCACGCGTCGCTCTGGGAGCAGTACGAGGGCGACATGCCCTCGACCGGCGACCCGGGGCCCGCCCACCCTGCCGCCGCCGACCGGATCGTGACGGCCGCGACAGCGCGCGCCCTGCGCCGCGCCCCCGCGGTCAGGGTCGAATCCGTGGTCCTGGAGGAGGACCCGGTGTACGCGCTGCTGCGCGAGGGCCACAACGCCACCGCCGTGGTGACCGGTTGCCGAGGCCGCGGGAAGATACCGGGTCTGCTGCTCGGCTCGGTGGGACTGGCCGTGGCCGGCCGCGCGGACGGACCGGTGATCGTGGTCCGCGGCGGGCCGGCGGGTGCGGCGGGCCCGTACGAGCGGATCGTGCTCGCGGTCGGGGAACCGGGAACGAGCGGCGAGGCGGCGCGCTTCGCGCTGTGCGAGGCCGCGGCCCGACACTGCGCCCTCGACGTGCTCCGCACCTGGCTCTGTCCGGCACACCGGGCCGCCCGGCATGCCCTGCTCGTGGGGGACCGGGGCCACGGGTACGAGGAGCGGGCGGTCACACCCACGACCTGTGAGGAGCAGGCGTCCGCGCTCGTCGACGACGTGCTGCGCCATCCCATGAGCGAGTACCCCCAGGTGCGGGTGCACCGCTGCGTCCTCGAAGGACCGGCGCGCAAGGTGTTGCTCGACCGGTCCGGCGCCGCGGACCTGCTGGTCCTCGGCGTACGGCGCAGGAACGGCGACGAAGGGCTGCACCTGGGCCTGGTCGCGCACACGCTGCTGCACCACGCCCTGTGCCCCGTGGCCGTCGTACCGGACTTTCCGTGACCGCCGCCCACTCGCGTGCGGTCCCCACCACCAGACCCAGCACGCGGGCCGAGGCGTCCGCGTCCCCCGGCCCGGGTGCGCGCGGAACCGGCGCCGGTCCGAAGGAGCGCCGGTGACCCGGCGCCGCTACCGTCGCGGCGCGTCGCCCTCCCGTGCGAGGTCGAACTCCACGTCCACCACGCCCTCGACGGCCCGCACCAGACGGGCGGCCACGGGCAGCAGGGAGGTGTCGCTGACCGTGCCGCTCAGTGTGACGACCCCGTCGCGCACCTCGGCCCGGACGGCCGACGGCGGGAGGAAGAGATACGACACGATCTCGCGGCGCACCTCCTCGGCGATGTCGTCGTCCTCGCGGAGGAAGACCTTGAGCAGGTCGGTCCGGCTGACGACGCCCTGCAGCAGCTGGAGGTCGTCGACCACGGGCAGCCTCTTGACCCGGGCGCGCGCCATGACACGCGCCGCCTCGGCCAGGGTCGCGTCGGCCCGGACGGTGACCGGGGGCGAGGTCATCAGATCGGCCGCCGTGACCGCCTCGGCCTTGGCCAGGTCGGCGGGCCGGCGCAGCCGGAGGTAGCCCACGTCCGGGTCGTCGCGCAGTTCCTCCGTCGGGAGCAGATCGGCCTCGGAGACCACACCGACCACCCGGCCCTCGCCCTCGATCACGGGAAGCGCGCTGACCTTCCAGTCCCGCATCAGCCGCACCATCTCCTTGAACGGGGCCCGCGGGCCGACGGCGGCGACCGTGTGGGTCATGACGTCACTGACGATGTGGGGAGCGCCGTACATGATGAACTCCGTCGGGTCGCTCGCGGGCGGGTGTGCCACTTCCAGCGTGGGCCGCTGCCGGCCGGCGGGCCAGGGGCCGCCCGGCCCGCCGCCCAGGCCGTTCGGGCCGTTCGGCAGAGTCCGGGGACGGACCGGTCAGGCCGCCCTCGGGCCCCGGCGGCGTCCCATCAGCTCCCACTCCCGGTCCCAGCGGGCCATACGACGCCGGTCCAGCCGCGCCCGCGCGACGGCTCCCGCGGCCAGCGCCGGGGCCGCCACGAGGCACGCGGCCGCGGTGCCGTAGAGACCGGCTTCGACGGCCGCCATGGCGCGGCTTGGCGGCTGCCCGGTCAGCCGACCCCGGTCGTCCTGCCAGACCACCACCCGGGCGCCCCTCTTCAGCCCCGCGTCGACCAGCGTCCGCGCCGTACGCGAGGTACCGTCCGGCGCCGTCCAGCGCACCGAGTTGCGGACCTGGCCGCTCGCCGTCCAGGCGGTCATGGGCACGGCGTCGGCGAGCAGGACGGCACGGACGGGATGCCGGTGGGCGCGCTCCCGCGCCAGCATGTCCGCTGCGGCATGTGCGGCCGCCGCCCCGGCGACCGCCCCGCCGACCACCACCACGACCCAGACGGCCAGGACGATCCATGCCTCTACGACGTCCTCGCGCCGCCGCAGCGGATTGCTCCGCCACCGCCACAGCCGCCGTGTCGCGCTCATCGCGGAACACCTCACTTCTCCTCGCCCCGTCGCCTCGTCGCGGTGCTGCCTCGACGGTTCCCCTTACGGGGTCGCCGTGGCCAGGGGCCGATGGAGCCCCGCCCGGCAGGCGGACGGCCCATCTCCCGTGCCGGCATAGGGGCCATGGGTCCCGGCATGCGGCCACCGCGCCCGGGGCAGCCGAGGGGCGGACCGGCGGCAGGCCAGGGCCGGTCGGCCCAAGCGCGGCGACCCGCGCACCCCACAGGCTGAAACAGCGGGGCGGCGGGCCCGGCACCACGCCGGGTCCGGGTCGTGTTCTCGGCCGTATCGGCCGGGACCGGGCCCCGCGACAGGTCGAACAGGTGAGGAGCGTCATGAAAGGCTTCGTTTTCCACGGCCCGGGACAGGCGTCCTGGCAGGACGTCCCGGATCCGGACATCAAGGAACCGACCGACGCGATCGTGAAGGTCGGAGCCGTCACGATCTGCGGGACGGACCTGCACATCCTCAAGGGGGACGTGCCCGAGGTGCGCTCCGGAACGGTGCTCGGCCACGAGGCCGTCGGCGAGATCGTCGAGGCCGGCAGCGATGTGCGTACCGTCCGGCCGGGTGACCGGGTGCTCGTCTCCTGCATCACCTCGTGCGGCCGGTGCCGGTTCTGCCGGGAGGGCGGCTACGGCCAGTGCCAGGGTGGCGGCGGCTGGATCCTCGGGCATCGCATCGACGGCACTCAGGCCGAGTACGTGCGCGTCCCCTACGCCGACCTGTCCGTGCACGCGCTGCCGGGCGCCGTACGCAGCGAGGACGCCGTACTGCTCGCGGACATCTTCCCGACCTCCTACGAAGTGGGCGTGCTCAACGGGCGCGTACGTCCCGGCGACACCGTGGCCGTCGTGGGCGCCGGTCCCATCGGGCTCACCGCGATCGCCACGGCACGCCTGTTCGCACCGGAGCGGATCATCGCGGTGGACCTGGCCCCGGCCCGGCTGGAGGCGGCACGCCGGTTCGGCGCCGACGCGGTCGCCGACGGCCGTGAGGACCCCGTCCAGTTGGTCGCCGACCTGACCGACGGGCTCGGGGCGGACGTGGTGATCGAGGCCGTCGGCGTGCCGGAGAGCTTCGAACTGTGCACCCGCATGGTCCGCCCCGGCGGGCATGTGGCCAACGTCGGGGTGCACGGCAAGCCGGCCACGCTGCACCTGGAAGACCTCTGGAGCAAGAACGTGACCATCACGACCGGGCTGGTGGACACCTACTCGACGCCCACGCTGCTGCGGATGGCCGCGGCCGGCCGGCTGCCGACCGGCCAGTTGGTCACCCACACCTTCCCGCTGGACCACATGGAGGAGGCCTACGACGTCTTCTCCCGGGCGGCCGACACCGGCGCGCTCAAAGTGGTGCTGGACGGGGAGCAGCACGAACTCGCCGTTCCCACGGCCGGACTTGAAGGGCTCGGCGCAACATGAGCGAACGGACGAGGGCGGGTACGGGCACGGCGCCCGCGGAGCCGCCGGGCGATCTGGGCCGACGTCTGACCGCGCGGCGGACACAGGTCGGCCTGAGCCGGCGGGAAGCCGCCGCGCGCGCGGGCATGGCCACCAGCTATCTCAGCCACCTGGAGGAGCATCCCGGGGCCACGCCGAGCACGGGCGCGCTGCTGCGGCTGGCCGAGGCGCTGGAGACCACCGTCAGCGAGCTGAGCGGCGGCGCCGTCGACCCGCCGGCCGGTACCGGACGCGCCGGACGGTCCCCGGAGTTCACCAGGCTGCGCGCGGGCGAGTGCCGGGCCCTGCTCGCCTCGCACGGAGTGGGGCGGATCGCGGTACCCACCCCTTCGGGGCCGGTGATCGTACCGGTCAACTACAGCGTCGTGGACGAAGCGATCGTCTTCCGCACCGCGCGCGGCGCGACGCCGGCGCTGGGCGACGGCTGCCAGGTGGGTTTCGAGGTCGACCACATCGACGAGGCGTTCAGTCAGGGCTGGAGCGTGCTCGTCCGCGGCACCGCACGGGTGGTGACGGACCCGCAGGAGCAGCGCCGGCTGACGCAGCGGGCGTACAGCGCGCCCTGGGCGGGCGGCTCCCGCAATCTGTGGGTGTGTATCCGTCCCTTCACGGTCTCCGGACGCCGGATCACCGTCTGAGCCCGACGGACGCCGGATCACCGTCCGAGCCCGACCCGCGTGCCGTCGGTCCTGCGGGGCTATGTGTCGGCCGCGGTGAGCCGGCAGTCCACCCTCACCACGCCCTCGACGCCGCGTACGAGGCGGACGGCCAGCGGGATCCGGCTGCCGTCCGCGACGCGTCCGGTCAGTGTCGCGACGCCGTCGGTGACCGTGATGTGCACGGGCTCGACGGGTGCCGGGAACAACGGGTCGACGACATCGCGCCGTATCTCGTCGGCGAGGTCCTGGTCCGGACGCAGGAAGACCTTCAGCAGGTCCCCGCGGCTGACCACGCCGTCGAGCAGGCCCTCGGCGGTCACCACGGGCAGCCGTTTCACCTGCCGCAGCGCCATGATGCGTGCGGCCTCGGCGAGCGTGGCGTCGGCGCGGACGGTGACGGCCGGGGTGCTCATCAGCTGCTCGGCCGTCAGCGCCCCGGCCTTGG
Organism: Streptomyces sp. NPDC001508; assembly: GCF_040298665.1. Classification (NCBI taxonomy): domain Bacteria; kingdom Bacillati; phylum Actinomycetota; class Actinomycetes; order Kitasatosporales; family Streptomycetaceae; genus Streptomyces; species Streptomyces sp. NPDC001508. Next base: position 49,088 of record NZ_JBEPAP010000053.1, read on the forward strand.
CCAGGTCGGGAAGCCGGTTCTGCTGGGTGCGCCGGTCCGGGTCCTCGTCCCGGAACTCCTCCTTGGGCAGCAGATCCGCCTCGGAGACCACGCCGATCACCCGGCCGTCGCCCTCCACCACGGGAAGCGCACTGATCTGCCACTGCTCCATGCGTGCCACGATGTCCTTGAACCGGGCCTCGCGCCCCACGGCGACGACGGCGCGCGTCATCACATCGCCCACCCGGTGCGGGCTGCGCTCCATGCTCTCCTCCTCGGGGTTCTCGGCGCATATCGCCGGGTGAGCCGGTATGAGGGGACGGGAAGGGCCACCCACTTCTCGCGGATCCGGATTGCGCGGTGCACGGCCACGAGCCGCTTCTCCGCGTCGCCAACGCTCCTTCCCGCCCATCTCCAGCACACCACGGAAACGACCCACCGACGAGTGCCGATCGGCCCCATTGACACGGGACGAGCTGCCGGTGGCGCCCCCGCGGCGCCGGGCTCCTCGGCGACGGGCCGCGGGGACCGGGCGGCTTCGACGGGCTCGCGGTTCGCCCGGTGGCGGACTTCGCCTTCTCGGCCGGCCAGGCGGGCGGGGCAGCGCTGCGGGCGGTCCGGCCCGGGTCCTGCCCGCCTGCCCGCCGAGTCGGTGCCGCATGGACGCCGTGTGTGACCGCGCCTGCTCGTCGTGGGCTCCGGCACCGGTCCCGGCTCAGCGGGGGCCGGCTGCGGCCTGCGGCCCCGCGTGCTGCACCATGCCGGCGGCCGTTCCGTACGGCGGGTGATCTCCGGGCCGGTCGGCGCACCCCAGCCCGCCCGCGACTTTGTGCGGTCAGCCGAAGAACGCCTCGAACTCCTCGTACAGCGACGGATCGACCTTCTTCGTCCGGCCCGTGACATCGGCCAGCGGAACCCGCACGATCCCGGTGCCGTGCAGCGCCGTCATCACACCGAAGTCACCGTCCTCGACCGCGTCCACGGCGTGCAGCCCGAACCGCGTGGCCAGCCAGCGGTCGAACGCGCTCGGCGTACCGCCCCGCTGGACATGACCGAGAACGGTGGTACGGGCGTCCGTGCCCGTACGCTCCGAGATCTCCCGGGCCAGCCACTCGCCCACTCCGGACAGCCGCACATGGCCGAACTCGTCCACCGTGCGGTCCTTGAGGATCATCCGCCCCTCCTTGGGGACCGCGCCTTCGGCCGCCACGACGATGGGCGCATAGTTGATCTTGAACCGGCTCCGCACCCAGCCACACACCTCGCCGATGTCGAACGGCCGCTCCGGGACGAGGATCACATTGGCGCCGCCCGCGATGCCGGCGTGCAGGGCGATCCACCCGGAGTGCCGCCCCATCACCTCCACCACGAGTGTCCGCATGTGCGACTCGGCGGTGGTGTGCAGACGGTCGATGGCCTCGGTGGCTATGCCGACGGCGGTGTCGAAACCGAAGGTGTAGTCGGTGCCGGACACGTCGTTGTCGATGGTCTTCGGTACGCCGACCAGCCTGATCCCCTGGCGGCTCAACTCGGCGGCCACGCTGAGGGTGTCCTCGCCGCCGATCACGACGAGCGCGTCCACGTCGTGTGCGGCGAGCGTGTCCTGTACGCGGCGCACCCCGTCCTCGTGCTTGAACGGATTGGTGCGGGAGGAACCGAGGATGGTCCCGCCGCGCGGGAGGATCCCGCGCACGCTGGAGATGTCCAGCGGGACGACGCTGTTGCGGAGCGCCCCGAGCCAGCCGTCGCGCAGTCCGACGAACTCGAAGGCGTACTTCTGCACGCCTTTGCGGACGACGCTGCGGATCACCGCGTTCAGGCCCGGACAGTCTCCGCCACCGGTCAGTATGCCGACCTTCATGGCTGTCTCCCTTGCGTCCGTCATCCCGCCCGGCCGCGGCTTCCCGGCGGGCGAGAGCGCTGCCGGTGCCGGTTGCCCCCTCCCTTTTCAGCGTCCCCCCACTCGCCGGGTGTGACCAGTGCGCGGCCCGCGCGGCACCCGCGCTCGCCTCAGCGGGCGGCAGCCACCCGCCGCGCCGGTCAGGACGGGGGAGCGGTGCCCGGTGCGGCCGGGCCGAGGATCCGCATGCCGGGGCGGCGGCGGTGCACGGTGAGGTAGGTCATGCCGTCCTCGCCGGCGACCAGGCTGCGGCCGGAGCCATAGCGGTCCGTGCGCGGTGACCTGCTGCGCCGCGGCGTTGCGGCCCGGGACATCCACTACGAGGTGTTCGGACCGGACCTCTGGCTCGCCGCCGCATAGCGGACCGGGCGGTTCCGGGCCCCGCCGGCCCGGAACCCCTCGACGCGGCGGAATCCGCCGTCGGCAAGGGCAGGCAACCCCTGGCCGACACCTCGGCCGTCGTCGCGGCCGCCGGCTCCATCTGGCTCGGGACGGTGCCGGCGATCTCCTTCCTGGAAGCCCCGTTGAAGTTCCGCGCCCCGGGAGTGAGGGCGGCGATCGGACTGTCGGCCGTATCGTCTTCCGGGCGCTCAACACCGTGGAGGCCGCGCCGGCCGCCGTCGTCGTGTCGGGGCTCAGCGCCTCGGACCCGCCCGTGTCGGTGGTCGTGCCGGCCGCCGCCGCCGTGCTCCCGCCGGTCCTGCGACTCACCGCGGTGCGGCCCGTTCTCAACCGCCGGTCCGACCCGGTTGCCTGCGGGCGAGACCCTTCCGCGCCCCCGCGCCCACCCGGTCCACGTCACCCCTGAGGCGGCCGAGGCGGCGGCGCTGATCGCCCTCGGCATCAGCGCGCTCGCGATCTGAGACGCGGCGCTCCCCGCCGGCCGGTGAGCCGGCGGGGAGCAGGGCAGATCATTCGCGGCGCTGTGCGTCCTCCAGCCTCGCCCGCTGCGGGCGAGGCACCGCAGCGGGCCCGATCAGCTGTGAGAAGGGCCGTGACGCACCCTCGAAGCGGCTGGGGAAGGGGTACTTGCGTTCCAGGAAGGCGCGGATGGCCGTCTGGGCGGCGGCCCTGTCCTCGGGGGCCGTCTCCACGTCGTTGAGGCAGAAGAAGTCGATGTCCTCCCCGGCCGCAAGGCGGTCCAGTCGGCGCTGCATGTCCGGTGTGCCCAACTGTATGTAGCGGAAGCGGTAGTCGGCCGGGACCCCCCGGCCGGTCGCGATCGCCCAGTGGTGGTGCAGGGTGGACGCCGGAGCGACGTCAGTGACGGAGCGGAAGCGCGAGTACGAGGTCTTGTGCAGCTCCTCGATCGCGAGGCCCTCCATCTCACGCATCACCGACAGCAGTTGGGGATGCGGGGTGTGCAGCGACTTGTGCGTGATGTATCTGCCGTGGAAGCGCCTGATCACCTCACGGGTGTTCTTCCCGGCGGAGTTCGGCGCCGGCTCCAGCGGATGCGGGGCGCCCACGCCGAGCTTCAGCGGGGACAGCGGGATACGGGCGATGCCGTTCCCGTGGAAGAAGTGCTCGGCACGCACCGGGCGGTTGACGAAGACGTCGTCGTTGAAATAGAGGTAGTGCTCCGACAGCCCCGGAATGTGGTGCAGCCGGCTCTCTATCGCATGCGAGTTGAAGACGGGCAGGGCGTCGGCCGGGAGGATGTCCCGGTGATCGACCACGGTCAGGCCCGCCGCGTCCGGATCCAGCCAGTCGGGGATCTGCGAGTCGGTCACGAGGTAGACATGCCGGATGAACCCCGCGTACATCTCCAACGAGCGCAGCGCGTACTTCAGTTCGTCATGGCTGGTGTAACGGGAGGCGCCGGTCTCGCGCGGGGCGATGGGGTTGTCGGACAGCGCCTGATGGGCACGGCGCTTCTCGGCCATCGCCGGGTCGTCCCCGTCGACCCAGGTGTACACGGCGTCCACGGCAAAGCGCACCTCGTCGATGCCCGGCTCGGCGAACGGCGCGAACGTCGGCACGCTGCCCCGGCGGCCCGCCACCGCGGCCGGCCGCAGCGCCGCCGCCGGAAGCACCTCCGAGACCGGGTTGCGGCGCGGGGCGACGAGCGCCGTGCCGAAGACATCCTCAAGGCGGCTGCCGGGCACGGTGAGCCAGGAGGGGTCCGGGGCGGCGCCCAGGTTCCGGCCGCGGCACCAGAACTCGATGTCGCAGCCCGTCTCAAGACCGCTGAGCACCTGCCCCGCGGGGCCGAGGCGCACCACGCCGGTACGCAGCACGGCGGCCCGCCGCAGCGCCCGCGGCAGTCTTCCGTCGGCCCACAGCACCGCGGTCGTCACGGCCCCGTCCGGGCCGACGGCGCCGACGTACCCGGCAGTGCGGGCGAACCGCTGCGCGGCCCGGTCGAGCACCGTGCCGCGGTACTCCTCCTCGACACCGATCACCTGACGCGGCGCACCGAATCCGTGCTCTGTGGGAACGACGAAGTAGGGGACGCCGATCGCCTCCAGCAACGTGCACACCCGTTCCCGGTCGGCTTCGGCGGCATCCGCGGCGGTGTAGTCGGCGACCGTGCGTCCGTACAGCCGCACCGGCCCGCAGGTGATCGGGTGCAGGCCGGGGACAGCGGCGCGCAGCCGTCGGCGCGCCCGGCCCGTACGCAGCGTCCAGAGCCGGGCGGACTGCCGGAGCCTGAGGTACACGAGCAGGTCCCGGGCGGCCCGCAGGCCCGTGGGCGCCGCGAGACGATGGTGTAGGTCCATGGGTTGGTTTCCGTCAGCTCTGCTTCTCGAAGGGGCTCGGGAACGGGAAGTAGCCCTCCAGGAACTCGCTCATCCGGATGCCGACCTGCTCCCGCTCCTCGGCCGGCACATCGACGTCGTTGAGGCAGAAGAAGTCGAAGCGGCGGTTGCGGCGCAGATCGGCCAGGCGCGCCTCGGCGTCCGGACGGCTGATGTTCACATACCGGAAGCTGAACCTGCCCGGCACCCCGAGGCCGGTCATCAGCGCGTACTGGTACAGCAGCGGGGCCGTCATGGCGATGTCCTGCGGCGAGCGGAAACGGGACGCCGTGGTGCGGCGTACGTCCTCCGCGAACAGCTCCTCGATCGCCGTGAGCGCCCCGCGCTGCTGCGGCAGCGGAGTGTGCATGAAGTTGTTCGTCGTCATCCGCCCGAACCTCTCCAGCAGCAGCCGCCGGACGTTCTTGCTGGCGGAGTTGGTGGCCGTCTCCTCGGCGTGCGGCTTGCCGATGCCGATCTTGAGCGGGGACACCGGGATCTTCATGAGGCCGCTGCCGTGGAAGAAGTGCTCGGCGGTGACCCGGCGGCCGACGAACACATCGTCGTTGAAGTACAGGTAGTGCTCCGACAGCCCCGGAATGTGGTGCAGCCGGGTCTCGATGGCATGCGAGTTGAACACCGGCAGGACGTCCGGCGGGAAGATGTCGCGGTGGTCGACGACCGTGATCCCCGGCGCCCGGTCGTCGAGCCAGTGCGGCTTCTGACCGTCGGTCACGAGGTAGATGTGCCGGACGAAGTCGGCGTACATCGCCAGCGACCGCAGCGAGTACTTCAGCTCGTCATGGCTGGTGTACCGGGAGGCGTTGGTCTCCTTGTCCAGGATCTCGGCGGTGCCGCGGTCCTGGTACCGGGCCCGCTTGGCCCGCATCTTCGGCTCCTCGCCGTCCACCCAGGTGTAGACGACGTCGACGGGAAACGTCACATCGTTCACGGTCGGCCGGGTGAGCGCCACGAAGCTCGGCAGTTCCCGGTCGCCGACGCGCACCGTGGCCGGCCGCTGCTCGGAGGCCGGCAGCACGTCCGTGATGCCGTTGTTGCGCGGCGCGATCAGGGACTCGGCGAAGATGTCCTCCGACGCCTGCGGCTGCACCTTGGCCAGTCGCCGGGGCCCCTCGGGGGAGGCGAGCAGCTGTGCGCCGTCCTCCCAGAACTCGACGTCGCAGGCGAGTTCGGGACCGGCGAGCAACTGGCCCGCGGGACCGAGGTGGTTCTCCCCGATCCGCAGTGTGGGGGAGGTGCGCAGCGCGGCCGGCAGCACCCCGTCCAGGAACAGCGCGGGATGGTTGAGCTTGCCGCCGGGCAGCGGCCTGCCGATGAACACCGCCTTCCCCGCGTTCTGTTCCTCCAGAGCGGTCAGGAAACGCTCCCGGTCGACGGCGTTCACGCCGACCGTGTGACGCGTACGGGAGGCCGGGACCAGGAAGTAGGGGATGCCTTCTTGTTCCAGCGCGGCCACGACCAGGCCGAGGTTGGCCGCCGCCGCCTCGGCCGCGCTGAACCGGGTCACGACCCGTCCGTACAACTGCTGGCCGCGCACCGCCACCGGGCGCAGCACCGGGTCTGTGACCGCCGCCCTACGGCGCCGCCGCATGGTACGCAGCTGCCACACCCTCTCGGCGGCCTTCCGCTCGACTCGCGGTCGTATCCGCCGGGCAAAGGAACGCACGGTCACGTTCACAGCTCCTCTTCGTCAACCTCTGCATAGGTCCTGCGTAAACCAGACGGACGTACGTGGCAAAAGGTTGTATGAGATTTCTCCGAAAATTAACTCTGTCCGAAGTCGGCTCATAACCGGGGGTGGTAGGGCCGCGGGGGGAGGCTCGATCAGGCGACGGCCCGTACGCCGACGGCCCGTTCACCGAGGGTCCCTTCGCCCCGGGATACCACTGGCCCCCGTTGGCAGCCGCACGAGGCCTGTGCTGCTCGGCCATTCGGCCGGGGGCGTGCAGTTGCGATCTCGGAGTGAAATGTGTCCCCCCGAGGTCCCGTCACCCTGCGAGCTCCCCAATCCCCTGTTAGCTACGAAGAGTAGCGTTGACGTTACTTTCGATAGTCGTGAGTCTGAGGGTGCCGATGTGGCCGGTGGTGTTCCGGGCCCATCCTTGAAAGGAGCCTCCATGCGACGGACGGCCGCTGTTCTCCTCCTGGTGCTGACTTCCTTGCTCGCCGACGGGCACGCCGCGACCGCGCACCCGCACGTCGGCGGCGCGGCCACACGCATTCTGGATCTCACCAATGCCGCCCGCGCGAAAGCCGGGTGCGGCCCGCTCCGATTGAGTCCGGCAGTGGGCCGCGCGGCCCGCCGGCATGCCCGTGACCTGATCCGCCACGACCGCTACTCCCACACCGGCTCGGACGGATCCGACCCGGGGGAGCGCATCAGGTCGGCCGGCTACCGCTGGCACCGGGCCGGCGAGAACATCTTCCTCGGCCCGCACGATGCCCAAGAGGCCGCCCGGGGATGGCTGCGCAGCCCGGAACACCGGGCCAACATCCTCAACTGCGCCTACCGTGACACCGGCATCGCCGTGCAGGGCCCGCCCGGCCACCGCATGTGGGTACAGGACTTCGCCGCCCGCTGACACCCGGTTCGGTCCGGGAGCGGATGTCAACGGGCAAGCGGCGCGGCCACTTGGGGCAGCGTGTCGTGGAGGCCGACTTCCGTGATCGCCCCGCGGGCCTGGTGCGGCGACAGCCGTCCAAGGGGTGCGTCCGGGTACTTGGGCCGCACCGCCTCGGGGGGCCCGGTCATGGACCGACCGGAGCGGCCGGTGGCCGGGCGAACACCGAATCCCCGCCCGTGACCGGCTGATGCGCCTGTGACGCGTTACGAGCGTGCTCGCTGGGGCTGCCCCATCCGCCGCCCGCGCAGGGCGCGAAGCCTCGCGAACAGGCCATGGCGGCGAGGGCCGTCGGCGGGACATGGCCGGGGCGGGACAGCGGCGTCGGGCTCTTCCCAAGTCACCGGCTTCTCGGCGGGCGCTGCCCCGACGGTGCCTTCGAGGATCGGGGCGGGCTCGGGTTCTCGGGGAGGCGTACGGTAACTCAGGGCGCGCAGATATCCTTCCAGCGCGCGACCAGGGTCGGCCGGCATGACTGCTCCTGCTGCGTTGGTGAGCGAAGAGGGAGGTGCGAGCGGTGTCCTCCCGTGCCACGCGGGCACCGGAGCCGACACCGTGGTTCCTCTCAGCAGCGCAGCACGACGCACGAAGCGCTGGCGGTCGCGGGGGTCGCCCGCCCCGGCCGTGGCCAGGCGGCGGAAACCCGCTGTGCGTCCCCGGGACGCCCGGCGGGAAAGGACGGCCGGAGCGCGGCGAGCTTCTGGGCCTTACGGCCGGGGCGTTCCACGCCGTCGACGGCGAGCGGCTTCCTGGTGTCGAGCACGCAGGCCACACTCTCCGTCACTTCGACCTCGGGGGTGTGCTCGGCCACGAGCGCGGCACACAGCGCGAGCAGCACGGAGGCCAGCACCAGGACGGCTCTCCGCGCGGTCGTGCGATGCGCGCCGCTACCCCAACCGATCACGTACGCAGCGTAACCGTCCCGCTACTGTGGGCGCATTCCATCGGACGAGTGAAGCCCGCGCAGCCGACCGCCGCCCCCCGGCCAGTCGCCGCCCCCCGCCGTCCGGTTCCCGCTTCGGCGAACCCGGGCGGACCCCCGCGTGGCCGCGGCCCGTGGACGAAGCGGTGCGGACGGCGAGGGCGTGTCCGCCCCCGTACACCGAACTCGGAGGGGAGGCTTCACTGATGCACGCCGTACTGCACGCACTGTCCATCACCGGGTCCATGACCTGGGAGATCACCTGGGCACTGATCCTCGGCTTCGCCCTGTCCGCCGTCGTCCAGGCCGTGGTCCGCAAGTCCACCGTCGTCGCCCTGCTCGGTGACGACCGGCCCCGCACCCTCGCCGTCGCGGCGGGCCTGGGTGTGGCGTCCTCGTCCTGCTCCTACGCCGCGGTGGCGCTGGCCCGCGCGTTGTTCCGCAAGGGAGCGAACTTCACCGCCGCGATGGCCTTCGAGATCGCCTCCACCAATCTCGTCGTGGAACTCGGCGTCATTCTCGCGCTGTTGATGGGCTGGCAGTTCACCGTCGCCGAGTTCGTCGGCGGCCCCGTCATGATCATTGTGCTGGCCGTGCTGTTCCGGCTGTTCCTGCGCGAGGAACTGCTGCGCCGGGCCCGACGGCAGGCGCATCGGGGGCTCGCCGGATCGATGGAGGGCCATGCCGCGATGGACATGTCCGTCCGGCGCGAAGGCTCCTTCATCCACCGTCTGCTCTCCCGTGAGGGATTCACCGCCACCAGCCATGTGTTCGTCATGGAATGGGCGGCGATCCTGCGCGATCTGGTCGTCGGCCTGCTCATCGCCGGCGCCATCGCCGCCTGGGTCCCGGACTCGTTCTGGGGTGCCTTCTTCTTCGACGGCCACCCGCTCGCCGCCAAGCTGTGGGGACCCGTCGTCGGCCCGCTGGTGGCGATGGCCTCGTTCGTGTGCTCGATCGGCAATGTGCCGCTGGCGGTGGTGCTGTGGAAGGGAGGGATCAGCTTCGGCGGCGTGGTGGCGTTCGTCTTCGCCGATCTGCTGATCCTGCCCATCCTCAACATCTACCGGAAGTACTACGGCGCGAAGACGGCCGCCTTCCTCCTGGCCACCTTCTACCTCGCGATGGTCATCGCGGGATACACCGTGGAGTTCGCCTTCGGCGGCCTCGGCCTCGTTCCGGACCAGGCGACCGCGAAGCTCCCGACGGAAGGCGTGCGTTGGAACTACACCACGTGGCTCAACATCGTCTTCCTCGTCCTGGCCGCCCTGCTCGTGGCGCGGTTCGTGCGGACCGGCGGCCCGAGCATGCTCCGCATGATGGGCGGTTCACCCGAGACCGGCCATGCCGGCGCCGACCGGGGAGGGCACGGGCCCTCCGCGCAGGACGCCCCCGACGAACCCCGCTGAGCCACGGCACCGCGGCAGTTCGGCGGTGGTCCGGCGGCAGGCGGCACAACGCATGGTTGTGGCTTGCCGGACGACTGGTTGTTTGATCCGACGGCATGATCCTCGCTTTGATGCGGGCGGACAGCGGATGGTGTTCGGGTCGGCGAGAGGTGTGTGGGGCATGCCGGGTGGGCGGGCGCCGGGGCGGCGGTTTCGATGGCTGTGGGCGGCCTATGCGGTCAGCTCGTACGGCTCGGGGTTCGGGTTCGGCGCGTTCGCCCTGATCGCGGTCCTCGTGCTGCACTCCGGGCCGGCCCAGGTGGCGGCGCTGTCCGCCGCGGGACGGGCGGTGGGGGCCTTGGTCGCGGTGCCGCTGGGACCATGGGTGGAGTTCCGCCGTAAGCGACCCGTCATGATCGCGATGGACCTGATCCGGTTCGCGGCGTTGATGAGCGTCCCGGCCGCGTTCGTGCTCGGCCGGCTCGGCTTCGCCCAACTCCTTGTCGTCTCCGTCGTCGTCGCCGCGGCCAACATCGCCTTCAACGCGGCCGGCGGAGCGTTTCTGAAGGCGCTGCTGCCGCCGGAGGACCTGCTCGTCGCCAACGCCCGGCTGGAGTCCACGACATGGAGTGCGACGACGGTCGGACCACCGCTCGGCGGCGCCGCCATCGGGCTGTTCGGACCGATGACGACCGTCATGGCCGATGGGTTCAGCTACCTGCTTTCGGCCCTGGGCATCCGCGCCATCGGCGGGAAGGAACCACGCCCTGGGCCGGCCGGCGCACCGCGGCTGCGGCCGGGCGACCTGCTGGAGGGCTGGCGCCACATCCTCACCCACCCCGGGCTGCGCCCGCTGCTGTGCAACGCGATGGCGGTCAACGGGCTGATCATGGCGTCGGAGCCGCTGCTCGCCGTACTCCTGCTGGGCCCGCTCGGGTTCGCGCCCTGGCAGTACGGTCTCGCGTTCGCGGCTCCGTGCATCGGCGGCCTCGTCGGCTCACGGCTGGCGCGCCGGCTCGTGGCACGGTTCGGGCAGCGCAAGGTGCTGCTCACCTCCGGAGTGCTGCGTGCCTGCTGGCCCGTCGGGCTGGCGTTCGTCCGCCCCGGTGTCCCCGGGATCGTGCTGATCATCGTCATCCAGTTCGGCCTGGTGACCTGCTGCGGGCTGTTCAACCCGGTGCTGGCCACCTACCGGCTCGACCACACCCCGGCGGACCGGGTCGCCCGCACGCTGTCCGCGTGGTCGGTGAGCAGCAGCGCCGCCATCGCGGCCCTGACCGCCGTGTGGGGTGTGCTGGCCGCCCTCACCAGCGCCCGCACCGCGATCGCCGCCGCCGGAATCCTCCTCCTGGCCACCCCGCTGCTGCTCCCGCGCCGCGCGAACGCCCCCCAGACCGGCGGGGAACCCGCCGCGAGCCTTCCATGACACGCGGCGAACCCCGCGGCGTCCGCCGCCGTCGGCCCCCTACCGCCCTGGCCGCACCCCGGTCCTCCTGTTCTCGGGTGGGCGGTCATCCGCGCGGACGGTAACCCCCCGCGCCTGCGCATCGGTTTAGCCGACCCTTGCCGAGCCGCCCCTCGCGACAGCGCCCCGAAGGGGCGCGGAGCCGCATACCGAGACAGCCCCGCGCCCCTTCGGGGCGCTGTCGAAGCGTGACGGACGTCGCCGGACCGCCCTTACCCGGAGCGCAGTCGGGCCTGGCACCACTGCCTGGCCGTCACCGCGACCTCCTCCAGGGCGCCGGGTTCTTCGAACAAGTGGGTCGCGCCCGCAACGACGCGCAGGGAATGCGGGGCCACAAGCCGCCGGGCCGCTTCCTTGTTGAGTTCCAGCACCACTTGGTCCTGGCCACCGACGATGAGCAGTACCGGAGCCCTCACCCGCTCCAGGGCGTCGCCCGCGAGGTCGGGCCGGCCGCCTCGCGACACCACGGTCAGCACCCGGTCCGGCCGCTCGGCCGCGGCCACCAGTGCGGCGGCCGCGCCCGTACTGGCGCCGAACAGCACGACGGGCAGACCGCGGGTGTCGGGCTGCTCCCGCAGCCAGTCGATCGCGGCCACGAGCCGCCGGCCCAGGAGCCCGATGTCGAAGCGATGCTCGGCGGTCAGCGCGTCGTGCCGCTCCTCCCGTTCGCTGAGCAGGTCCATCAGCAGCGTGCCCAGGTGGGCGGTACGCAACTCGGCGGCCACCCTCCGGTTGCGCGAGCTGTGCCGGGAACTGCCGCTGCCGTGTGCGAAGAGCACCACCGCCCGTGCCGGTGTCGGCACGACGAGGTCGCCGGGGAGCGTGGCGTCACTGGTGGGCAGCAAGACCATCTCGGAGATCATCGCGTCACCTTCTTCCCCTGGTGCCTGCGGATCGCTATGACGAGGATGTCCCGCACCGCGTACCCCGGCAGGTCCCCGGCCTACCTCGGACCCGGCCGGTCGTTCGCGGTCGCGTTCGTCACCGGTGCGTCCCGTCCGTCGCCCCCGGACCGCGCCGTCCCGGCCGGGCTCAGGGACTGCGCCAGCGATCGTCGGGCAGGTGGCTGCCGGCCTGCGGCCCCATCCGCAGCATCCCGCCGTCCACCACCCAGGAGGCACCCGTGACATAGGAGGCGCCCGGACTCGCGAGGAAAGCGATCACCGCGGCGACTTCGCGGGCATCGCCGGGGCGGCCCAACGGCACGCCGGGCCGCCGCTCGGCGGTGACGTCGGTGTCCTCCTGGCCGGTCATCGGCGTGGCGATCTCACCCGGAGCGACGGCATTGGCGGTGATCCCGTGTTCGGCCAGCTCCAGGGCCATGACCTGGGTGAGCAGCCCGAGCCCGCCCTTGGCCGCGCAGTAGGGCGCCGCGCCCACGCGCGGCTGGTGTTCGTGGACGCTGGTGACATTGATGATCCGGCCTCCGTCGCCCTGCGCGATCATGCGCTGAGCGGCGCGCTGACCGCACAGGAACGGCCCCACCAGGTCGACGTCGATGACCTCGCGCACGGTGTCGAGGTCCAGATCCAGGAACGGCGTCATGGTGCCGGTCCCCGCGTTGTTGACCAGGACGTCGACCCTGCCCAGTTGCTCGGCCAGCAGGTCGATGACCCGGGCGGCCTCCGGGAGCAGGGTGAGGTCCAGATGCTCGACCGCGGCACGGCGTCCCCTCGCGCGTACCTCGTCCGCCGTCCGCTGTGCCCCTTCGTGATCGCGGTGCCAGGTGATGCCGACGTCCAGGCCGTCCGCCGCCAGCCGGACGGCGGTGGCACGGCCGATACCGGAATCGGATCCGGTGACCAGGGCCACGCGGGTGGTACGAGGGTCGGGGGCGTCTCGATGCGGTGCCATGAGGGCTCCAGGTGTCGCGTCCGATGCGGTGCCATGAGGGGGCTCCAGGTGTCGCGTCCGATGCGTGATCCGGTGGCGTGCAGCAGATCGCCGGGACGGCCGGGCACGGGCCGCAGCGGCGCCCGCTCCGTCCCCGGCGGTGCCCCCTCACTTCCGGCGTTCCGGCGTTCCGGCCGTACGGCTCCCCGGAACTCGGGCACCGCGTACCCGTCACACCGCCCACCACACAGGGCGCTCCGCGGCGCATCACGGAACGGGGCGGCCGACGGCAGCCGCACATATCCATCCCGGCGACGCGTAACGCCTTGCCGCCCGCGGGGTACTCGGCGAGTTCACGCGCAGGTCGACTGCGCCGACGCAGGCAGGAGGCCGCCATGGCCGAGATGAGCCCGATCGATCTTCAAAAGGCCCTGAAGGGCGCCGACTACCCGGCCAGCCGTGACGATCTCGTCTCCCTGGCCAGGAACAACGGCGCGGACGACAAGATCGTGGACAAGCTCTCGCACACCGGGACCCGCCGGTTCGACGGACCCAACGACGTGCAGAAGGCAGTCTTCGGCAACGACTAGCTAGGGACTACTAGGGGCTACTAGGAACTTAGGAACTACGCCCGGGGACCGGCTCGCGCCCGCGTGATCGCCGGTCCCGCACATGATGTGCGCTTCTTCTGATGCGCGCTCCTTCGGTGATTGCCGTCTGTTGCGCAGGGCACCCGGGCGCTGTGGAGCGGCGACGGCGGATTCTTCTGACGGGGTGGTTCAGCTTTCTGGAGGGCGAGGCCACGGCCGGGGACCTGCTGGCCCTGGACCGGGTACGGGACGGGCTACGGCACACCGGGTGGGACCACGACGTCGCCTGGAGCCCCGGATTCCGCCCGGAAGGCCCGTCGCTCACCGACGTACGCCCCGATGCCTACTCACACCTGGTGTTCGTCTGCGGACCCCTGCACGGACCGCAGGTCGAGCAGCTGCACCTGCGCTTTCCGCACTGTGTCCGCATCGCCGTGGGCACCTCGGTCGTCGACGCCGGGAACCCGGCCCTTGACGGCTTCCACCATGTACTGGCCAGGGACGCCCCGGGCACGGCTCCGACGCTGGACCTGGCGGCCCGGGCGCCGTCCGCGCACACCGTCCCGCTGGTCGCGGTGATCCTCACGCACGGCCAGGGGGAGTACGGACCGCGCCGGCGGCACGGACAGGTCGCCCGGGAGGTGACACGGTGGCTGTCCGGCCGGGACTGCGCGCGCCTTGAGCTGGAGACCCGGCTGGACCCGCACGACTGGCGGCTGAGCACCACACCGGCCCAGCTGGAAACGGTGCTCTCCCGCTGCGACATGGTCGTCACCGACCGCCTGCACGGGCTGGTACTCGCGCTGCGCGTCGGCGTTCCCGCACTGGCCGTCGATCCCGTCGCGGGCGGCGCCAAGGTCACCGCGCAGGCGCGCGCCTGCGGCTGGCCCGCGCTGCTGCCCGCCGAGCAGGTCGATCCCGGGGCGCTGGATCACTGGTGGGAGTGGTGCACGACAGCCGGGCAGGGGCTCGCCGGGCGGATCGGCTCCCGGTTCCGGTCGGGCGCCGCGCCGGACACCGCGGACGACCTTCTGCGGATCTTGGCCCCCTAGGGCGGCCCTAGCGCCCGCCCCCTGCGCAGGCGACGCGGCAGGCGGCGGCTCCGTAGGGGCAGCCCCGACAACCGCTGCGGGCGAAGACGCGCCCGGTCCGCTTTGTGCGCCGCCGGCACTCCGCTGCGCAATTCGGCTGAGCAGTGGAGGCCGGCCGGGAAAGCCGCGACGACCACCGCGTTGTCGCAGGTCGCGGCCCGCACATCGGAACCGCTCCGGAATTGCGCAGCAGAGTCCGCCGGCTTCACCTCATTGGCGCCGGCCGGTTACTTCAGGCGCCGAGACTGTCGGCCAGCGCGGCGAACTCCTCGTCGGTCAGGGTGACCAGGGCCGCCGCGACGTTCTGCTCAAGGTGGGCGACGCGCGAGGTGCCGGGGATGGGAAGCACCACCGGGGAACGGCTCAGCAGCCAGGCGAGCGCGAGCTGGGCCGGGCTGACCTGATGCCTCTTGGCCGCGCTGTCCAGCGGCCCGCCCGGGCGGGCGAGTTCACCGGTGGCCATGGGGAACCACGGGATGAAACCCAGGTTCTCGCGCTCCGCGTAGTCCAGGACGTCCTCGGCGCCGCGGTCGGCGAGGTTGTACAGGTTCTGCACCGAGACGATGTCCGCGGTCTCGCGCGCCTCGACGATCTGCTCGACGGTGACCTCGGACAGCCCGATGTGCCGGATCTTGCCCTCCTGCTGGAGGAGCACCAGTTCGCCGAGTTGTTCGGCCGGCGGCACCTTGGGGTCGATGCGGTGCAGCTGGAACAGGTCGATGCGGTCAAGACCGAGGTGACGCAGGCTCAGTTCGCACTGCTGGCGCAGGTATTCGGGTCGGCCCAGCGGGCGCCAGTCGTTCGGACCGGAGCGGGTCAGACCGGCCTTGGTGGCGATGACAAGGCCGTCCGGGTAGGGGTGGAGCGCCTTGTGGATCAACTGCTCGCTGACGAACGGTCCGTAGGAGTCCGCGGTGTCGATGAGGTCGACCCCCAGCTCCACGGCACGCCGCAACACGCGCACGGCCTCGTCGGGGTCCGCGGGCGGGCCCCATACGCCGGGGCCGGTCAACTGCATGGCCCCGAAGCCGAGACGGTGCACGGGCAGATCGCCACCGAGGGAAAAGGTGCCGGAGGCCTCGGCGGGACGGGAAACGGAAGCGGTGCTCATTAGAGGACCATCCCTTCTGCAGCCCTCACGGGTAGGGTTGTGACCTCTCGGTCCCGGTGGGTGCACGGCCAGTGGTGCGAGCCGT
>NZ_JBEPAP010000054.1:0-63021 GCF_040298665.1 Streptomyces sp. NPDC001508
AACGGCTCGCACCACTGGCCGTGCACCCACCGGGACCGAGAGGTCACAACCCTACCCGTGAGGGCTGCAGAAGGGATGGTCCTCTAATGAGCACCCTGACCATCGCATCGGACCCCCAGGACTCGGCGGCCGCAGAAGCGATCGAGGCACATCACACGCAGCTGGCGGGTGAGCTGGCCGGACGGGTCGCGATGCTGATCGCGGCCGCGGACCGCGACCCGGCGGCGGCCGACGGGGCCCGTGCGGAACTGGTCCGCTTCTGCGACCGGGACCTGCTGCCGCACGCGGTCGCCGAGGAGGCGGCCCTCTACCCCGTCGCCCACGACCTGCCCGCCGCCCACCTGCTGATCGACGGCATGCTCGCCGAGCATCGCAGGCTCACCACGCTCGTCGACGCGCTGCGCACCGCCGGATCGGCCGTGCGGGCGGCGACCGACGGCCGGGCGCTCCAAGTGCTGTTCGAGGAGCACCTGGAGAAGGAGAACACCCTCGTCCTGCCGCTGCTGGCCGGCGCACCGGACATCTCCCTCGCCCAACTCCTCACGGGCATGCACGACATCCTCGGCCACGACGACGAGCACGGTGGCGCCGGCGAGGCGGCCACGACCGGCGGTGGCTGCGGGGGAGCCTGTGGCTGCGGGGGTTCGGACGAGACGGAGGTGCCCGAGCTGGACGTACGCGACGTCCCCCACTCGCTGCGGCACGCCACGGTGTTCGGCGCGATCGCCGCGGTGCCCTCCGGACGCGCGATGGTCCTGGTCGCGCCGCACGACCCGCTGCCCCTGCTGGGCCAGATCGAGGACCGTCACCCGGGCGCGTTCGCGGTGGAGTACCTCCAGCGCGGCCCGCAGGCGTGGCGTCTGCTGCTCACACACCGCTGAGCACGCCGCACCGTCCGGTGGCTGACGCGGGCGGGGTGCGACGGAGCCGTTCGGTGATCGGGGACGCGACCACAACCCCGCCCGGACGCGCCGGGGTCAGCCCACCCCTGTTGACTTCAGTACCGCCAGCAGTGTGCGGGCGTCCCGTACGGTGGGGTGGGTTTCGCCGAGGTGGGCGGCGGCGTCGTTCAGCGCCTGTTCGGCGTTGCGTACTCCGCCGGGCCGGTCGCAGCCGAGCATGGCGTGTGAGACCCGCAGCCGCAGGGTCAGTGGGTGGCGTGCGCCCAGCCGCGCTTGTGCCTCGCTGAGGAAGGTGCCGCAGCCATGGCGCGTCTCCGCCATGGACATCCCCTCCTGTCCGCGCTCCCAGCGAAGGACTCGGGCCGCCAGCTCCTCGGCCGCCTCGTCCAGCGTCACCGTGCGGGCAGCGGCGTCGTCCTGCGTGGGCGTGGTGGCTACGGCGTCGGCAGTGCGCTCGGCCGCCTCGTCCACCATCCCCGTGCGGGCAGCGGCCTGCGTGGTGGCTGGGACCGTGTGGGAGGGCTGTGGCGTGGCCCATGTGGTGTCTTCGGGGGTAGGGGCTCGGGTGTAGGCGAGCGTCTGGTAGTGGCGGGTGGCTGGCACCGTGGCGTGCTCCGCGACGAGGGTCCGCGCCTGCTCCGACAGCGGCGGCCGTTCGATGCTGCCCTCGCCGGCCCCGGGGACCAGCGCCTCGGCCACGTCACCGGCCGTCGGCCGCCGCTCCGGATCGGGGTGAAGGCAGGACCGGATCACCTCCCCGAGGTCCCGGGGCAGCCCGGCGAGATCGGGAGTGCCGGCCCGGATGGCGGCGACCACGGACGGCGTGTCCCGGCCCCAGGGGCTGCGCCCCAGAGCGAGGCGGGCGAGGACGGTGCCGAGGGAGAACACATCGCTGGCCGGGGTGAACGTGGGCTGCTCGCGCAGTTGCTCGGGGGAGGCGTACGCGTAGGTGCCGGCGAAGCCGCGCCGTGGCTCGGTGAGCCGTTCGATCTGGGCGATGCCGAAGTCGATGACGCGCGGGCCGTCCTCGGTCAGCAGCACGTTGGCCGGCTTGAGGTCGAGATGCACGATGCCCTCGGCGTGAATGGCGCTCAGGGCGACGGCGATACCCGCCCCCAGCGTCCGTACCAGATCCGCTTCCAGCCCTCCGCAGCGCTCGACGAGTTCCTGCAAGGAGGGGGCGGCCACATACGGCACCGCCATCCACGGCGTCGGACCGTCGGTGTCCGCGGCGATCACCGGCACGGTGAACCGCCCGTCGACCCGCTGGGCCGCCCGCACCTCGTGGGCGAAGCCCCGCTTGATCGGGGGAGCCGCCGCGAGGTGTGCGTGCAGCGTCTTGACCGCGACCATCAGCCCATCGGGATCCTGGCACAGGTAGACACGTCCGAAGCCGCCCTCGCCGACGCACTCCAGCACCTCGTACGTACCGAAGGCGGGCGGCTGGTCCATCCCGGCGACGGGCCGGGCCCGCTCCATCTCCCGCCAGGTCCCGATGGCCGCGGCCTGCGGGTGCACCGCGATCCGGCCGTCCGCGGCGCCCGCGGACTTCCGCTTCAGCGCGGCCTGTTCACCGTTCGCGGGCCGCTCGTCCTTCACCACGACGACCCGTGCCGTCACCGGTTCGCCCTCCTGGAAGACGTACGCCTCGATCTGTACGTTCTCGTCGCTCAGACGGGACACATAGACGCCCGGCAGCCCCAACCCCTCGCACACGGCGGCCTCTTCGGGCATCGGCCGCAGGTCGCCGCGGGCGAAGCAGAGGGCCGTCGCCTCATATCCCTGCCGGGACAGGCCCCGCAGCACGGCCGCCCAGTGCTCGGCGTTCCACGCGCGCCATGTCACGTCGTCCGCACCGTCGTTCACGACCGCGAGGCGGGGCGCCTGGGACGGGCCGGCTTCGCGTGCCAGCACCGCGCATGCCGTCTCCGGGGCGGCCTGCACGGTCTCGCCCAACAGCGTCGCGGTCGGTTCGTCGATGCGGAGCACCGGACGCCGGGCCGTCCGGGCGAGTTCGTCGCGCTGTGCGCGGAGGATGTCGTACTCCGGTGATCCCGGTCCCTGGCCCCGCAGTTCCATGCAGGCGAGGACCTTTCCGAAGCAGTCGACGGCCGTCGCGTGGTCCTCCGCCGCTACCGCCGCCTTCGCCTGCTGGACGCGCGCGGAGAGGGTTCGGGGGCTGTCCGCGCCGTAGAGTTCCTCGGAGCGCGCGGCTATCTGCCCG
This sequence comes from Streptomyces sp. NPDC001508, assembly GCF_040298665.1. NCBI lineage: Bacteria > Bacillati > Actinomycetota > Actinomycetes > Kitasatosporales > Streptomycetaceae > Streptomyces > Streptomyces sp. NPDC001508. The sequence goes on from NZ_JBEPAP010000054.1 coordinate 3,127, forward strand.
TACATCCGGCCGGCGCGCTGGAAGTCCCCTTCGGCTTCGACCGCGGCGGCCGTCGCGAGGAGGTCCTGCAGCCCGTCGTGGCCGCCCTCGTTGCCGAACGGCAGTCCTCCGGCGACCTCGGCGTAGCGCTGGCGGGCGATGTTGACGAGCTGGTGGCCGGGGCCGAGTTCCTGTTGCGCGGTCTGCAGCATCTGGGAGAACGCGCGCAGCGCCGCCGCGTTGTCGCCGCTCTTCTGCTGCCAGTAGCCGACCTCGCACAGCAGGGTGAGCGCCGTCTCGGTGCGGTTCTCCGCCTCGGCGGACCGGCGCATGGCTTCGTAGCGGCGGACGGCCTCCTCGGGCCGGCCCGACCGGCCGTGCCAGTGGGCCAGTTGATGCCGGGCGAGTTCGGTGTCCCGATGACGTGGTCCCTGGATCCGCTCCCGGTCGGCCATCAGCCGGCCGAACAGGTGCACTGCGGCTTCCGGTTGTCCGGACTCGCCGGTCCAGTGGGCCAGTTGGTGCCGCAGCGCCAATGTGTCGGCGTCCTGTGGTCCCAGGGCGCGTTCCGCTTGCGCGACCAGCTCCGCGTAGCGTTCGGCGGCCTGCTTCGAATTGCCCTGACGGGCCGTCATTTCCGCCGCCCCGCTGCCCTCCCGCAACAGCGCGACCACCTCCGCGCGAGGAACCGGTACCGCCCCGCGCAGCTTGCCGAACCACCCCACCAAGCCCACCCCCATCGCCGTAGCCGGACGTGTTTCCCGGGCTCAGTATGCTCTACCCAATCGTTTGCGCCAATCGTTTGGGCAACGGTGCCCGCTGGCCTCGTGGGGAACGGAACTGACGGGTGATCGGGGCGGCGCTACGCTTTCGCGCTCATCGCAGACCCGGCCCGATCGGCATGCCCGAGGAAGCCCGCACCACGAGTTCGGGCCTGAGCACCTCCGAGGCGACGGGCTCGCCCGCGATACGGCGCAGCAGCAGCCGTACGGCGCGTCTGCCCTGCTCGGCCATGGGAGAACGGACGCTGGTGAGCGGGACGGGCAGTTCGGCGGCGAGCGGGGTGTCGTTGAACCCGGCCAGCGCGAGGTCTTCGCCCAGGCGCAGGCCCAGGTCGCGGGCGGCGCCCATGGTGCCGATGGCCGCGAGGTCGTTCACGGCGAAGATCGCGGTCGGCCGGTCGGGCCCGCTCAGCAACTCGGCGGCGGCCCGGTGCCCGCCGGCCGTGTCGAAACGGCAGTGCCGCACCCAGTGGGCGGGCAGGGGCAGGCCGGCCTCGCGGTAGCGGTCGGTGAAGCCGGTGGTGCGGTCGGTGCCGGTGCTGGCGAAGGATTCACCGGCGATGACGGCCACCCGGCGGTGGCCCAGATCCAGGAAGTGCTCGGCCACGCGGCGCCCGCCCAGCCGGTCGTCGCAGGTGATCGCCGGGTGGCCGGTGTCGGTGCGGCGGTTGACGAGTACGAAGGGCGTGCCGTCCAGGGCCGGGTCGGTCAGCGCGGCCCCGTCCAGGTGGGCGTCGCCGATGATGAGGCCGTCCACCCGGCGGCCCAGGACCATGCCTATCCGCTCGCGCTGGGTGGCGGGGTCGTCGTGGGTGTTGGTGACGAAGGTGGAGAGCCCCCGCGCGGTCGCCTCCTCCTCCACCCCCTCGTAGATGGTGGCCACCACGATCTCGGACAGCCGGGGGAAGAGCACCCCGACCAGGTTGCTGCGCCGGGTGCGCAGGCTGGTGGCGTGCGGGTTGGGCCGGTAGCCGAGTTCGTCGGCCAGCTCCCGGATCCGTCGCGCCGTCTCGCCCGACGCCGCGCGGCCCTGTTCCACGGAGGGGCCGTTGAGGACCCGGGAGACCGTCGAGACGTGCAGCCCGAGCCGTTCCGCGATCCCGCGCAGTGTCACCGGACCGCCCTCGCCCGCCATACCCGTCTCCCACCTCGCCGCTGCCGAACCGCCCCCATTCTCCCCAACGGGACACCTCCGGCGGCCGCCCGGACGCACCTGGACCCGGGCCGCACGGCTTCTGGCCGGCAGCCGGGCGGATTCCGGGGGGTGGCTAGGCGGATTCCGGGAGGGGCCGGGCGGATTCCGGGAGCGGGTGGCTTCCGAGGGGTGGCCGGGCGGCTTCCGGGGGGGGTGGCCGGACGGATTCCGGGGGGCGGCCGGAAGGATTCTGGCTGGCCGCCGGGGTGGCTTCCGGCGGGTGACCAGGCGGATTCCGGGAGGCGGCCGGGCGGATTCCGGCTGGCCGCCGGGGTGGCTTCCGGCGGGTGACCAGGCGGATTCCGGGGGGCGGCCGGGCGGATTCCGGGAGGCGGTCAGGCGGGGAAGCCTCGGGGTTCGCCCTCACCGCCCGCCACGTAACCACAACCCAGCCGAACAACCGTGACAGTGGCGGCAGTTGCGAGGGCCGGTCGTTCGCCTTGTCAGTGGTCGGTCGTCGTCCCGTCCGGGGAGGGCTGGTGGATGCCGGTGATCCAGCGGTTGGTGGACAGGGGGTCGTGGGGTTCTGGGTGGAGGCCGGTGCCGAGGCGGGGGGTGTGGTCGAAGGGGGTGTGGGTTGTGGTGTGCCAGCCGTGGTGGGTGAGGGTGGTTGCCGAGTCCGGGCGTGGGTCCGGGTCGAACAGGGCGAGCAGGTCGACGCCGATGCGTTCGCGGGCCGCCGTGTAGATCGGGGAGTTGCGGACCGCGGCCGACTCGACGCCCTCTTTCACCTCGTAGCCGAGGGAGCTTCCGGGGGCGCTGAGGGCGGTGACGGCGGCGATCAGACGGCGTTCCGCGGCGGCCGGGAGGTAGAGGAGCAGGCCCTCGGCCAGCCAGGCCGTCGGGTGGGCGGGATCGAGGCCCGCTGCGAGCAGGGCGTGCGGCCAGTCGTCCCCTCGTAGGTCCGCCGCGATCGGCACGCGCCGGGCGCGGGATGTGGCCGCCAGGCCGTCCAGGGTGTGCTGTTTGAAGGCGAGTACCGGCTCCTGGTCGATCTCGAAGACGGTGCTGCCGCTCGGCCACGGCAGTCGGTACGCACGGGTGTCGAGGCCCGCGCCGAGCAGGACCAGTTGGCGGGTGCCCGTCTCGACGCGGTCCAGCAGATGGTCGTCGAACACCCGGGTCCGCAGGCCGAAGTAGCGGCCGAGCCTGCCCCACAGGGGGTCGGCGTCACCGCCCGGCACCTCCTCGGGGCGCACCGGCCAGTCCGCGCAGGCCGGGGCGGCACGGACGAAGTGCTCGGCGTATTCGTCCCGGGCCGGCGCGTCGGGCCGGTGCGTCTCGATGGCACGGGCGGCGGCCACCAGCAGCGCGGTCAGACCGACACCTCGCTCAACCCCATTGGACTCGTAAGCGGTTGCCGTCAGACCGACACCTCGCTCAACCCCATTGGACTCGTAAGCGGTTGCCGTCAGACCGACACCTCGCTCAACCCCATTGGACTCGTGGGCGGTTGCCGTCAGACCGACACCTCGCTCAACCCCATTGGATTCGTGGGCGGTTGCCGTCAGACCGACACCTCGCTCAACCCCATTGGATTCGTGGGTGGTTGCGGTCATGTCTCCTCCTCTTCGGGGTGCCGGGTCCATGCGGCGGTGTGTGCGTACGGGGTGATACGGGCGCCGTAGAGGCGTCGCATGAAGCCCAGGATCCGCTCGTCGGGGGTGTGCAGGGCGGTGGTGCAGTCGCCGAGGACCGTGATGTGGAAGCCCTTCTGGAACGCGGTACGGGCCGTGCTGTCCACGCAGACGTCGGTGAACAGCCCGGCGAAGGCCAGGTGTCCGGTGCCACGGCCGGCGAGGTATTCCTCGAAGCCGGCGCAGAGGAAGGCGTCGAAACAGGCCCGCTTGGTGAACACCCGCTCGCCGGGCGCCGGTTCGAGCGGCGCCGCGAACTCGGCGCCCCAACTGCCCTCCAGGCACTTGGCCGGCCGTCCGCGCCGCTCGTCCCGGCGCCGCCAGGCGGGTCCCTGGTGGGCCGGGTCCCCGGTGAAGCGGACGAACACCACCTCGGTGCCGTGCTCCCGGGCCGCCGCGACCGCGCGCACGGTGTGGGTGACGACACTCCGCAGTGCCGCCGGGTCACCGGGGTAACGGGAGGTCGCGAGCGGGCCGGTGCAGAAGTCGTTCTGCATGTCGACGACGACCAGCGCCGTACCCCGGTGCGCCGCCGGCGTCATGGTCCGGCGGGCCGTGACGTGGTGACGGGCTGCCCCGCCCGCGCCCGCCCGCCCGGCTCCAGCGCGTCGAGGAAGGCGTCCACCACGTCCGTCGTGCGGTGCTGCCCGCCGAGGTCGGGGGTGAGGATGCCGTCCCTGCGGACGCCGGCGAGGGCCCGCTCCGCCGCGGCACCGGCGCCGGGGCACTCCGCGTGCCGCTCGGCGATCGCGGCGGCGGCCCGGACGGTGGCCACCGGGTTGACCAGGTCGCGTCCCTCCAGGTCGTCCGCCGAGCCGTGCACCGTCTGGTACTCGACCAGCCCGTGCACATCGGGGTGGAGATGCACATTGCGGGTGCAGTGGTCCTCCTGGCGTCCGGCGCCGAACCGGTCGAGCAGGACGACATGCATGATGTCGGCCCACTCGTTGCCCGCCACCAGCACCGTGCGGTCGGCCGGGCCGTGCGCGATCAGGTTCCGGTTGACCGTGTCCGGCTGGAAGACCCGTACGTCGACGCCGTGGCGGTCGGCGAACTCGGCCGCCCAGTCGTCCAGCGCACCGTCCAGCAGATGGAACTTGTACGCCATCACGATCCGGTCCGGCCCCTCGTGCGGCCACTCGCGCCAGGCCCGGCGCACCGCGTACTCCAGGACCTTCCCGGTGATCTCCCGGCTGAACTCCGTGACCCGCCTGACGTGTCCGGGCCGGTGCTCGTTGTCACCGGTGTAGAAGCCCTGCGCCTGGTCCCGGACCAGCAGCATCCTGGCGCCGCCCGCGTCGAGCGTGTCCACCTTCACGGCCCGGAGCCGCTGCCGTACCAGATACAGGGTCTGGGCGTTGATCGCCGTACGGAAGATCACCCGGGTGCCCGCCGCGGCCCGTGCGCGGACGAATTGTTCGTAGTGGTCGGCGTCCTCCTGGGTCAGCCGGCGCGTCTCCTCGATGCCGCCGCCGTCCCGGTCCCGGGTGGCGGACCGTGCCCGCAGGGAGAGGTACGAGTGGTAGGTGCGCGGCGAGCGCACCACCGCGATGTCGCTGCCGTACATCCGGGCGAACCCGTCCAGGACCCGTTCGAAGACCGCCGCGATCTCCGCGCCCGTGCCCCGGCCGACGGCCAGGCCGACGATGTGTTCCGCGCTGCTCATGACGGATTCCGGCCACCGTGTCAGGCCGCGGGCCCGGTGCCCGTCCCGACCCCGGCGACCAGGTGGTCACCGGGGATGCCCGCCTTGTCCGGGGCGTAGTAGTCCCTGATGCCCTCGACCCAGGTCGGCGCGGGGATCCGGTCGCCGGCCGCGGGATCGAAGGCGTCGAAGAGGGCGTCGACATTGCCGCGTTCGAAGCCGATCGCCGTCATCAGGGCCATGAAGTCCGGGCGTTCGATCAGCCCGTCGCCGTCCGGGTCGCCGAGGGCGGCGAGGGCCTGGGCGAACCCGGTGACCGTGGCGTCGAAGCGCTCGGGCGAGAGCACACAGGCGGTGTACTCCTCGAAGCTGATCACGCCGTCTCCGTTGGCGTCCAGCTCGGTCAGCAGCGTGGTCCAGTACCGTTCGAAGGCCGCCCGCATGGCGTCCTTGGCCGCCTGGCCGGAACGGGGTGCCGCGGCGACGACCCGGTCGCCCATGAGCGTGAAGTCCTCCGACTCCAGGACTCCGTTGCCGTTCGCGTCCAGGAGGGAGAAGACGAGGGCGACTCGCTGGGTGGCCTCTGCGCGCATGACTTGGTGACCTCTCGTGAGGGTGCGTCGGGGAATGGGGGTCGGGCGGGACCTGCGCCCGCTCCGTACGGCCGGACTTCGCCCGGCCCGAATCATGATTGCCGTGAGGTCCGAGGCGTGTGCGGCCATGCAGGGATGTATCGCCGAATAGGAGGAATCGGCCTGATTCTGTTGCGTGTTGTGGTGGGGGCGTGCACGCGCGCGTGGCGGTTGCGGCGGTGCAGGTCAGTCGGCGGCGGCACGGGACGCCCGGTCGTCGTGGGCGCCGCCCGGGCAGCGCCCGGCCGCGGCCAGGGCCAGCGTGACCGCGAGCGAGGCCATTGCCATCGCCGTCATTCCGGTGGCCGGCGAGGTCAGTTGGGCCACCGAGCCGGCCAGCGCGGCGCCCATGCCCTGCAACGTCAGCATGCCCGCCGAGTGCAACCCCAGGGCGTGGCCGCTGAGTTCGTCGGGGGTCAGGGCCATCAGCCGCTCCTGCTGGATCAGGCTCGCGCCGAAGCCGACGGAGGCGAGGGCGACACAGATGGCGGCGAGCGGGACCGCGGGGCGCAGCGCGAACACCGCGTACGGGGCGGCGAGCAGCGCGAGCAGCGGTGTCGCCAGCCGGGCCCTGACCGGCCCCGGCAGCAGCCGGCCGACGGTCACATCACCGGCGAGCATGCCCAGTGCCGCGCAGGCGAACAGGGTGCCCGCGGCGTCCGGGGCGTACGACACGTAAAGGGATTCACAGCCGACGACCAGGCCGTTGGGGATCCACAGGCCCAGGTAGGTCAGGCGGCGCGGGCGGGCCGACCACAGGACGGCGTTGGTGCGCCAGGTCGCCGTGACCGAGGGTCGGCCGGCCGCCCGGGGCGGGCGCGCGGTCAGGCCCAGGCGCAGGACGAGGGCCGCCGCCAGGTAGAGGACGGTCGCCAGCAGCAGCGAGGCGCGCGGGGAGAGGACGGCGACCAGGACGCCGCCCGCCGCGTACCCGGTGATCTGCATGATGCCGGACATCATGTTGAACACCGAACGCCCCAGCAGATAGCCGTCCTTGGTCAGGATCTCGTTGAGCAGTCCCCAGCGGACGCCGCCGCCGAGGGAGGCGACGAGGCCGAGGGCGAGGACGACACCGAAGACCGCGGCGATCGGCAGGCCGGGCAGTGCGAGGACCGCCGTGCCGGCCGCGAAGGACAGGGAGATGCCCGTCAACGCGGCCCGCGGGCGCAGCCGGTCGGAGCCGGACAGGAGGAGGGTGGCGCCCAGCACCTGGGCAAGCGACGGGCCGAACATGCTCAGGGCGGACAGCAGCGGCGAGTTGGTCGCCCGGTACACCAGCGTCCCGAGGGCGAGACCGCTGACGGTCTGGGCGGCGGTGTGCGCGGCGGTGGCGAGAAAGAGCGGGGCGAACTCCGGGGCCCGGAAGAGGCTTCGATATCCCGACCGCCCGAGGTCCGACCGGTCCCCGGGCGAACGCTCCGCGGGCGCCCGGTCACGCGGCGGGCGGTCGGAGGACGAACCCTCCGGGGACGGACGGTCCCCGGGCGGGGTCTCCGGGGACGGGCGGTCCCCGGGTGGGCACTCCGTGGAGGGGCGGTCCCCGGGTGGGCACTCCGTGGAGGGGCGGTCCCTGAGCGGGGGCTCTGCGGAAGGGTGCGTGGTGGAGGCGGGCCTTGAGGTGGGGGCGCCGTCCCTCGGCGCGCGGTCGGCTGCCACACCGTCGAAAGACACACGATCCACGGCCGGGCGCCCACAAGACGCACCGTCGAAAGACGCCCGGTCGCTCGGCGAACGGCCGGAGGACGAACCCTCCGGGGACGGACGGTCCCCGGGCGGGGTCTCCGGGGAGGGGTGGTCGGCTGAGCCGGTTCTTGCGGTGGGGGCGTGGGACGGAGTCGAGGGGGGTGTGGGGGGCGGGGTGGAAGGGTTGGTGTCGGGCATGCGCGGAGTCTCGGGGTGGCCGGTGGCGGCCGTTATTGTTTCGTCCTGGTGCGAAACGTCGTACGGGAGGAGACCGCCGTGGGCTGGTGGCAGGTCAACGCGGACACGCTGGCCGGCAGCCGGTTCGTACTCTCCCCGCTCGCCGAGACCTTCGCCGCTCTGAAGCTGCTGCACGCGGGCGGGGGAACGCATCCCGGCGAGGCGGAGTGGCTGCGCGAGCATCTGCCCGCGTACCGGGCGCGGCTCGCGGCCGACCCGGTCACCGCGCTGCTGGTGCGGGCCGGCCTGGGCCGGCAGCGGTCCCTGCGGCCGGAGCCGGCGCGGCCGGGCGGCCGGGAGGTCAAGGGCTGGAACGCCGACTTCCTCACTCCCCCGCCGCGCGACGGCGAGACCTTCGAGGAGGCCGTGGCGCGGGTGCGGGCGGCCCGCCCCGAGGCGGCGCGGGCCGATCTGCGGGTGTCCCTGGCCGGCCCGGTCCCCGCCGCACTGCACCGCGACGACCTGCCCGAGCGGGCGGCCACGCTCCTGGAGTACGTGTGGACGAAGACCGTGCGGCCGTACTGGGACCGGCGCCGACGCGTCCTGGAGGCGGATGTGGTCGCGCGGACCGCGCAGGTGAGCCGGGGCGGCTGGGCGGCGGTGCTGGACGCGCTCGCGCCGGGGCGCACGCGCTGGCTCGGCGAGAACCGGCTCCAGGTGAACCGGCACGAGTATCCGCCCCGGGAGATCTCCGGCGCGGAGCTGGTGTTCGTGCCGGTGACCGTGCAGACGGGCTGGGTGGCCTGGGAGGAACGGGACCGGTACGCCGTGGTCTACCCCTGCGCCGGGGCGCTGACGGACGTACGGGACCGGGCGGTGCCCGCGAGCCTGGGCGCGCTGCTCGGAGCGACCCGGGCCGAGGTGCTGGTGCTGCTCGGTTCCCCGATGAGCACGACGCAGCTGACGGCGGTGACCGGGCAGGGGCTCGGGTCGGTCGGGCGGCATCTGAAGGTGCTGCTGGAGGCGGGACTGGTCGAGCGGCGGCGGGCGGGCCGGTCGGTGCTGTACTCACGGACCCCGGCTGGCCGGATACTCGTCGAGGCCGGACGGCCGTGATGCGCCCTCGGTCGGCCGCGGCGGCATCGTGACCGGTTGCACCGCCAGGTCCGCGGCTCCGCATAGCATCGCGTCATGACGACTGACGACCAGAACGGCTCCGTACTCGACGTCGAGATCGACGCGCTCCAGGGCGGCCCCGCAGATCTGCCGCAGTACGCGGGCAAGGCCGTGCTCATCGTGAACGTGGCCTCCAAGTGCGGCCTGACGCCGCAGTACTCGGGTCTTGAACGGCTCCAGGAGCGGTACGCGGCGCGGGGCTTCACCGTGCTCGGCGTGCCCTGCAACCAGTTCCTCGGGCAGGAGCCCGGCAGCGCCGAGGAGATCGCCGAGTTCTGCTCCGCGACGTACGGCGTGACCTTCCCGATGACCGAGAAGGTCGAGGTGAACGGGGCGCAACGGCACGCGTTGTACGAGCGTCTTGCCGGCTTCGCCGACGCCGAGGGGCACAGCGGCGACATCCGCTGGAACTTCGAGAAGTTTCTGATCGGGCGGGACGGCACGGTCGTCGCCCGGTTCGCGCCGCAGACCGAGCCGGAGTCGGCGGAGGTCGTGGCGGCCATCGAGGGCCGGCTCGGCTGAGCGGCGGCCCGCCCGGTTGACCTTCCCCCTGCGGACTGGGACACGGCGGGACCCGGGGACGCGGTGTGCGACGTGGCGTTCCCGGTGCGGTGACACCGATGACGCCGGTGACGTCGGTGACGATGCGGTGACGCCGGGTGGTCGGTGCCTTACGCGGACCGGATGCCCCGGGGAAGGGGCGAGCCCCCTCGGCAAGGACGGCGAACTGGTCGAGAGGGCTCTGGGTCGAGCTTGTGCAGTTGTAACTGGTGCAGTTGTGGATGGTGCAGTTGTGGATGTCGCGATTACGGATGGTGTGGTTGTCGGCGGAATCCGGCGGGGCCAGAAAGGTTTCCCTACGCCTTGACCGATGCCACGAAGGCGTTCCACGCGTCGGTGGGGAAGGCCAGGACCGGTCCCTCGGAAACCTTGGAGTCGCGTACGGCGAGTCCCTCGGGTGCGGGCGACTTGACCTCGACGCACGCCCCGTTCCCTGCGGAATAGGAGGACTTCGTCCACGTCGCCGTGGCGCCCTGAAGCAGTGCCATGTCCACTCCTGTTGCGAGTTTCTGTCGTGCGATTCGCGCCAACGGTCTTCCAGTTGGCGTGATCGACGCTACTCGCCACCCTCCCCTCACGGAGGAGTCGTTCACTCGACTGGATGGCATATTCCAGTGGAGTCTTCCACCGGAGCGATGGGCCCATGTAGCATGCGCGCCGCCCTCGATGGAAGGCTCAACGGGCGTAACTTTTCGCCGCGTCTGCAATGAATTGCCGGGATTGTTCCACATTGAGGGACTGTGCCCGCAGATGTTCGTACATCACCGCGTACTTCTGAACGTCGTGCGCCTTCTCCAGGTACAGGTCGCTGGTGACCCCCTCCAGATACACCACGCTGGAGTCGGCCGCGTCCGCGAACTCCAGGATCGCGTACTGCCCGTTGAGCCCCGGATGCGCCCCGCACTCGAACGGCAGCACCTGCACGGTGACATGGGGCAGATGGGACATCTCGATCAGATGCTCCAACTGCTCGCGCATCACCAGTTTGCTGCCGACGAGCCGGCGCAGCGCGGCCTCGTCCAGCACCACCCACAGCCGAAGCGGGTTGTGTTCGGCGCTGATACGTTCCTGTCGCCGCATCCGCACCTGGACCCGCTTGTCGATGTCCTCGGTCGATGTCTCCGGCAACGCGCCCTGCACCAGGGCCTCCGCGTACGCGCGGGTCTGCAACAGGCCGGTGACGAGCTGGGGTTCGTACACCCGCAGTGACTCGGCGTCGGTCTCCAGGCCGATGTAGACGCTGTACGGGATGTCCCCGAACGCGTGCCACCAGCCCTGCTGTCTCGAGTCCCGGGCCATCTCCATCAGCGAGTCGACGATCCGCTGGTCCTCGACCTCGTACACCCCGCACAGGTCACGGACGTCCCGCTGGCTGATGCTGCGCCGCCCGTTCTCCAACCGGCTGATCTTCGACTGCGACACCAGCAGTCGCTCAGCCACCTCTTCCGCCGTCATGCCCTTGAGCTCACGGAGCCTGCGCAACTCCTGGCCCAACCGGCGTCGCCTGACGGTGGGATTGACATTGGACGCCACGGGACGTGCACCTCCGGCTGACTGCCTGTACCTGGCACTTTGCGTATCTGCTGTTGAGCAGACTGCCACCAAGGTGCTTATCACCGCTGGCAAACGGTGGATATGCGGCGCGTACGCGTCAGTTCGAGCGCAGACGGCCGAGCGGGACGGCGAGACCGGGGTCTCACCGTCCCGCTCGGACCAGCGGCTCCCGAACCGGGTCTGGGGACTGACGGTGCGGCATACGGTGGTGCTCCGTGCGGCCGGGTGGCGCGCGGTGCCGTGGAAACTGCGGCTCAGTGGACCACGGCGCGCGCCATCGAACCGCGGCGCGGTTGCATCGGAACCCCGTGTGCGGGTTCCACCGCGGGCCGGGCGCCGGGCCCGGACTGCTGCCGGCCGGCCGCGGCGGGGCCGCGGCGCGGCTGGGCCACCGCACCGTTCTGGACGTCCATCACGGCGTGCGCCACGAGGCCGCCCATCGGGTCGTGCCTGATCAGATCCCGTAGCCGGGAGCGGGACGAGCGTCCCTCGTTGCCCGGATACAGGTGCTTGCCGAGGCCGACCGCGTGCGCCAGGGCGGCGAGCGCCGCGGTCCGCGGGTCCGGCGGCACGCCGGTGCGGATCGCGGAGTCCAGCCGGGCACGGATCTCCCGGCTGATGGCGGTCTCCGTCGCCTGATAGCGAGTGGTCGGCAGCACCCCGCACATCTGGCCCGGCACGGCGGCGACCATGCCGCACCGCTCCAGATGCGAGAGATAGGTCTGGCGAAGCCCTAGACGCGGCCCGCCGATCCAGTGGACGGCACGTACCGGAGCGCCGCGCCTGCGCAGCAACTCCAATGCACTGTCCAAAGTCGGATCTCCTGTCGGCCGTGGCACCACCACGGCGATACGATCCCCGTCTGGGGCTATCCGTCCGGCCAGCGCCAGCTCCACTAGCTGTGCACCGGCCAGACCGAGGTCGAGCGACTGCGGCTGTGCAGTGGTACCCGTGGTCGGGTCCAATGCCAGCAGCAGAAGCTCCTCCGGAAGTGTTCTGCGGCTCCTGCCCATCCATGCCTCCCCGCGTGGATGAATGACAGGGTGACCCCTCTCACATTGGTCTGTCGAGAGTGCGTGACCGGTTCGTAAGGGAACCGGTAGGTATGTCGTTCTCGTCTACCCCATGGGTTTGGCCCATACACAGGACACTGGTACATGGTTCGGACAGCGGTGGGAGACGCGGTCCGGGCGGGGCCAGCGGTCAACAACGGTCGGTTCGGCGGCCGCACCCAGGACGTGCGGCGCATGGAGGAGGCATCGGTGGCGGGCGAGTCCCCCGACAGGTCGAAGCAGCGCGAGTCGTCGGGAGAACCGACGTCGGGGAGCGCGGGCACGGTTCCCGACACGCGGGATCCGCGGCTCGCGGTGGCCCGCGCGTCCGAGTCCCGCGGGGGCGCGTCCCATGGCGGCGCGGACACGGCGACCAAGGTGCTCTCGACACGGGAGGCGTCGACCGACGCCGACAACACGACGAACGCCGCGAAGCCGGCCCAGGCCGGTGGCCGGGCGGGCACCGGGAACACGGGCGGAACGGGGGGCCGGTCGAGCACCCGCAACCCGGCCCAGCCCGAGAGCCGAACGGGGACCGGGAACACGGCGCAGACCGAGGGCCGGGCAGAAGCCCAGACCGAGAGCCGGGCAGGGGCCCGGGGCGGCAGCGCGGAGACGGACCGGAACACGGCCGGGGCCGCCACGCGCGACGGCGGTGCGACGGCGGCCGGGAACACCGGCGAGGCCGAGGACGCGGCGCAGGGCGGCGTCGGTCCGGAGAGCGACGGGACGGGAGCGCGCCTGGCGGCTGCTGTGGCGGCGTGGGTGCGCCCGGGTGACTCCGGTGACGCCGACGGCGCGGAGCCCGCTGAAGCGCCCTCCAAGCCGCTTCCCGGGGCCGCTGAACCCCGACCTGAGGACTCCACGGCCTCGAAGGCACCCTCCGCCTCCGGAACCGACCCCGAGGACGCGGACCGCACCCCGGATCCCGAGACGACCTCCGAACCTGCGGCTGCCCAGAAGACGGCCCCAGCCGCCGACACGAACACGGCCCCCGCCAGGGACACCGACCCCAAGGCGGACGCGGACTCCAAGGCGAACGTGCCCTCCAAGGCGGACGCAGGCTCCGAGGCGGGAGTCAGCCACGACGCGGACGCAGACGCAGAGACAAACAGGGCCCCCGCCAGGGACACCGACCCCAAGGCGGACGCAGACCCCGAGGCGGACGCAGACCCCGAGGCGGACGCAGACCCCGAGGCGGACGCGGACCCCGAGGCGGACGCTGCCTCGAAGGCGGACGCAGGCTCCAAGCCGAAGGCGGCTTCCAGGACGAACGCGGGCTCCACCAAGGCGAAGGCGGATGCCGCCCGTACCGCGGAGGGTGAGGCCGTCGCCATAGCCGCCGGCTCGGTTTCCGGTGTCCGGACGAACGACGAAGCCGAGGCAGGGGCCGAGGATGCCACGGGCGTTGACGCTCCTCAGGCGTCCGGCACCAAGGCGGGTACCGGCTCCCCCGCAAGGGCCCACGGTGCCGCCGACGCCGCCGCGGACTCGGCCGGCAAGGCAGCGGCCGACTCCGCGGCAGCCGACGGGGCGAAGACCGGCGCCGGCGCCAAGACCGGTGCGGCCGCCAAGACGGATGCCGGCACCCCCCTCGGCCAGGGCTCTTCCTCGGGTGCCGGTGCCCAAGCCGATACCGACGCCGATACCGACGCCGACGCCGACGCCGACACAGATGGTGACGACGACGCCGACGCCGACACAGATGGTGACGACGCCGATGGCGGCAGCGCCCCCCAGGGCGGACCCGCGGACCGCCGTGACGGACCCGCGGACGGCCCTGGCGGACCCGCGGACCGCCGTGACGGACCCGCGGACCGCCGTGACGGACCCGCGGATGGCCGTGGCGGACCCGCGGACGGCCGTGGCGGATCCGCGGACGGCGCCGGGCGCGAAGGCGGAGTCGGGGCGCAGGGTGTTGATCAGCCGACCGCGGTTTTCAAGGCCGTACGGGCGCCCGCGGACGCGCCGGTCGATCAGCCGACGACCATGCTCAAGGTGGGCGGCGCCAAGAAGCCCGGCACGTCCGAGACCGATGCCGAGCAGACCAGCAAGTTCGTCGCGCTGAAGCCGCTCGACGACCCGGCCGCCCGCAAGCCCCCGGCGGCCCCCGCCGACGCGACCGCCCGTGTCCCCCGGCTCGGCCCCGAGCGCACCACCCAGCAGCCGCTCCCGCCGAAGCCGCCGCTCGACCTGCTGGCCGAGCTGACGAACACGCCGCCGCCCCCGCAGACCCCGGTCCGCACGGTCGTGCGCCGGGTCAAGATCTGGACCCCGCTGGTCGTCCTGCTGGCCGTCGTCTTTGCGATCGTGCAGGCGCTGCGCCCGCTGCCCACGCCGAGCCTCGATCTGACCGCCGAGGAGAACTACACCTTCACCGGCGGCAAGGCGTCCATCCCGTGGCCGTCCGGCGGTCAGGGCGCGCTCGACGTGCAGGGCATCGGCTCGTTCGGCTCGTCCGGCGAGGAAAAGCCCGTGCCGATCGCCAGTGTCGCCAAGGTCATGACCGCGTATCTGATCCTGCGCGAGCATCCCCTCAAGGGCGGTGAGGGCTCGAAGATCCCCGTGGACCAGACGGCCCAGGACCAGGCGACCGCGGACGGCGAGTCCACCGTGGAGGTCCGCGCGGGCGACACCATCACCGAACGGGAGGCGCTCGAAGGGGTGCTGATCGCGTCCGCGAACAACGTGGCGCGGCTGCTCGCCCGCTGGGACGCCGGTTCGGAGAAGGCGTTCGTGGCGAAGATGAACGCCGCCGCCAAGGACCTGGGGATGACCCACACGACGTACACGGACCCGTCGGGTCTGGAGAAGACGACGGTCAGCACGGCCGTGGACCAGGTGAAGCTGGCGAAGGCCGCGATGCAGAACGCCTCCTTCCGCGAGGTCGCCCGGATGATGGAGTACACCGACTACAAGGGCACCAAGCACAGCAACTGGAACCGTCTGGTCGGCTACAACGGCGTCATCGGCATCAAGACCGGCACCACCACCGCGGCTGGCGGCAACCTGGTCTTCGCGGCGACCCGGGAGGTCGGCGGGGAGACGCGGACCATCGTCGGCGCCGTGGTCGGCCAGGGCCCCGGCGGCTCGGACAACACGATCATCAGCGGCGCCCTCGACGCGGGCGACAAGCTGATCCGGGCCGCACAGGGCGCGCTGAACTCGGCGACGATCCTGAAGAAGGGCGATGTCGTCGGGTACGTCGACGACGGGCTCGGTGGCCGTACGCCGGTCGTGATCACCAAGGACGTCACGGCGGTCGGCTGGGCGGGGCTGAAGGTCGGGCTGTCGTTCGTCGCCGACGATGTGCCGCACTCCGCCAAGGCGGGCACGAAGGTGGGCACCCTCACCGTGGGCGACGGTTCGAACGGCGCGGTCAAGGTGCCGGTCGCCTTGCAGAAGGACCTCGCCGAACCCGGTTTCACGGACAAGCTGACCCGGCTCGGCTGACCCGCCGCACCCGGTCCGTTCCCGCACCCCGTCGACGGGGCCCCACCCGGGGGCCGCGCGGCGGGGTGCGTGCTAGCGTCACGAATCGGGGCAGGTCGCAGGTCAAGGGACAGGGCCGCGAACTGGCCGGTAAGCGGCCGGAAACACCGGGGAACCCGGCCGAGAACAAGAGACGGGACACGGGGAGTGCCTTCAGGTGGCCACTGCGGAGCCGACACGCGCCGACGACGCCGATCCGGGCCCGGGATCCGGCCCGCGAATACGCCCGCCCGCAACCGACGTTGACGACCACGCCGACCACGCGGACGGCCGTACGGACGGCCGTGCGCCCCGCCGGGCCGGGCCGCTCGCGTTCGCCGAACCCCTGCGGCAGCGGCTGTTGCGGCATCCGGCCCTCTCCGTCACCGCGCTCGCCGGTGTGCTGCACATCATCTGGTTCTTCACGTTCGCCAACAGCGGCGGCGACCTCGCGGCCCAGGACGCGTGGGCCGAGTTCGTCGGCCGGCACCCCGACTCGGCGTACAACCTCGCCTGGTACGGCGGGATGCACCCGGTGTCGTACAGCGTGGTGTCGCCGTATCTGATGTCGGTCCTCGGTGTCCGTACGACCATGATGGCCGCCGGGACGGTGTCGGCGGGGCTGCTGACCATGGTCCTGATCCGCAGCCGGTCGGTGCGCAATCCACTGTGGGCGGCGCTGGCCGGGGTCTTCGCGCTGTTGTGCAACGCGCTGTCGGGCCGGGTGACGTTCGGTCTCGGCACGCTGTTCGCGCTGGGCGCGGTCGCGGCCGTCTTCTGCTGGCCCTACCGCTGGCGCCACAAGCGGTGGGCGAAGGCCGTGGTCGCGGCGCCGCTGGCCGCGCTGGCCACCATGGCGTCGCCGGTCGCGGGCCTGTTCGTGGGTCTGGTCGCGGTGGCGTTGTTCCTGCAGAAGCGCCGCCCGGGCGCCTGGGCGCTGGGCCTCGCGCCGTCCGCGGTCGTCGCCGTCGCGGCCTGGCTGTTCCCGTTCTCGGGCACCCAGCCGATGGGTTTCGGCTCGACGGTCATGCCGCTGCTGTACGGCCTGCTCTGTCTGTTCCTGGTGCCGAAGCAGTGGACGACGGTCCGGCTGACGGCCGCCGTGTACAGCCTCGCGGTGCTGCTGGTCTGGCTGGTCAGTTCGCAGATCGGGTCGAACATCTCCCGGCTGTCGATGCTGTTCGCGGGGGTGGTGCTGGTCGCGGCGCTGCCCTTCGCGGTGCCGCGGTCGCGCAAGTGGTATGCGATCGTGCTGTCGTTCCTGGGGTTCGCCGGATGGATCGGCTTCAAGTCGGTCGATGACATCGTGCACACGACGCCGGCGGCCTCCTGGGCGCGTGAGCTGGCCCCGCTGGTCAATGAGTTACAGCAGGTGGGCGCCGAGAAGGGGCGGGTCGAGGTGGTCCCGGCGCGTTCCCATCGGGAGGCGTCCGCGCTCGCCCCGTACGTCAATCTGGCGCGCGGCTGGAACCGGCAGGCCGACATGGAGCGCAACCCCCTCTTCTACGACGACACGCTCAACTCGGCGAACTACCACGAGTGGTTGCAGCGCTGGGCCGTGCACTTCGTGGTGCTGCCCAAGGACGAGCCGGACGGTGACGGCGGCGAGCGGGAGCGGGAGCTGGTCCAGCGCGGGCTGCCGTATCTGAAGCAGGTCTGGGGCGACGCCAACTGGCAGTTGTTCCGGGTGACGGACGCGGCGCCGCTCGCCGAGCCGAACGCGGTCGTCGACCGGGCGGAGCAGGGTGAGTTGACCATCGAGGTGCGCAAGGCGGGCCGGGTCCTGATCCGCATCCCGTACTCGCCGTGGCTGAGCATCGTGGACGCCGACGGCAAGAGCCTGAAGCCGCCGCAGGAGACGCAGGCCTCCAAACATCGCGCCCCCGGGGTGCCGAAGACGTACGAGAACGTCAACGGCTGTCTGATGGAGACGGCCGAGGACGCCAAGGGCGACAAGTGGACGATGCTGCTGGCCCCGCGGGCCGGGACGTACCGGCTGGCGGCGCCGTACCAGCTGCCGCGGGGCACGCCGTGCCCGGACGAGCTGAAGCAGTGACCGGCGCCGGTCAGGCGTCGGACGGTCCGCCGGCCCGCAGTTCGGCCACATAGCGGTCCGTGCCGGGGACCGTCGGGATGAACGGCGCCACCAGCTCCACCCGGCCGAGGCCCGACTCCCGTACCTGTTCGTCGAGTCCGGTGAAGTGCCGCTCCCAGCACTCCCGCGGGTCGCTCTCCAGGAACCAGAGCAGGGTGAGGCGGGTGCCGATGCCCTCGACCTGCTTCACATAGGTCATGCGGTCGCCGGGCAGCGGCGTCGGGCGGAACACGGTCACCAGAGCGGCCGGGGAGCCCGCCAGCCGCCTCGGCAGATGGCGGGCGCGCAGCCACTCGAGCAGTGCGGCCCGGCCACCGGCCGGCTCCGCGTCCACGACCTCCAGCACCAGGCCGGCATAGGGGTGGTCGAGGGCGTGGATGTCACGAGGGCCGGCGGCGCCGTCCCGGTAGACGGTCGCCTCGTGGTCCTGGAAGGCCGTCAAGACATGGGTGCGCTCCTGGTGGACGCGGGCGTCGCGGTTCAGGCGCCGGTTGATGGCGACCGTCCAGCGCATGTGGTCGTCGTAGCGGCCGTCGGTGATCCAGTACGTGGAGAGATAGCAGCCGGCGGTGACCGGCCGGGCCACGGCCGACTTCTCGGGGTAGCGCAGGAGTTGCAGCTCCCGGGTGGCCACCCAGCGGCGGCCCGCGTACATCCAGGGCATGGCCATCGCCCCGGCGTAGTAGTGGTCGTCCTCGTACCAGCGGTTGTACGCGTACTCGTGGCCGGGGTGCGGTTCGACCATGGTGATCAGGGCGTGCCCGGGGCGGACCCCGTAGGGGCCCACGGCGGCCAGTTCGGCGTACAGCTCGCTGCGGGTTTCCTCACTCATGCCGTTGCCCTCCGTCGTCCGTGCTCTTCCTGGCTCCTGCGCTCTTCCTAACTTCTGCGGACGCCCATACTCTGACGCCCCGTCAGATAAAGCGCCAGGGTCGGGACAGCCGGGAGGTCCGCCATGTCACTGCTCGCGGGCAAGACCGTCGTGGTGTCGGGGGTGGGAGCGGGGCTCGGCCACCGGGTCGCCGCGGCCGTCGTACGGGACGGGGGCAACGCGGTGCTCGGGGCGCGCACCGAGGCGAATCTCGCCAAGAGCGCGGCGGAGATCGATCCGGCGGGGGCGCACACGGCGTACCGGGCGGCCGACATCACCGACGAGGGGCAGTGCGCGGCGCTGGCGGGGCTGGCACGGGAGCGGTTCGGACGGATCGACGCCGTGGTGCACGTGGCCGCGTGGGACTCCTGCTTCGGCGGTCTTGAGGACGCGGACCTCGCGACCTGGCGGTCGGTGCTCGACGTGAACCTGCTGGGCACGCTGCGGATGACCCGGGCCTGCCTGCCCGCGCTGAAGGCGGGCGGCGGTTCGGTGGTGTTCGTCGGCACCCAGTCGGCGGTGGCGGCGCCCTCACAGGTGAAGCAGGCCGCGTACGCCGCTTCGAAGGGGGCGTTGACCAGCGCGATGTACTCGCTGGCGCGCGAGCTGGGGCCGTACCGGATCCGGGTGAACACCGTGCTGCCCGGCTGGATGTGGGGCCCGGCGGTGCGGGCGTATGTGCGGTTCACCGCGCAGGCCGAGCAGGTGCCGGAGGCGGAGGTGCTGGGCCGGCTGACGGACCGGATGGCGCTGCCCGAGCTGGCGACGGACGGGGACGTGGCGGACGCGGCGGTGTTCCTGGCCTCGGACCGGGCGCGTGCCATCACGGGACAGTCCCTGCTGGTCAACGCCGGAGAGCTGATGCGCTGAGCCCTTTCGCCGGCCCCGCGAAGATGTGAACCGCGGTCAGCAAAGGCGAACCTTTTTACCTGCCCTCGACCTTCCGTTGAGTGACGGTCAGGCCCTCGGATAGCGGACCAGCCAGCCCGGCGAGGACCCGGTGGGCCCGTGCAGCGCGGGCCCCTGGGTCATCTCCATCGCGAAGTCGTCGGCCAGTTCCAGGATCGTGGGGCGGCCCTCCAGCTCGGCGAGCCAGGCCGGCGGGAGGGCCGTTTCGCCGTGCAGGGCGCCGAGCAGCCCGCCGGTGAGCGCGCCCGCCGCGCCGGAGGGCCCCGCCTGGTTGACGGCCAGACACAGCCCGTGCCGTACGTCCTCGCCCACCAGCGCGCAGTACACGGCGGCGGCCAGCAGCCCGTCCGCCGTGCCGTCACCGGCCAGCTCCTCCACCCGCGCCGGGCTGGGCATGCCCTGCCGCACCGCGCCGAGCGCATGCTGGAGGGCGTCCGAGACCGGCTGATGGCCGGGCCGGGCGGCGAGCAGGGCGAGCGCCCGCTGGACCGCGCCGTCCAGGCTCTCGCCGCGGGCCAGCGCGTGCACGATCACCGCGTACGCGCCCGCCGCCAGATACGCCGTGGGGTGGCCGTGGGTCTGCGCCGCGCACTCCACGGCCAGCTGCACCACCAGTTGCGGCTCCCAGCCGACCAGCAGCCCGAACGGCGCCGATCTGGCCACCGCCTCCGGGCCCAGCTCGCCCGGGTTCTTGGGCTTCTCCAGCGTGCCCATGTGCGCGTCGCCGAAGCCCATCAGCAGCGCTCGCGACGGGTCCCGCCGGGTGTACAGCCACTCCTCCCGGGCCAGCCAGCCGTCCTCCTCACGGCGCTCGTCCGGGCCCCAGTCCCGCTGGGTGGCCGCCCAGCGCAGATACGCCCGGTGCAGATCGGTCGGCGGATGCCAGGCGCCGGTGTCGCGGCGGACCTGGGCGCGGATCAGGCCGTCCACGGTGAACAGGGTCAGCTGGGTGTGGTGGGTGACCGCGCCGCGCCTGCCGAAGCCGACGGCCAGGTCCACCAGGCCCTCGGCGCCGAACGCGGAGCGGATCTCCTCCAGCGTGAGCCCGTCCGCCGGACCGCCCAGCGCGTCGCCGACGGCCGCCCCGAGGAGCGTGCCCCGCACCCGGCTGCGGAAGTCCTGCTGTTCGGCACGGCCCCAGACCGCACCGGCTGTCGCACCCACCAAGACCTCCTCCGGGCAGTGTCCGTACGCACGACAGCACAGCACTGTATTCGACCGGGAACGGTCCGTTCATGAGGCGGATCAGTATGCGGGATGTGCCAGAAATGACGAAGAGCGACCGGTATCGGGTGTCGACGGGGTCTGTCAGCGGGGTCTGCCGACGCCGCCGCCGACATCAACTCGGGGTGCTGGGCGAGATGTTGGCCGGCCGCGGACTTCGACGGCGACGGACAGCCGGTGGCGTCCCGGCACGCCCGGCACGCCGTGTCGGTGTCGTGGTGCGGTTCGCCGGAGGCTTGTCAGTCGTCGGGAAGCCGCGGTGTTCCAGGCGGGTGATCGGCGGGGCGGTGGTGTCGGCCGGGGGCTGCCGGCACCACCGGCGGGATGGGGGCGTCAGTGAGTGTGGGGGGCGGGGTAGGGCTTGGGCAGGCGCATGCCGCGGTCGGCCATGATGTCCCGGACGTGGTTGGGGTAGTCGGTGATGATGCCGTCGATCCCCATGTCCATCAGCGCCTCGATGGTGGGGTTGTCGTCACAGGTCCACGGGATGACCTTCAGGCCGCGTGCGTGGGCGTCGTCGACCATCTTCTCGGTGACGTAGAACCTGAAGTCCGGGTCCGCGGCGGTCCCGTTCTGCGGCATGCCGTAGACGGGCGAGAGCGCCTTGACGCCCGGGACGGCGGCGGCCGCCCTGACGAAGTCGCCGTCGTAGTCGTCGGCGTCGATGCCACCGAGCCACGGGGACGCGCCGGGCTTGCCGACCTGGAGGAAGTCGTAGTTGGTCAGCGCCACCAGCGGGTAGGACGGCGCGAGCCTGTGCATCTCCTTCAGGGCGCCCCAGTCGAAGGACTGGATGGTGACCTGCCTCTCGATGCCCGAGCGGTGGATCTCCTCGTAGACGCGCCGTACGAACAGCCCGCGCGGCGCCGTCTGCTCGGGCGCGCCCGCCTCGACCTTGGTCTCGATGTTGAGCTTGACCTTCTTGGCCCGGTAGCTCTTGACCAGGTCGAGGACGTCCTTCAGCTCCACCATGCGGAAGCCCTTGATCTGCTCCTGCTCGGGGAAGCCGGGCAGTTGCTGGTAGCCGCAGTCCATCGTCTTGATCTGGGCCAGCGTCAGGTCCTTGATGTACTTGCCGACGTACGGGTACATCGGGTCGCCCGGTGTCACCGGACCGGTGTCCTTGCACTTCTGGGCGCTGATCTGCCGGTCGTGGTTGACCACGACCTTCTGGTCCTTGGTGATGTGCGTGTCCAGTTCCAGGGTGCTCACCCCGAGGCGCAGGGCCTTGCCGAAGCCCTCCAGGGACTCCTCGGTGGTCATGCCGATGCCGCCGCGGTGGGCCTGCAGATCGAAGTGGGTCTTCTGGGGAAGAACGTGCTGGGCACCCTGCTGAGCGGTGGCCGCCTGGGCGGTCGCCGGGACAGCGAGCGCGGGCACCACTGCCAGGGCGGCGATTGCATGCCGGAGGAGCATTCAGGCCTCGCTTGGGTCGGACCGACTGTGCCCCGTGAAGGTAGGTCGCGGGTAAAGCCGTCACCAAGCCTTGACGCATGAGGGCTTCGTGAACGCCTGGAGAACGACGGCGCACGCGGGCTGTGCGGCCCTCGCGGTCGCCATGTGCCGTCATGCTGCTGCTCGCGGACCGGCGCCTCCCGATCGCCGGCTGGCCCGGCGGCCCCGCCCGTGCGGCGTTACCGAACGTGACCGGTGAAGCCCCGCACACAGGGGCCGCCCACGCCGTCGCACCGCCGGCCTGGCGGGTGCCGGGCCTCAGTCCGCCGGGCGGGTACGCAAAACGGACGCGCGCTGCTCCCGAGCCCAGGAGTAGTCCGGCCTCAGCTCCAGCGCACGCTCCAGATCCACAAGCGCGTCCCCGTAGCGCCCCAAAGCGCACAGCGAGGCGCCGCGGCTGGCGTATGCCGATGCGTAGCCGGGGTCCAGGGTCAGCGCACGGTCGTAGTCGGCCAGTGCCTCCTCGTGGCGGCCGGCCACCCGCAGGGCGTCGCCGCGTTCGCAGCGGCCCCAGGGCCAGTCGGGCAACAGCGCGATGCCCCGGTCCAGGTCGGCGAGTTGGCGGGCGTGGTCGCCGAGGCGGCGCCAGACGCGGGCCCGGCGGCCGAGCGCCCAGGCGTAGTCCGGCTTGAGTTCGAGGGCGCGGTTCAGATCGGCGAGCGCCGCCTCCAGGTCGCCCCGGCGTTCGTGCGCGGCACCGCGGGAGGCCCAGGCGAACTCACTGGCGGAATCGAGCCGCAGGCCCTCGCTGAGGTCCCGGACCGCCGCGTCGTCATGCCCCAGGATGCGGTGGTACTCGCCGCGCAGACTGTGCGCCGCGGCGTGTTCCGGTTCCAGTTCCAGGGCCCGGTCCAGGTCGGTGATCGCCGCCTCGTGGTCGGCCAGGTCGCCGCGGACCCTGGCCCGGTCGAGGCGGACCCAGACCAGCCCGGGGTCCAGCTCGACCGCCCGGTCGAAGTCGGCCAGTGCCTCCGTGTGCGCCCCGCCACGCCACAGCTCCCGGCCCCGCACCCCGCGGACGAGCGCCTGCGACGGGTCGTCGAGGCCGGCCCGGCCCAGCAGCAGGGTCAGCGCGCCCGCGGTCCCGCCGGCCGCGAGGGCCCCCGTCAGCTCGCTCCCCCAGCGGGCGGCCCGTGCCGCGTCGGCGTCCTGTCCGGCGTCCAGCAGGGCCCGCGCCCACCGCCGCGCGGCGACCTCGCCCACGTCACAGGCGCGGGCGAAGTCACGCAGCGCGAGGGGCAGCGCGTCGCGCTCCGCCGAGCAGAGCAGATGGTAGGACTCCGCCAGCCGCAGTTCCCGCCAGCGTTCGTCGCTCCACATCTCGTCGGCCCGCAGCCCCGACTCGGCCTCCGCCCGCCACGCGCCGAAGGTCTCGGCGAGCCGCCGCTGCCGCTCCGTCCAGCCCCGCGGCGACCGCTTGCGCAGCAGCCGCAGCATCGGCGCCCGTACGACGTCGTGGTACTGCGTCCGCTCCCCGCGCTCGTCCACGAACGGCAGCCCCGTCAACCCCGTGTACAGCGCGTCCAGTTGGTCGTCGGCGCACTCCACTACCGTCCGGAACACATCGGTGTCCAGCCACCGCGGCAGCGCGCAGGCCAGCGCGACGCCCCGCCGCACGGGATCCCGCTCCCATTTCAGGAACCGCTCCACGGCGGTGGCGCTGGGGTCGCCCACGTCCTCCGGGTCGGCGGGACGCGTCTCGGCGAGGGTCGAGACGAGCACCGGCAGCCCGCCGGTGAGCCGCAGCACCTCCGCGACGACCGGCTCGGCCACGACGCCCCGGTCGGCGAGCAGTCCCCGCGCCTCGGCGTCCGTGAACGGCGTCAGCGGCAGGTCGGACATGAAGTCGGCGAAGGCGCCCCAGCGGGCGGTGTCGAACGCCCGCTGTCCCGCGGTCACCACGACGACCTCGGCGGGCAGGGCGCCGTAGCGGTCGGTGGTCATCACGTCGTGCAGCCAGCCGTCGAGGAACGGGCCGGTGCGTTCGTACGTGTCGAAGAACAGGACGGCCCACGGCGCCGCGGTGAGCGCGTCGGCGAGTTCGGTCAGGAACACCGGTGTCAGGACGCGTTCGGGGGACAGCACGATCTGCACGTCCTCGTGGTTGCGGAACCGCGCGCTCAGGCCCGCCCGCAGCCGGTCGGCGCCCTGGGCCAGCCGTTCGGCGTCCAGCGCGCCCGCGAAGGCTCCGACGCCGGGAACCATGCCGAGGCCCACCAGTCCGGCCCGGGCCAGCGCCAGGCTTCCCGCCGACGCGGCCTCCGGGTCCAGCGCGGCCACCGCCGCCTCCGCCTCGTGCCGGCGCTCCCGGTGCGCGGCCAGCAGCCGGTCCAGTTCCTTGAACCGGTGGCCCTGACCGGCGAATCGGCGGCTGATGGCGGCCAGCGCCTCCGGCACGCTCCCGGCGGCCTCGTCCACATACGCGGTCAGCGCCCCGCGTTCCTTGGCGATCTGCTCCAACTCCCGTACCAGGAAGGTCTTCCCGACCCCCGCGTCGCCATGGACGTGGAACAGGAACCGGTGCCGCTCGTCGTCGGGCGGCAGGCCGAAGTTCGCCCGGAACGCGGCCCGTTCGGCGCCGCGTCCGATGAACCCGGACCGCCTGCGGCGCCCGATCAGCTCCTGCATCGACAGCCGCGGCTGCGCCATGCGTACGTCCCCTCGTCTCCCCGGAACGGCCCGGCTCCATTGTGGCTCAATGCGTACGGGACGCACCGGAGTCGGCAGGGTAGGAACCCGGTCATGGTCACCACCTCCACCACCCGCACCGCCGACGCCGGTGCCGCCGCCGTATCCCGTGGGCCCGCCCTGGCCGCGGGAGTGCTCACCGCGACCGTCGCCCTCTATATGACGCTCGTCGCCGTCGGGAACCTCACGGACTTCGGCACCAACCAGCAGTTCGTGCGGCATGTTCTGGCCATGGACACGACGTTCAGGGACGAGGACCTGATGGGCCGGGCCGTCACGAGCACCGCCCTCCAGGACGCCGCCTACGTCGCGATCATCGTCTGGGAGTGGGTCGCGGCCCTCGTCCTCGTCGCCGGGACGTGGCTGTGGGCACGCCGCGACCACGGGCGGGCCCGGCGGGTGTCTACGTACGGGCTGCTGATGGTGATGCTGCTCTTCGGCGCCGGGTTCATCGCGATCGGCGGCGAGTGGTTCGCGATGTGGCAGTCGAAGACATGGAACGGACTGGAGGCGGCGACCCGGGCGTTCCTGCTCAGCGGTGTCGTCCTGCTGATCGTCCAGTTGCCGCAGCGGTCGTCGGCTAACTGACCACCGTCACCCGGGTGTCCGGCTCCGTGCCGAACGTCCACAGGGCCGCGCCGTCCGCCTTGGGCATCCGGATGCCGCTGGTCTGCTGGCCCGCGGCGGGCGCCGGGGACGAGCCGTCGACCGCGTTGGAGAAGGCGATCGACAGGCCCGACTTGCCGGCGAAGTAGAGGACGTGCTCGATCGGTACGCCGTCGGAACCGGTCGTGGCCGGGCGGGTGTTGGAGATCGTGTAGGTGCCGGGGTCGGGGTCGACCGTCCCCGGCCACACGGTGAACGTCCTGGTCGCCTTCTCCGACGCGTCGACCAGCCACACCCGCTTCTGGCCGAGCGAGTAGACGATACGGCGGCCGGTACCGGAGCCGTCCGGCACCGCCGGGTCCGCCGTCCGGGTCGGCTTTGGTGCCGGGTGCGCGCTCGCGGACGCCGATGCGCTGGGCCGGGCCGCCGCGGCCGTCGGGTGCGGCCCCTTGTCGGCCTGGACGGCGAGGACGACGACGGCCACGGTCCCCCCCACCGTCAGACCGGTGACCCAGGCCCACGAGGGCAGTCGGGCTGGCACGGGTACGTATCTCCTCCGCTACGGGTCCCCGTCGAACGGGGGTCGGATCATCGTACTGTGGCCGTGCCGTCCGGCGGCCTCCCGAGGGTGTCAGTCCAGCACCGGCAGCAGCTCGGGCAGATGTCCGTCCGAGGCCGCCGCCGCCCGCTGCCGCTCCTCGGGCACCTCCCCGTACAGCGTCGTACGGGGCCGGGCCGGCCGGCCCGCCGCCTCGGCCACCGCGACCAGGTCGCGCACCGACTTGTAGGAGCCGTACGAGGAGCCCGCCATACGGGAGATCGTCTCCTCCATGAGCGTGCCGCCCAGGTCGTTCGCGCCGGAGCGCAGCATCTCCGCCGCGCCCTCGGTGCCCAGCTTCACCCAGCTGGTCTGGATGTTCGGGATGTACGGGTGCAGCAGCAGCCGGGCCATCGCGGTCACCGCCCGGTTGTCCCGCAGTGTCGGGCCCGGCCGGGCGATGCCCGCCAGATACACCGGCGCGTTGGTGTGGATGAACGGCAGCGTCACGAACTCCGTGAAGCCGCCCGTCTCCCGCTGGATACGGGCGAGCGTACGCAGATGGCCGAGCCAGTGGCGGGGCTGGTCCACATGGCCGTACATCATCGTCGAACTCGACCGGATGCCCAGCTCGTGCGCGGTCGTGATCACCTCTATCCAGGTCGCCGTGGGCAGCTTGCCCTTGGTGAGCACCCAGCGCACCTCGTCGTCCAGGATCTCCGCCGCCGTACCCGGGACGGAGTCGAGCCCGGCCTCCTTCGCCGCGGTCAGCCACTCGTGGATCGACAGGCCGGTGCGGGTGGCGCCGTTGACCACCTCCATCGGCGAGAAGGCGTGCACATGCATCCCCGGGACGCGTTCCTTGACCGCCCTCGCGATGTCGAAGTACGCCGTACCGGGCAGGTCCGGGTGGATGCCGCCCTGCATGCACACCTCCACCGCGCCGACGTCCCATGCCTGCTGGGCGCGGTCCGCGACCTGCTCCAGGGAGAGCGTGTAGGCGTCGGCGTCCGTGCGGCGCTGGGCGAACGCGCAGAAGCGGCAGCCGGTGTAGCAGACATTGGTGAAGTTGATGTTGCGGGTGACGATGTAGGTGACATCGTCGCCGACCGCCGCCCGGCGCACCTCGTCGGCGATCCGGGTGAGCACGTCCAGTGCCTCGCCGTCGGCGTGCAGCAGGGCCAGCGCCTCCGCGTCGGTCAGCCGGGTCGGGTCGTCGGCCGCGGTCGCCAGGGCCGCGCGCACATCCGTGTCGATCCGCTCCGGTGCCATCCCGGGGGCCGCCGCCTCGCGCAGGGCGGACCAGTCGCCGTACACCTCGTCGAAGTCGTCGCGCCGGTCCGCGGTGCGGCCCTCGGTGTCGATGGTGCGATGCAGATCGGTACGGCCGGTGGCGGCGAACGCCTCCTCCGGCTCCTGCCAGGGCAGCCCCGCCGGACGGACATCCGGACGCGCCAGGCCTGTCTCCGGGTCGGCCAGCGCGGCCACGTGCGGACGCAGCCGCGGGTCCAGCCAGGGCTCGCCGCGCCGGACGAACTCCGGGTAGACACACAGGCGTTCGCGCAGTTCGAAGCCGGCCGCCGCGGACTTCGCGGCCAGCTCCTCGATCTGCGGCCAGGGGCGTTCCGGGTTGACGTGGTCGATGGTGAGCGGGGAGACGCCGCCCCAGTCGTCGATGCCCGCGCCGATCAGCCGCTCGTACTCGGCGTCGACCAGGTTCGGCGGGGCCTGGAGGCAGGCGCTCGGACCCATGATGTGCCGGGCCACCGCCACGGCGGCGACCAGCTCGTCCAGTTCCGCGTCCGGCATGCCGCGCATCGCCGTGTCCGGCTTGGCGCGGAAGTTCTGGATGATCAGCTCCTGGATGCCGTGATAGGCGCGTGCCACCTTGCGCAGCGCGAAAAGGGACTCCGCGCGCTCCTCATAGGTCTCGCCGATACCGATCAGCAGGCCGGAGGTGAACGGGACGGAGGAGCGGCCCGCGTCCTCCAGGACCCGCAGTCGTACGGCCGGTTCCTTGTCCGGGGAGCCGTGGTGCGGGCCGCCCGGCTCCGACCACAGTCGGGTCGCGGTGGTCTCCAGCATCATGCCCATGGAGGGGGCGACCGGCTTGAGGCGCTGGAAGTCCGTCCAGGTCATGACGCCCGGGTTGAGGTGCGGGAGCAGACCCGTCTCCTCCAGGATGCGGATGGAGACGGCCCGGACGTAGGCGATGGTGTCGTCGTAGCCGTGCGCGTCGAGCCATTCACGCGCCTCGGGCCAGCGGTCCTCGGGCTTGTCACCGAGGGTGATCAGGGCTTCCTTGCAGCCGAGCGCCGCGCCCTTGCGGGCGATGTCCAGGACCTCGTCCGGGGACATGAACATGCCGTGCCCGGCGCGGCGCAGCTTGCCGGGGACGGTGACGAAGGTGCAGTAGTGGCACTTGTCCCGGCACAGCCGGGTCAGGGGGACGAAGACGCTCTTCGAGTAGGTGATGACGCCGGGCCTGCCCGCCGCTTCCAGGCCCGCGTCCCGCACCCGGGCGGCGGACGCGGCGAGGTCGTCAAGGGCCTCGCCGCGCGCCTGGAGCAGCACCGCCGCCTCGGAGACGTCGAGGGCGACGCCGTCCCTGGCCCGTTTGAGGGCGCGACGCATGGAGTTCTCGGTCGGGCCGGTCCCGGGGGTCGCGGAAGTCGTCATTCCTTGAGCATACGTTCGGGCTCCGCCGGTTCAGCGGGGTCGGGGGGCGGCTCGGGGGGCGGTGCCGTTGCCGGGCGCGGGGCCGTCGCGGCTGGTCGCGCAGTTCCCCGCGGCCACAGTCGGTCCAGCCGGGGCGGGAGACAGCTCGGCAGGCGCGGGACCATTGCCGAGTGCGGGGCCGTCGCGGCCGCTCGCGCAGTTCCCCGCGCCCCTTCGGTCGGCCGCGGCCACAGTCAGTTCAGCCGGGGCGGGAGACGGCTCGGGACGTGCGGGACCATTGCCGGGCGCGGGACCGTCGCGGCCGCTCGCGCAGTTCCCCGCGCCCCTTCGGTCGGCCGCGGCCACAGTCAGTTCAGCCGGAACGGGGGACAGCTCGGCAGGTGCGGGACCATTGCCGGGTGCGGCGCCGTCGTGGCTGGTCGCGCCGTTCCCCGCGGCCCTTTGGTTCTTTGGGGCGGCTGCCGGCTCGTTCGCTCCTACCCGGATTGGGGCTGCCCTGGTGGCTCAGCCGAGGTGGGGGTAGGTGCCGGCGAGGTAGTCGCCGATCTGCTGGCGCATGCTCTGGTGGATGTCGTACTGGTCCAGGTCGGCCGGCTGGACGAAGCGGACCCCGTCGGCCTCGTCGTTGATCGTGGGTGCTCCGCCGACGGGTCGGCCGATGTACGTGTTCTCGTACTGCTGGCGGATCTCGCCGTCGGTGTAGGCGACGATGTGGTTCGGATTGGTGTAGACGCCGAGGAAGCCGGTGATCTCCGCGATGATGCCGGTCTCCTCCAGGCACTCGCGTACCGCGCACTCGGCCGCGGTCTCGCCGATGTCCTGGGCCCCGCCGGGCAGCGCCCACTGGCCGGTGTCACGACGGCGCTGGAGGAGAATGGCGCCGGTCTCGTCGACGACGAGCAGGTTACTGGCCGGGATGAGGGTGTTCGCCTTCGGGGCGGCCGGGTCGTTGTAGTACTCAGTCCTGCCCACGGTGGGCGATCCTCTCCTGGTCGGGTGCCCAGGGTCGCGCGGCGGCCCAGACGGCGTCGAAGCTCTGAGCGTAGTTGTCGAACCACCCTGTGCGTACGGCGTGGTGTCGTGGAGCCGTACCGCGCACCCGGCTCGCCCCCGGCCCACCCGCCGAGCAGCCGTGGCGCCTACGTCTCCGTGACCGGTGGCAAGGTCTTCTGCGCGATCAGCGCTCCGACGCCGGCCTCGGGGGCTTACGGTGCCTTCCGGTGCCCGCGTCGAGCCTGGGCGTCGGCCCCGCGGCTGGGGGTTCACTGGCCTCGGGGTACAGAATGCGTTGCGCCTCGGCGAGGTTGGACGCGAACCCGTGGGGCTCCCAGGAGTGTCCGTTCCATCGCTGGATGGCACGCGGCGCATGGGGATTCAGATGCGAGCCCCTGGGGCCCTCAGCGGAGACGAGGGGTACTGCGCGAAGCCGACCGGCCTTGGCCCGCCGGCGTTCCGCCCGTCGACGGTTCTCGACGAAGTGCGCACCTGCCCGACCACCGGGGCCGGGCAGGTGCCGAACCGCAACGTCTTTGACGGCAACGGCCGTTGGGTCCACACCGACCAGACCGACGCGCCGGCCGTCGCCCGGCTGTGCTCGACCGCCTTCAACTACGTCTGGGAGCGGGGTATCCCACACGAGAAGTACGTCATCTGAAGAAGTCCGGTCCGTCAGTTCATGTCCACGACGCCGCTGTCCACCGCCCAGGCTGCCCGCGCGGCCATTGCCACCCGACTGGTCGAGATCAGGGAGGACGCGGGACTCACCGGGCATGAACTGGCGCAACGTTGCGGCTGGCACAAGTCGAAGTCGTCGCGCATCGCACGCGCCAAGACCGTTCCGTCCGATGCCGACATACGTGCATGGTGCCGGGCCTGCGGTGTGGAGGATCAGGCAGCGGCATCGTTCCCCAGCCGTGCTCGGGCTGTGCGCCTATGATCAGCCCCTGGTCAGTGGACATCGCTCCAGATCCCAGTACGGCCCTCGTCACCACGCCCTCGCCCCGCCTCCGCACTCGGCCCACAGCAGCTTGCCGCTCCTCTGCACGCCCAGCCCACGGAGCACCGACGCGCCCCACGCGTCCGCGCAGGCCCGCACGAGGGGCAGTCCGCGGCCGTGCTCGGCGTCCGGTGGGGGTGCCGGGGCGGCGGCGTTCGAGAAGCCGGGCGGGACGTGCGGGTCCGTGTCCCATACGGCCACGCGGAGACGACCGGGCTCGGCCGAGCGGAGCCGTAGGGCGTAGGGCCCTTTCGTGTGACTGTGCGAGTTGGCCAGCAGCTCCGCCGCCACGAGTTCCGCGGTGGTGGTGAACTCCGGCATCTCATGCGCGGCGAGAATCAGCCTGAGGGTGCCCCGTGCGATACCCGGTGCGCGTGGATCGTGCGGAAGGTGCAGGGTGTAGTTCCAGCAGGGGGATACGGTGGCCATCGGAAGTCTCCGGTCACTGAGGGGAGTTGGACAGGTGCCTGGTGTCTCCGCCGTGGCGTCCCACGGTGCGCTTCCAGGCGAGGCGCCCAGCAATGACGATAGGGGCATCGCAAAGCTGCTTTGCGAGCTTTCGAAGAATCTCGGTGCTATCTCCCTCATGTGGGTGACAAGCTCGCTGCACGCCCGCTAGGAGGAGGTCGCATGACGCCCAGGCCCGCGCCAACCGCGCGACGAGTCCGGCTCGCCACGGAGCTGCGCAAACTCCGCGAGAGGGCAGGTCTGAGTTCCACCGAGGCCGCACAGATGCTCGGCACCAGCTCGGGTCAACTCAGCAACGTGGAGTCGGCCAGGTTCGGGGTGAGCCCCGACCGCGTCCGGGCGATGGCCAACATCTACTCGTGCACGAACCAGCCCTACATCGACGCTCTCGTGGACATGGCCGCAGAGAAGACACGCGGCTGGTGGTGGGAGGCTTACCGCGAGGTGCTTCCGTCGGGGCTGCTCACCCTCGCCGAACTGGAGCACCACGCAACGGCCATCCGTACCGCCTTCACCGCTCACGTCCCGGGCATGCTCCAGACCGCCGAGCACGCCCGGGAGATCTTCAGCAAGGCGATCCCCGCTCCCACACCGCCGGAAGTGGAGCACCGTGTCTCGCACCGCATCAAACGCCAGGACGTAGTGTTCCGGGAGAACGCGAATCCGTACAGCACCGTCATCCACGAAGCTGCACTGCACATGCGGGTGGGCGGCCGGAGGGTGGCTCGCGACCAGCTCAGGCATCTGATCAGCATGAGCTTGCGGGACCACATCACCCTTCGGGTACTTCCCTTCGACGTCGGGGCGTTCCCGGGCTCGGGCCAGTCCATCAACTACCTGTGCGGTCCCGTACCTGAGCTTGACACTGTGCAGCTGGACCAGTTCCACGGTCCTCTACTGGTCTGCGCCGAGGCCCACTTGGAGAAGTACCGACGCCTCCTGGAGGTCGTAGGAGCCGCCGCCCTCAGCCCCGAGAAGTCCCGGGACCTGATCCATGCCATCGCCCAGAATCTGTAGTAGAGGAGCCAGTATGTCCACGCGCCGCTGGCGGAAGTCGTCGTACTGCCAAGAAGGGGAGGCCTGCGTCCACATATCCGCCACGCCCGCCGCCGTCCACCTCACCGATCGCCCCGCCCCGCCCCGTCCTGTCCTCACCACCAGCCCCGCTGCCTTCGCCGCCCTCCTCCACGCGCTGAAGTCCCGCGCTCCCCTGGCTCAGGTCACCGGGCGGTGATCCCGCGCAGAGCGGCGACCTGCCCGCACCGTACGGCCCCTTGTGCCGCTCGGCCCACGGCCCGCACCGCCACTGCGGATTCCCAGGTCACGATCTTCCTGGGCCGCCGCTGAGGTCGCGGGCCCAGCGCACCTCACCGTCCTGCCGCTCGTCGGTGGGTTCCAGACCGGCAGCGGCGGCGACGGCGGCGGACGCGTGGTGCCCGGGGTGCACATGCGCGACGATCCTGCGCACCGGCCGCAGGCCGAGCCAGCCGACGAGTCCACGGGCCGCCTCGGTGGCGATGCCCCGCCCCTGCCACGGCGTTCCCACCACCCAGGCCACCTCGGCGACCGGTCCCCCGTCGGCGGTGGCGATCGTCGCCTGGATGGTGCCGGTGAGCCGGACCTCGGCACGCAGCAGGACCACCCAGTTCAGCCAGGTGACGGCGGGGTCGGGGGAGCCCGCCGTCCACCGCCGGTAGCGTGCGCGCAGGTCCTGCGGGCCGGCCGGGGTGCCGCCGATGAAGGTGTGCAGGGCCGGGTCGGACAGCACGGCGGCCATCTCCTCGGCGTCCTCGACGCGCAGCGGACGCAGCTCCAGCCGACGGGTACGGATGATCTCGGCCTCGATGCCCATGGACCTACCTTCGCACGGGCCCGCGGGGGCGTACCGTCCGAGGAGGAACCCGTCCCGCCCACCCCCAGGAGACCCGGATGTCCGCACACTCCGAGACGAAGCACCGCATCGTGACCCGGTTCCAGCGTCATCTGGCCAATCCGCTCTCGCGGCGGCTTCCGTTGCAGACCGTGCTGGAGACGACGGGCCGCACCTCCGGACTGCCCCGGCGCACTCCGGTGGGCGGGCGGCGCGTCGGCGACTCGTTCTGGCTGGTCTCGGAGTTCGGCCTGAAGTCCCACTATGTACGGAACATCCAGGCCGATCCCCGGGTCCGGGTCCGGATCAGGGGCCGCTGGCACACCGGCACCGCGCACCTTCTGCCGGACGACGACGCCGTGGCCCGCCTGCGCGGCCTGCCCCGGCTGAACAGCGCCGCGGTGCGGGCGTTCGGCACGGACCTGCTGACGGTGCGGGTGGACCTGACCGACTGAGCGAGCCACCCACCCACTCGGCCCGCCCAGCCCGGCCGCCCAGCCCGGCTGCTCAGCCCCGCCGCCCAGCCCGGCTGCTCAGCCCCGCCGCCCAGCCCGACCGCCCAGCCCGGCCACTCGGCCTGCTCGGCCCGCCCAGCCCCGCCGCCCAGCCTGACTGCTCAGCCCGGCCACCCACCCACTCGGCCCGGCCGCCCAGCCCGGCTGCTCAGCCCCGCCGCCCAGCCCGGCCACCCGGCCCGGCCGCCCGACCGCTCGGCCCGGTCGCTCAGCCCCATCGCTCAGCCCGGCCACACCAGCGTCTGGACCTCGCTGTAGGCGTGCAGGGCGTAGGAGCCGACGTCCCGGCCCACCCCGCTCTTCTTGAACCCGCCGAACGGCGCCTCCATGTTGCGGCCGACGGTGTTGATGCCGACCCCGCCGGCCCGCAGCCGCCGGGCCACCCGGAACGCCCGCACCACATCCCCGGACCACACATAGTCGATGAGGCCGTAGTCGCTGTCGTTGGCGAGGCGGACGCCTTCTTCCTCGTCGTCGAAGGGGATCACCGCCACCACCGGGCCGAAGATCTCCTCCCGGGCCGCCCGCATGGCGTTCGTGCAGTCGGCCAGCAGCGTGGGCGCCACATAGAACCCGCTTTCCAGGGGCGGCCGTTCGCCGCCCGCCACCACTCTCGCGCCCTCCTTGCGAGCCAGTTCGACGTACGACTCCACCCGGTCCCGGTGCCCGGCCGAGATCACCGGACCCACCACCGTGTCCGGCTCCCCGGGGTCCCCCACCTTCAGCCGGGCCGCGTACGCCGCGAGCCCGGCGACCAGCCGCTCGTACACCCCGCGCTGCGCCAGCACCCGGGTCGGCGCGGTGCAGATCTGCCCGCTGTAGAAGGAGAACGTGGTGCCGATCCCGGCGACCGCCGAGGCGAGGTCCGCATCGTCGAAGACGAGGGCCGCGCCCTTGCCGCCCAGCTCCATCAGCTGCCGTTTCATCGCGCGCCCGCACGCCTCGGCGATGCGCTGCCCGACGGCCGTGGACCCGGTGAAGCTCACCATGTCGACGTCGGGGGACTCCACGACGGCCTCGCCCACCGCCACCGAACGCCCCGAGACGACGTTCACCACCCCGGGCGGCGCGCCCGCCTTGGCCAGCGCGCCCGCCATCCGGTACACGGACAGCGGGTCCTGCGGGGCCGGTTTCACGACCACCGTGTTGCCCATCGCGAGCGCCGGGGCGACCTTCCCCGCCGGGTTCGCCCACGGGTTGTTGTAGGAGGTGACGCAGGCGACGACGCCCACCGGCTGGCGCACCGCGAGCGCGCCGAGCACGCCGGCCGGCGCCATCGGGCCCGCCTCGCTGATCTGCGGCGCGATCGCCCACTCGGTCTCCTCCACGCGCGCGTAGCGGCGGAACCGGGCCGCCGCCACCGCCACCTGCATTCCGCGCGCCGTGGCGGTCGTCGCGCCGGTCTCCGCGCGGGCCAGGTCGGCGTACGGGACCAGCCGGCCGCGGATGATGTCGGCGGCCCGCGCGAGCACGGCCGCCCGTTGCCGCGGCGGCGTCCGCGACCAGGGGCCGAACGCCTCGCGGGCCGCGGCGCAGGCCGCGAGCGCCTGGTCCGGTGTCGCCTCCGGGGCCAGGCCCACGGTCCGTTCCGTCGCCGGGTCGAGCACCGGGTAGTGGCCGGCGGCCGGTTCGGTCCAGTCGCCGCCGACGAACAGCCGCTGCCGCTCGGGCGGGCCGTTCACTTGGTGGCCACCGTCTCGGTGTCCCGGCCCGAGCGCAGCACCCGGCCGGGCACGGCGCCGCTCACCACGTCGTCGCGGATCACCTCGACGCCGCCCACCCAGACCGCCCGGACGCCGATCGCCCTGGAGTCCAATCGTGGGCTGTCACCCGGCAGATCGTGCACCAAGGTGGCCCGGCCCGCGTCGATCCGCTCCGGGTCGAACAGCACCAGGTCGGCATGCCAGCCCTCGCGTATCCGTCCGCGCTCGCGCAGCCCGAACAGCCGCGCCGGGTCGTCCGTCAGCATCTTCACGGCCGCCTCCAGACCGACCAGCCGGCGTCCGCGCAGGCAGTCGCCGAGGAAGCGGGTCGTGTACGGGGCGCCGCACATGCGGTCCAGGTGGGCGCCCGCGTCGGAGCCGCCGAGCAGCACGTCCGGGTGCCGCCAGGTGTCCGCCCGCAGCGCCCAGGAGGCCGGGTCGTTGTCGGTGGGCATGGGCCACAGGACCGTACGCAGATCGTCGGCCGCGCAGATCTCCACCAGGCACTCGAACGGCTCCTGGCCCCGCTCCCGGGCCAGGTCACGGACCACCCGTCCGGTCAGCTGGCGGTTGCGTGGGCTGTAGGTGTCGCCGATGACGTACCGCCCGAAGTCCGTCAGCCGCCGGAAGACGCCCGCCTCCTTGGACTGCGCGCGCCGCAGCATGCCGGCCCGCACGGCCGCATCGCGCAGCCGGGCGATGCGTTCGGGCACCGGCAGGCCCAGGATCTCGCCCCAGCCGGGGATCAGGTTCAGGGCGCAGAAGGTGCCCAGGGACATGTTCATCGGTGTGAGGATCGGCATGGTCAGTGCCACCACCCGGCCGCCCGCGTCGCGGGCCCGTTCGCTCGCCGAGAGCTGGCGCGGCACCCGTTCGGGCACGGCGGCGTCCACGGTCAGGACGTTCCAGTTCAGGGGCCGTCCGGCGGTCGCGCTCAGCTCTACGAGCAGGTCGATCTCCGGGTCGCTGAACCGGTCGAGGCAGCCGGCGACGATCGCCTCGATCTGGGTGCCCTCGTGCTCGCCGACGGCGCGGGCCAGGGCCAGCAGTTCGGCGGGCCGGGCGTGCCGGGACGCCACCGGCTGTCCGTCGCCGTCGGAGTGGGTGCCGGACTGGGTGGTGGACAAGCCCCAGGCGCCGGCGTCCATGGCCTCGTGGAACAGGCGGACCATACGGGCGAGTTGGCCGTCGGTCGGCTGTCCGCCCACCGCGTCCGGGCCCATCACATGGCGGCGCAGTGCGCAATGGCCGGCCATGAAGCCCGCGTTGACAGCGATGCGGCCCTCCAGGGCGTCCAGGTAGTCGCCGAAGGTGTGCCAGTTCCAGGGCGCGCCCTCCTTGAGGGCCACCAGGGACATGCCCTCGACCCTGGCCATCATGCGGCGGGTGTAGTCGGCGTCGTCGGGCCGGTCCGGGTTCAGCGGGGCCAGCGTGAACCCGCAGTTGCCCGCGGCCACCGTGGTCACCCCGTGGTTCAGCGAGGGCGTCGCGTAGGGGTCCCAGAAGAGCTGGGCGTCGTAGTGCGTGTGCGGGTCGACGAACCCGGGCGCGAGCACGAGCCCGGCGGCGTCCTCACTGCTGCGGGCCTCCTCCCTGACGGCACCGACGGCGCCGACGACGGCGATACGCCCGTCCCGTATCCCGACATCGGCGGCGTACCCGGGCGCCCCGGTCCCGTCGACGACGGTCGCACCTTTCACGAGATGATCAAGCATGGGGCTCCCTCCTCATTTCCCGGCGCACCGAGGTGCCCCGCAAGGGGCGCGGGGAACTGCGCGACCAGCCACAACGCACCCGCGGCCCGCGACGACGCTCACGTGGCAGCCGAAACCGCCAAGCCGCCGCAGCCCGCGGCAGCGATCACGCCGCCCGGAATCGGGACGTCCGGTGCACAGGATCCGTGTCGATCCGCGGAATCACCTGCTCACCGATCAGCCGGATCGTCTGCAGGGTCTGCTCCTTGGGCACCCCCACCGGCAGCCCGAAGCTCAACTGGTCGGCCCCCGCCTGCTCCCACCGCTTGCACTGGGTGCGCACCTCGTCCGGATCACCGCAGATGAGTAGTTCCTCCTCGATGAGGATCTCGATGAACTCGGCGGTGTACTCGGGCAGCGTCTCGGGCCACACGGGGAAGCCGTCGGGCCGCGGGAAGGTGTCGTGGTAGCGGAAGACCAGCGAGGGCAGATAGTGCAGCCCCCCGTGCACGGCGATCTCGATCGCCTCCGCGTGCGTGGGCGCGCAGATCGCGGTCGTCGTCACCATCACGTTGTCGTTGACGAAGTCACCGATCGGTTCGGCGTTCACGATCGCCGTCTTGTACTGCTCCAGCACCCACTCCATGTCGGAGACCTTCTGCACGCTGAAGCCGAGGACGCCGAGGCCCTTCTTCGCGGCCATGGCGTACGAGGGCGGGGACCCGGCCGCGTACCACATCGCCGGGTGCGACCTCCCGTACGGCTTGGGGAGCACCTTCCTGGGCGGCAGCGACCAGTGCTTGCCCTGGAAGCCCTCGTACTCGTCCTGGAGCCACATCTTCGGGAACTCGGCGATGGTCTCCTCCCAGATCTCCTTGGTGTGGTTCATGTCGGTGATGCCGGGCAGGAAGCCGAGGATCTCGTGGCTGCCGGCGCCCCGGCCGCTGCCGAACTCGAAGCGGTTGCCGGTGAGGTGGTCGAGCATGGCGACCTTCTCGGCCACCTTGACCGGGTGGTTGACCTGGGCGAGCGGGTTGAAGATGCCCGAGCCGAGGTGGATGCGTTCGGTGGCGTGGGCGAGGTAGCCGAGGAAGACGTCGTTGGCGGACAGGTGCGAGTACTCCTCCAGGAAGTGGTGTTCGGACGCCCAGGCGTACTTGAAGCCGGAGCGGTCCGCCTGGATGACGTACTCGGTCTCCTCCATCAGCGCCTTGTGCTCGGCGAGCGGATCGGTCTCGGCACGCTTGCCCACGTATCCCTGTACAAAGAGCCCGAATTCCAAGGAGGTTCACCGTCCCCTGTCGTTCCGCTCATCTGACGCTACGTCAGATCTGGCTTGTCGCCCGACTGTGGCACCGGGCACATGGACCGTCAAGAGCTGACGGCTCGTCAGCTACAGAGACGAGGCGGTCAGATGGGGCGGTCAGACGACCGAGACCCCCGCGAGCCATCCGCCGTCGATCACGAACGGCTGCCCGGTGACATAGGAGGAGTCCGCGCAGCTGAGGAACAGCGCCAGCCGGGCCACCTCCTGCGGCCGCCCGATCCGCCCGAGCGGCACCAGCTTGCGGTACAGCTCGTCCAGCGCCCGGCTCGTCTCCTGCGCGTCGGCCGCCGGATCCAGCCGGGCCGGGTTGGACATCGCCGTGTCGATCGCCCCGGGGCACACCGCGTTGACCCGGATCCGCCGGTGCGCCAGCTCCAGCGCGGCCACCCGGGTGAGCCCGAGGATCGCGTGCTTGGTGGCGGCGTAGGTGCCCACCGCCGCCATCCCGGTCATCGCCGTGTAGGACGCGGTGTTCACGATGGTGCCCCCGTCCTCCATCACGGGCGCGACCGTCCTGATGCCGAGGAAGCAGCCGACCTGATTGACCCGGACGACCTGCATGAACTCGTCCAGCGGCGTGTCCACCAGGGCGTTGAAGCGCAGGATGCCGGCGTTGTTGACCAGCCCGTCGATATGCCCGTACGCCTCCTTGGCGGCGGCCACCGCGGCCCGCCAGCCCTCCTCCTGGCCCACGTCGAGGTGGACGTACAGCGCGCCCAGCTCCTCGGCCAGCGCCCGCCCCTGGTCGTCGAGGACATCGGCGATGACGATCTCGGCGCCCTCCGCCCTGAAGAGCCGGGCCTCCTGCTCGCCCTGCCCGCGTGCCGCGCCGGTGACGAGCACCACGCGTCCGTCCAGCTTGCCCATGCCCACTCCTAGAGGTCGGGGGCCACGTCGGCGCCGAACGCGGCCATCTGGTCGGTCAGTTCGGTGCGGCTTCGGCAGCGGAACCGCACCTGGATCTGGTCCACGCCCATCGCCGGGTAGGCCCGCAGCGACTCGGCGAGGGCGTCCGGGGGGCCGCTGAGGGTCCGGCGGCCCACGTCCCAGGCGGGCCGGCCGACGTACAGCGGCTCGGTGAGGGCGCCCACGGTCAGGGGCGCCGCGATGCCCGCCTCGGCGCGCGTCCGGCGCAGCCCGGCGATCAGGCCGGGCAGCCGGTCGCGCGGATCGCCCTGCGGCAGCCAGCCGTCGCCCTTGAGGGCGGCCCTGCGCAGGGCGGCCGGCGAGGACCCGCCGATCCAGACGGGCACCCGCTCCTGGGCGGGCCGGGGCCGCTGCCCCAGCCCCTCGAAGTCGTACACCTCGCCGTGGTGCACGGGGAACTCCTGTGGGCCGAGCGCGGCCCGCAGGGCGTCCACGCACTCGTCCAGCACGGCCCCGCGGCGCCGGAAGTCGGCGCCCAGCACGACGAACTCCTCCGCCACGTGCCCGGCGCCGACGCCCAGGATCAGCCGCCCGCCGGAGAGGTGGTCGAGGGTCGCGTACTGCTTCGCCGTCAGCAGGGGGTGGCGCAGACCCACGATCGCCACATGGCTGAGCAGCCGGGTGCGGGTGGTGACGGCGGCCAGATGGGCGAGCGTGGCCACCGGGTCGTACCAGACGGTGCCCATCGCCGGGGCCAGCCGGCGCGGTACGGCGACATGGTCGCAGCAGGCGATGTAGGCGAAGCCGGCGCGGTCCGCGGCGCGGGCGGTCTCGACCAGGTCGCCGGGGCCCGCGCCGGCCTCCCAGCGCTCCGCGTACAGAGTGCTCTGGGACTGGACGGGCAGTTGGATGCCGTACGCGACGCTCATCGCGGGCCCGCCCAGCGGCCGTCCTCGGTCAGCCCCAGCAACTCGATGGCGTTGCCCCGTACGATCCGCTCGACGACGTCGGGCGCCAGATGGCCCATCTGGGCCTCGCCGACCTCGCGGGACTTCGGCCAGGTGGAGTCGGAGTGCGGGTAGTCCGTCTCGTACAGGACGTTGCCGGCGCCGATCGCGTCCAGGTTGCGCAGCCCGAACGCGTCGTCGAAGAAGCAGCCGTAGACGTGTTCGGCGAACAGCTCGGACGGCGGCCGGTGGACCTTCTCCGCGACCCCGCCCCAGCCGCGGTTCTCCTGCCACACCACGTCGGCGCGCTCCAGGATGTAGGGGATCCAGCCGATCTGCCCCTCCGCGTACATCACCCTCAGATGGGGAAAGCGCTCGAACTTGCCGCTCATCAGCCAGTCCACCATCGAGAAACAGCAGTTGGCGAAGGTGATCGCGGAACCGACGGCGGGCGGGGCGTCGGCGGACGTGGAGGGCATACGGCTGCTGGAGCCGATGTGCATCGCCACCACCGTGCCGGTCTCGTCGCAGGCGGCGAGGAACGGGTCCCAGTCGTCGGTGTGCACCGACGGCAGCCCCAGGTGCGGGGGTATCTCCGAGAAGGCGACCGCCCGCACGCCGCGGGCCGCGTTGCGCCGGACCTCCTCGGCGGCCAGCCGGGCGTCCCACAGCGGGATGAGGGTGAGCGGTACCAGCCGCCCCCGGGCGACGGGCCCGCACCACTCCTGCACCATCCAGTCGTTGTAGGCGCGCACGCACAGCAGCGCGAGGTCGCGGTCGGCGGCCTCGGTGAAGGTCTGGCCGCAGAAGCGGGGGAAGGTGGGGAAGCAGAGCGCGGACTGCACGTGGTTGACGTCCATGTCGTCGAGCCGCCGCGACACGTCGTACGACCCGGCGCGCATCTGCTCGTATGTGATCACCTCCAGCCTGATGTCGTCCCTGCTGCAGCCGACCGCGGTGTCCAGGCGGGTCAGCGGGCGGTGCAGGTCCTCGTACACCCACCAGTCGCCCACCGGGCCGTCGTCGCCCGGCGCGCCCATGACGGGCCTGAACCGGCCGCCGAGGAACGACATCTCCTTCAGCGGCGCGCGCACGATCCTGGGGCCGGTGTCGCGGTACTTGCTGGGGAGCCGGTCCTGCCAGACGTTCGCCGGCTCAACGGTGTGGTCGTCCACGGAGATGATCTCCGGGAAGGGGGCTGAAGGTCGGGTCTGCATGGCGCTCACCGTAGCGCCGATCTGACGGCCCGTCAGCTTCCGTGGACGGGGCCGGGGCCGGAGGACCGCGCGGAACCGTGCGAAGAGGACGTGAGGAGGTTGTGGACTCCCGCGCGCCCGCCTGTGATCGCCGTCTCCCACGGCTGACGCATCCGCCCCCTACAAGGCAAACTGACGTAGTTGTTCGGGATGCCTAGGGGGACGAACGCATGGACGGTGGACCGCGAGTACCGGAGCAGCGGCGTCCCGGCTCCTCGGCCCAGGAGCCGGCGCTGCGCTTCAGCGTGCTCG
Organism: Streptomyces sp. NPDC001508; assembly: GCF_040298665.1. NCBI lineage: Bacteria > Bacillati > Actinomycetota > Actinomycetes > Kitasatosporales > Streptomycetaceae > Streptomyces > Streptomyces sp. NPDC001508. Next base: position 44,631 of record NZ_JBEPAP010000054.1, read on the forward strand.
GTCCGGTGCGCGCCTGGCACGACGGGGAGCCGCTCGCCACCGGCTCCCCGCAGCAGCGCGCCCTGCTCGCCGCCCTGCTGCTGCGCGGCGGCAGGACGGCGACCGCACCGGAACTGATCGACGCGCTCTGGGGCACCGAGCCGCCCCTTCAGGCCCTCGCCGCCGTACGCACGTACGCCTCGCGTCTGCGCAAGGCGCTCGGCCCCGGCGTCCTGGTCAGCGAGTCGGGCGGCTACGCGGTGCGCGGCCTCGGCGAGGGCGCCCTGGACCTGGCGGTGGCGCAGGACCTCGTGGCCGAGGCGGACAAGGCCCGCGCCCTGGGCGATCTGTGCCACGCCCGGGACGTGCTGGACCGGGCGCTCGCCCTGTGGGACGGCGAGCCGCTGGCGGGCGTGCCCGGCCCGTACGCCGACGCGCAGCGGGTACGGCTGGAGGAGTGGCGGCTGCAACTCCTCGAATCCCGCCTCGACATGGACCTGGAACAGGGCTGCCACGCGGAGGCCGTGTCGGAACTGACCGCGCTCACGGCGGCGCACCCGCTGCGTGAACGCCTGCGCGAACTGCTGATGCTGGCCCTCTACCGCAGCGGCCGGCAGGCGGAGGCCCTAGCCGTGTACGCCGACACCCGGCGGCTGCTCGCCGAGGAACTCGGCGTCGACCCGCGGCCCGGCCTGCGCGACCTCCAGCAGCGCATCCTCCAGGCCGACCCGGCCCTCGCCGAGCCCTCCGCGCCGCTCGCCGAGCCCGCGCCCGTCCCGCTGCGCCCCGCCCAACTCCCGGCCACCGTGCCCGACTTCACCGGCCGTGCCGCCTTCGTCACCGAACTGAGCCAGATCCTCGCCTCCGCCTCCAAGGCCGAGGGCCGGGTGATGGCCGTCTCCGCGCTCGCCGGGATCGGCGGCGTCGGCAAGACCACCCTGGCCGTGCACGTGGCCCACCGGACGCGGGCCGCCTTCCCCGACGGGCAGCTGTACGTCGACCTACAGGGCGCCGGGCCGCGGGCCGCCGAGCCGGAGACCGTCCTCGGCTCGTTCCTCAGGGCGCTCGGCACGCCGGACACGGCCGTCCCCGACTCGCTGGCGGACCGGGCCGCGCTGTACCGGTCGGTGCTGGACGGCCGGCGGGTCCTGGTGCTCCTGGACAACGCCCGCGACGCGGCGCAGGTACGGCCGCTGCTGCCCGGCACGGAAGGCTGCGCCGCGCTGGTCACCTCCCGCGTGCGGATGGTGGACCTGGCCGGTGCGCATCTGGTGGACCTGGACGTGATGTCCCCGGACGAGGCGCTGGCCCTGTTCACGAAGATCGTCGGGGCGGAGCGGGTCGCCGCGGAGCGCAAGGCCGCGCTGGACGTCGTGGCGGCCTGCGGCTTCCTGCCCCTGGCGATCCGCATCGCCGCGTCCCGGCTGGCCTCCCGGCGCACCTGGACGGTGTCCGTCCTCGCGGCGAAACTCGCGGACGAACGCCGCCGGCTGGACGAACTCCAGGCCGGCGACCTCGCGGTGAAGGCGACGTTCGAACTCGGCTACGGCCAGCTGGAACCGGCCCAGGCCCGGGCGTTCCGCCTGCTGGGCCTCGCGGACGGCCCGGACATCTCGCTCGCGGCGGCGGCAGCCGTACTGGACCTGCCCCCGGACGCCACCGAGGACCTGCTGGAGTCCCTGGTGGACACCTCGCTCCTGGAGTCCGCGGCCCCCGGCCGCTACCGCTTCCACGACCTGGTCCGGCTGTACGCCCGCGCCTGCGCGGAACGCGACGAGCACCCGCCGAGCGAGCGGGACGCGGCGATGTCGCGGCTGCTGGACTTCTACCTGGCGTCGACCGCGCAGGTGTACGCCATCGAGCAGCCCCGGGACCGGCTGATCGACGACCTGGAACCCACCCGCTATCCCGGGCTGAGCTTCACCGAGGGGGCGGCGGCCCTCGACTGGTTGTACACGGAGGCCGGGCCGCTGCTGGCCTGCGTACGGCAGGCGGCGGGAACCGGCCGGCTGCGCCGGGCGGTCGATCTGCTGTGGGTGGCCAAGGACCTGACCGAGTCGGGGGCCGGCTCGTACCAGTACGAGATGACGGCGCGGGCCACCTGTGAGGCCACCCGGGCCATGGGGGACGAACGGGCCGAGGGCAGGGCCCGTACGGTGCTCAGCGATGTGCTCCTGGTCTCCGGCCGTATCGAGCAGTCGGAGGACGAGGCCCGGGTCGCCATGCGACTCGCCGAGGCCATGCAGGACGCGACGGCCGTCAGCTGGGTGGCCAACAACCGGGGGCTCATCTGTCTGCACCAGAACCGGTTCGCCGAGGGCAAGGTCTTCTTCGACCAGGCGCTCGAAGGTCTGCGGGCGGCGGGGAACCGGCCGTTCGAAGCCACCGTCCTGGGCAACCTGTCCCGTGCCTACCTGGGGATGGGCGATACCGTCAAGGCGGTGGAGATCGCGCGGCGCGGGCTCGCGGCCCACAGTGAGATCGGCCGTTCGGTGCGCCTCGCCAACAGTCGTTTCGCGCTCGGGGTCGCCCTGAACCAGGCCGGCCGTCATGCCGAGGCGCTCGACGAGTTCTCGGAGGCCCTGCGCATCTTCAACGACCACCGGCAGCGGCTGTGGGAGGGCGTGACCAACTTCCGTGTCGCACAGGTGCATCTCGCCAGGTGTCGCCTCGCGCAGGCGGCCCAGCACGCCGAACAGGCGCTCGCCCTGGGCTGCATCGGCGGCGACCGGATGCGCGGCAACGTCCTGACGCTCCTGGGACGGGTGCTGAGCGAACTGGGGCAGGTGGACCGGGCCAGGGCCTGTTGGCGTGAGGCGCTCAACCTCTACGAACAGTGCGGCGCACCGGAGGCCGACACCGTGCGCCCGCTCCTCGCACCCGCCTCCGCGGCGTGACCGAGGTGCCTCACGGAGGTGCCTCACGGAGGTGCCTCACGGAGGTGCCTCACGGAGGTGCCTTCCGCGGTGGTTCGCGGGCGTTCAGCGTTCGTTTATCGCCACCCGGCATCCTCGTTCCTGTCAGACCGTCGCGTCGGGGGGCAGATGGTCTGATCTGGAGCCCGACCGGTTAATCTGCGGCTCCGAGCGCCCGTCCGGCAGCCCTCGGGGGAGCTTCCGGACGGGCGTTCCTCACTCGTCACCGAACAGAGGGATTCAGGCCCATGAGCGACCAGAAGCAGGACGCGACCGTCGCGAAGAAGAACAACGCGATGCCCACGCCGCCCGCCGCCGACGAGGCGATCACCACACTCAACAACGCCATGCCCAGCGAGCCCGCCAAGGAAGAGACGATCAGCACGCTCAACAACGCCATGCCGGCGCCGCCCGCGCTGGACCTGGACGACAAGTAGACCTTTCCTCCGGACGGGGACCGGCCGCGGCGGCACGGAGGGGAGCCGCCGCGGCCGAGGCGTGCTGGTGGGCGGGCGGCCCAGGCGTGTCCGGGAGCGGGCGGCCCAGGCGCGTCCCGGGATCGGGCGGCCCAGGCGTGTCCGGGAGCGGGCGGCCCAGGCGTGTCCGGGGGCGGGCAGCCGGAGGCACGTCCGGGAACGGGCGGCCGGAAGCACGTCCGGGAACGGGCGGCCCAGGCGTGTCCGGGGGCGGGCAGCCGAGGCGTGTCCGGGAACGGGCAGCCGGAGGCAGGAGCGGGCGGCCGGAGGCACGTCCGGGAGCAGGCAGCCGGAGGCACGTCCGGGAGCGGGCGGCCGGAGGCATGTCCAAGGGCGGGCGGCCGGAGGCATGTCCAAGGGCGGGCGGCCGGAGGCACGTCCGGGAGCAGGCAGCCGGAGGCACGTCCGGGAGCAGGCGGCCGGAGGCATGTCCAAGGGCGGGCAGCCCAGGCACGTCCGGGAGCAGGCGGCCAGAGGCGCGTCCCGGGAGCAGGCAGCCGGAGGCACGTCCGGGAACGGGCAGCCCAGGCGTGTCCGGGAACGGGCGGCCGGAGGCACGTCCGGGGGCGGGCGGCCGTGCGGGCTCTCAGCGGGCGCGGAGTTCGGCCTTCAGTATCTTGCCGCTTGCGTTGCGTGGCAGGGCGCCGAGGAACTGGACCGTTCTCGGCACCTTGTAGTTGGCCATTTCGCGGCGGGACCAGGCGATCAGGTCGTCGGCGGTGAGATGGGCGCCCGGGCGGCGGACCACGAACGCCTTGCCGACCTCGCCGAGCCGCGGGTCGGGGACGCCGATCACCGCCGCGTCGGCCACATCCGGGTGCAGGGCGAGGAGTTGCTCGATCTCGGCCGGGTAGGCGTTGAAGCCGCCGACGATGAACATGTCCTTCAGCCGGTCGGTGATGCGCAGATTGCCGGCGGCGTCGAGGACGCCCACATCGCCGGTGCGCAGCCAGCCGTCCGCCGTCATCGCCTCGGCCGTCGCCGCCGCGTCCCGGTAGTAGCCGCGCATCACATGGAAGCCCTGGACCAGCACCTCACCGGGGGTGCCGGCGGGCACCGGTGTGCCCGCCGGGTCCACGACCCGGACCCGGGTGCCGGGGATCGCCCGGCCCGACGTCGAGGCGATCACCGTCGGCGGGTCGCCGCGGCGGCACATCGTCGCCATGCCGCTCGCCTCCGAAAGACCGTACGCCGTCAGCACCGTCCGCACGCCGAGTTCGCCGCGCAGCCGCTCCACCAGCCGCAGCGGGACGACCGCCGCGCCCGTCACCACCAGACGCAGCGCCGACAGGTCGTGGCCGGCCCGGCCCGGGTGGTCGAGCAGCGCCTCAAGGAGGGTCGGCGGGCCGGGCAGCACGGTGACCCGTTCCGCGGCGAGGTTCGCCAGCGCCGTGTCCACGTTGAACACCGGCTGCGGAATCATCGTCGCGCCCCGTGTGAGACAGGCGATCACGCCCGCCTTGTAGCCGAAGGTGTGGAAGAAGGGGTTGACGATGAGGTAGCGGTCGCGGGCGCGCAGACCGGCCAGGCCCGCCCAGATGTCGTAGGCGCGCAGTGTCTGCCCGTGGGTGATCATCGCCCCCTTGGGGCGGCCCGTGGTCCCCGAGGTGAAGACGATGTCGGACAGGCTGCTGCCGTCCAGGCGCCGCGCACGCGCGGTCAGTTCGGCCCGGCCCACGCCCTTGCCGCCCACCAGGAAGTCCTGCCAGGTGCAGAAGTCGGCCGGGGCGTCGCCGGCGAGAACCACCACCTGTGCCAGCTCGGGCAGTCCGGGCAGCGGTCCCGCGGTCCCCTCGCCGCCGGCCGCCGCCCGCCGCAGCGACGCCACGTACGAGGTGCCGAGGAAGGTGCCGGTCACGAACAGCAGCCGGGCCCCGCTGCGACGCAGCACGTCCGCCGCCTCGGCGCCCTTGAAGCGGGTGTTGAGCGGGACGAGGACCGCACCGGCGGACACCGCGCCCAGCGCCGCCACGATCCAGTCGAGGGAGTTGGGCGCCCAGATCGCCACCCGGTCGCCGATGCCGGTGCCTGCGGCGAGGCAGGCCGCCGCCGCACGGTCGACGCGGGCGCCGAGTTCCGCGTACGAGACGCGGGTGCGGCCGTCGACCACGGCCTCGGTGTCCGCGTACCGCTCGGCCGCCGCTCGCACCAGGTCAGGAATGCTGCCCCACCGCATGTCACCGCGCACAACCGGCCTCCCCGAGCCTCCCGACGCATAGCTGACTGACCGTCAGATTAGCGGTAGCCTGACGGGCTGTCAGCACAGCGGCGGACCGGCCCTTTCGACGGTCGGCGGCCACCGGGCGAAGGGGCGGGCACCATGGCGGGAAACGGTCTGAAGGACGCCACCGCGATCGTCGGCATCGGGCAGACGCCGTTCGCCCGGCACCTTGCGGAGGACGAGAAGACCCTCGCCTGCCGGGCCGTGCTCGCCGCCCTCGACGACGCCGGGATCGCACCCGGCGAGGTCGACGCCCTCGCCTCCTACACCATGGAGGAGACCGACGAGGTCGAGCTGGCCAAGGCCGTCGGGCTCGGCGACCTCACCTTCTTCAGCAAGGCCGGGTACGGCGGCGGCGGTTCCTGCGCCACCGTCGCCCATCTCGCCACCGCCGTCGCCGCCGGACAGGCCACGGTCGGAGTCGCCTGGCGGTCCCGCAAACGCGGCAGCGGCCCCCGCCCCTGGACCGACACCACGGCCCAGCTCCCCACCCCCGCCCAGTGGACCCGCCCCTACGGGCTACTGCGCCCGGTGGACGAGATCGCCCTGCTCGCGCGCCGCTACATGCACGAGTACGGCGCGACCCGCGACCACCTCTTCAATGTCGCGCTCGCCTGCCGCAACCGCGCCAACCAGAATCCGGCGGCCGTGATGTACGAACGGCCGCTGACCCGCGAGATGTACATGACCTCCCGGTGGATCAGCGAACCGCTCTGCCTCTTCGACAACTGCCTGGAGACCGACGGGGCGCTGGCCTGCGTCGTCGTCTCCCGCGAGCGCGCCCGGGACTGCCGGCGCGCCCCCGTCTATGTCCACTCCGCCGCCCAGGGCCTGCCCGCCCAGCACCACGGCATGGTCAACTACTGGACCGACGACCCCCTGACCGGCCCGGCCTGGACCGCCGCCCGGCACCTGTGGAAGCACGCCGACCTCACCCCGGACGACATCGACGTCGCCCAGATCTACGACGCGTTCACCGCGCTCATCCCGCTCTCCCTGGAGGGGTACGGCTTCTGCGGGCGGGGCGAGGGCGGCGCGTTCACCGAGGGCGGCGCGCTGGAGATCGGCGGGCGGCTGCCCGTCAACACCGGGGGCGGCGGGCTGTCAGAGGCGTATGTGCATGGCTTCAACCTGATCACCGAAGGCGTGAGACAACTGCGCGGGACCAGCACCGCCCAGATCCCGGGGGCCGCCGCCTGCCTGGTCACGGCCGGCGAGGGCGTGCCCACCTCCGCCCTCCTTCTGACGAACAGGAGTTGACACCGCTGTGCTGACCCCCGTCACCGACACCGACGGCGCCCCCTTCTGGGAGTACGCCGCCCGGGGCGAACTCCGCGTCCAGACCTGCGCCGACTGCGGCGAGCCCCGGTTCCCGCCCCGCCCCTGCTGCCCGCACTGCCAGTCCTTCGGCCACGAGTGGCGGGCGGCCTCGGGGCGCGGGCGCGTGTGGTCGTATGTGCTGCCCCATCCGCCGCTGCTGCCCGACTACGCCGCCCGGGCGCCGTACAACGTGGTCGTGGTCGAACTCGACGACGCGCCGCGCATCCGGCTCGTCGGGAACCTGGTCGCCGGGCCGGGGGCGCCGCTCGACTCCGTACCGGCGGAGCGGATCCGGATCGGGGCCCGGGTGCAGGTCGTCTTCAGCACCCTGGACGACGGCACCTGTCTGCCCCAGTGGACCCTGGAGCGCCCATGACCGCGGTCCGCGTCAGCGCGGAGCCGGACACCGGCGTCGCCGTCGTCACCCTGGACCGGCCGGCCCGGCTCAACGCCATCGACCTCGCCATGGCCGACGAACTCGTCGCGGCCTGGCGGGCGTTGCGGTTCGACGACACCGTACGGGCACTCGTCCTGACCGGGGCCGGTGAGCGGGCCTTCAGCACCGGGATCGACCGGGACGCCGTGGTGCCGCAGCCCTCGTCGCCGTATATGCAGGACGATCCGCTGCTCGGGATCGGCCCGAAGGCGAACGACCTGTGGAAGCCGGTCGTCGCGGCCGTGCGCGGGATGGCCTGCGGGGGCGCGTTCTATCTGCTCGGGGAGGCCGACTTCGTCGTCGCCGACCCGACCGCCGTCTTCTTCGACCCGCACACGGCCTACGGCATGGTCAGCGCCTATGAGTCGGTGCTGATGGCCCAGCGGATGCCGTTCGGGGAGGTCGCCCGGATGATGCTCATGGGCAGCGCCGAGCGGATCTCCGCGCGGCGGGCCCACGAGATCGGCCTGGTCTCCGAACTGACCGAGCCCGGCGGGGCGTTGGCCGCCGCGCGGGCCTGCGCCGCGGTCATGGCCGGGTATCCGGCCGAGGCGGTGCAGGGGACGGTGCGGGCGCTGTGGGCCGCCCGGGAGGCCGCACTGGCCCAGGGATTCGCCCAAGCCCCACACCTCGTCTCCCTCGGCAACCTCCCCACACACCGCCAGGCAGAACTGTTCGCCACCCGCCGCTCCGGGAAGTTCCGCACCCGCTGAGATCCGGCCCCGCCGCGACCGACCGGGGTCAGCCGACAGCCGGGACGGCCGGGGCAGCCGGGGCGGTCGGGGTCAGCCGACAGCCGGGACGGCCGGGCCGGCCGGGCCGGCCGGGGTCAGCCGACGGGCGGGGCGGCCGGGCTGGCCGGGGTCAGCCGACAGCCGGGACGGCCGGGCCGGTCGGGGTCAGCCGACGGGCGGACGGTCGGGCCGGTCGGGGTCAGCCGACAGCCGGGACGGCCGGGGTCAGCCGACGGGCGGACGGTCGGGGCGGTCGGGGTCAGCCGACGGGCGGGGCGGTCGGGGCGGTCGGGGTCAGCCGACGGGCGGGGCGGTCGGGTGCGGGTCGCACCGGCCGACCCGGGCCGCGAGGGCGGAGCCGGCGACGTACACGTTCACGGTGACCGTGTCGTACGCGGACACGTCGACCTCCTCGACCTCGGAGGCGATCCGTTTGCCGCGCGCGTTCTCGAAGTCGACGGTGACCGCGAACGTCCCCGGTGTGCCATGGGGGTTCTCGACCTCGACGGTCGCGTACGGCGCCTTCTTCGACGCGCAGCGCAGCAGTTTCACCGTCGCGTCCGCCGACGTCGGCGCCGGCGCCGTCGTGCCGGTGCTGGTGCCGCCGCTGCCGTAGCCGTCGTCGCTGTCGTAGGTGTCATCGTCGTCGTAGCGGTCCCGGTACGAGCCGGAGCCGCCGGACGAGGACGACGACGTGTCGTGGTCCTGGCTGGAACTGCTGCAACCGCCCCCGCCGTCGCTGTCGCTGTCGCTGTGGTGGTGACCGCGGCCGTGACGTCCCGTGGAGAATCCGGTCAGCGAGAGGATGACCAGCACCGATACCGCTGTGAGTTTGAGCGTGTGCCCCCGTGACTGCATGCCGCCACCCTAACGACCCATCTGTCACGCCCATGTCACCATATGGTGACCGTGCGACAGGGCTCGGCCGTCAGAGCTTCGGTCTTCGAGCATCCGAGTGACGAGGCCGGGCATCGTGCTGGACGAGGTGGGGGCACGCAGGATCTCGCCGCGGATGTCGCGGGGGACGATCGTCCCGGCGATCTGGGTAACGAGGGAGTCATCGTCGTAGCAGCGGCCCAGCCATCGGGGGTCATCAGGAAGGACCGGCCGCCACGCGGTGGGGCCGGGGCCGTGAACCGCTTCGAAGAATCCGCTGCGCAGGAACTCGTGCCGGGGCACCGTCTCCACCCGCGCGGAAGGGCCACAGCGCGATTGGAGGAGCGAGCGGCCCCGCCCGCGAGGCGGCGAGCGGGGGCACTCAAGCGAGGATGAGCAGCGCGTCAGCCGCCGGCGGCAGCAGCCACGGCAGACGGTCCGGGGAAGTCCTCGGGCAGCGCGTCCATGAACAGTTCGTCCACGGGCTTGCCGAGCCAGTAGCCCGACTGCCGGAGCCGGCCGGACGGGCGGAACCCTGCCTTCTCGTACGCCGCGATTCCGTTGGGCTCCAAGACCTTGAGCCACACCATGCGCAGGTGCGCGAGATGGAACGCCCAGTCCAGCGTGAGCCGAGCCGCTTCCGCGGCGAGGCCCTTGCCGCGTTCCTCGGGGGCGAGCACGATCACGAACTCGGCGGTGCGCACGTAGGTGTTGACTTCCAGAATCGTCATTCCCACGGGGGTGTTGCCGTCCAGCCGCACCACTTCGAACTGTTGGAAGCGCTCGTTGCCCCGCTGCCGCTCGTATCCGGCGGCGCGGACCTCCCACGCCTGTGCCCACTGGTTCCCGTACCCGAGGATGGTCCGGGCGTCGTTCTCCCATGCGTGGTACGTGGGCAGCATGTCTTGGCGGGGCATTGCGAGGGCGAGCAGTTCGCCGCGTAGCAGGATGTGCGGGTCACTCACGGTCGTACTCCTCTGTCGGCCCGTGCCAAGCCGGGCCCGTCTGGTGTGTAGGTGGGGGTGTAGAGAGCGGTGTCCGCCGGTTCTTCGACGGGTTCCCCTTCCGGGTCGGCTATCCAGGCGTGCAGCCGTACGGGGTCGAGTGCCACCCCGTGGCACCACTCGGCGCGGTGTCGAGCCACCGTCAGCAAGAGGGCTGCAGCGGCCGAGTCCTCCAGGCACGCCCTGCGCATCGGCAAGAGCCGCGCTGCCCAGCGAACCGCGCGCACAGCGTAGCGAGCCTGAGAGGTCGTGGCCGGGGGCAAATCGCGTCCCGCACAGGCGAGCCGCACGAGTCGGGAGAACCTGTTACGACGCGGACCGACCGTCCATGTCGCGGCGGTGGCGAGCACGACCGGCACAGCAGCGACCCGCCACCGAATCGGAATCGACGTCGGCTCCGACGGCCGGCTGTTCGACAGTTCCCCACGACAGGCCGGTATCGGGAAGCGTGACGACCGTCGCGCCCATGGCCGCGGCAGCGTCGGAAGCGGGGCGCCACGGTCCACCTCGCCGTCGCCCAGCTCCACCAAGGCGACGCCGAGCATGCCTGCGCCTCCGCAGAGGGCGTCTTCGACCTGATGTCCGGCAGCCCGCTGCCCGGCCGCCTCCGGGTCCTGCTCGGCGACTTCTATCGTGGCCTTCTCACCCATGCGCCGTCCGCCAAGGTGGCGCGGGAGTGGGCCGACCGGTACCGATCCGAATGGAGCGCCCGTTGACCACGGCAGTTCAGCTACGCCGCTACGGCCATGCCGACCTTCCCGGCATCCGGCAGACCCTGCTCGACGTTCACGCCGACGCCTACGCCGACAGGCGCCACGAGGAGTTCGTGCAGCGGTTCCCCTGGTTCGTGGACCACTGGGGCGGCCGGGAAGAGTTCGCGTGTGTGGTCGCCTACGCAGAGGGCGAACCCATCGGGTTCACCTACGGGGCGCCCGGCGAGCCGGGCCGCGAATGGTGGCGTGAGTACCTGGACGAGGAGCCCGCCGATGCGTCCACGTTCTCCGTCTCCGAACTCATGCTCAGGCCGAAGTGGCGCAAGCAGGGTCTCGGGGAGCAGTTGCATGCCGCGCTGCTCGCCGACCGGCCAGAGGCGCTTGCCGTGCTCACCGTCGACACCGAACGCCCACGCTTGCAGGCACTGTACGAGAGCTGGGGATACCGGAAGGTCGGTGAGCGTCAGCCGTTCCCGGACTCTCCGCTGTACGCCGTGATGCTCAAGGAACTCAGGCCCGCGGCCTGACCCCGCACCACTGCGGCACGCCCCTTTCTCTCCCTTCTCAGCGAAGTGTCACGCGCGTGCGGTGCCCGTGCCTTTCTCCGCGTCCAACGCGTACACGCAGCGGTCCTTGCTGCATGCGTACACCACCCCGTCCGTCACCACCGGGGATCCGGTGATCTCCCCGCCGGTGGCCAGCTTCCAGCGCAGCCGGCCGTCGTCGGCCTTGAGCGTGTACAGCAGGTGGTCGGTGGAGCCGAAGTGGATCCGGCCCTCGGCGACCGCCGGCGAGCCGACGATGTCGCCGCCCGCCTGGAAGCGCCATTTGGGGGTGCCGGTGACGGCGTCCAGGGTGTACAGGCCCTTGCCGCTGCCGACGTGGACGTGGCCCGCGGCGACCAGCACCGGCTCGATCGAGGACCGGGCCTCCGTGGCGATGCGCCAGCGGTCGCGGCCGTCGGCGGCGTCGAGGGCGTAGACCGTGCCCAGGTAGTCGGCCAGGTAGATGCCGCCGCCGGCGACGGCGGGCCCGGGCACGAAGGCCGGCGGGCACAGGAAGACCGCCGGGGCCTCGAAGTGCCAGCGCACCATGCCGCTCGCCACGTCGATGGCGAGGACGCGGGAGCCCGCGGAGATGTACACACAGCCGTCGGGGGCGTGGGTCAGCCGCACCGGCACCATCCCGCAGGAGGCGGCGTCGCCGATCGGGTACGCCCAGCGCTCCTCGCCGGTGCGTGCCTCCAGGGCGCGCAGCCGGGCGTCCTGCCAGACGAACGCGGTGCCGTCGTGGACGGCGGGCCCGGACTCGGGGGACTCGAAGTCGGTCTGGCAGCCGGCGATCTCCCACAGCTTCTGCCCGCCCGCCGCCTCCCAGCCCTGGGCGCCGCCGCCGCGTGTGCCGGTGACGACGGTGCCCCGGTCGGCCTTCAGGGAGTACACCCAGGCGTCCGTGGACAGCCGCCACAGATCGGTGCCCTCGCGGGCGTCCAGGGCGAACAGGGTGGGGCCGTCGGAGGCGTGGATACGGCCGTCCGCGACCGCCATCGACCAGGCCACATCCCGGGTCTTGAAACGGCGCCGGCCGGTGGCCACATCGAGTGCGTGCACCTCGAAGGAGGTGACGTGGACGAGGCCGTCGGCGACGGACGGGGTGCCCCAGACGTCGTTGGACATGCGAAAACGCCAGGGGCGCCAGCCGGCCGCGGTCTCCGGGGGCGCGGGCGGGGCCGCCGGTACGGCGGGGTCGGCGCCGTTGACGCCGGTGCGGGGCCGGGACCAGTTGGCGACCAGTCCGGCCTCCGGCGGCGGCGCCTTGACGGCGGCGGCGCGGGCGTCGGCGACGCGCGGGCCGGGCCCGATGGGCACCTGGGCGCCGGCCAGCCGGACCGGACCGGCGTCGGGGGCGCCGACCGGGACCGGGGCCGGGGGCGTGGGGATCACCGGGTCGTGCGCGGGCGGGGGCGGCACCGCGGGTACGGCGGGCCGGCCGCCGCTGCGCGGGCCGACGGGCGGAGGCTGAACCGCGGGGCGCCCGCCACGGCGGGTCTCGATGAGGGCGACGGCCTTCTCGGGCAGCCAGGCAGAGGCGGTGCCGCTGTCGTCGGAGCCCGAGCCGAACAGGTGCGGGGCGAGCTGGGCCTGGAGGTCGGCCGGGTTGGGGCGTCCGGTGGCCTCCATCTGCATGCACGCCTCGATCAGCGGGCGCAGCTCGTCCGGCAGTCCTTCCAGGTCGGGGCCCTCGCGCAGCAGCATGAAGACGGTCTCGACGGGGTTGGCGCCGTGGAAGGGCGGGTGTCCGGTGGCGGCGAACACGAGCATCGAGCCGAGGGAGAAGACATCGCTGGCGCCGGTGACGCTGCGGGAGTCCTTGGCCTGCTCCGGTGACATATAGGCGGGCGTGCCGACGGCGACGTTCGTCATGGTCAGACGGGTGTTCGAAACCCCGGAGGCGATGCCGAAGTCGATGACGCGGGGGCCGTCCTCGACGACGAGCACATTGGAGGGCTTGAGGTCGCGGTGGACGAGCCCGGCGCCGTGGATGGACTGCAGCGCCTCGGCGACGCCCGCGGCGAGCCAGCGCACCGCCTGGGCCGGCAGTGGCCCGCAGTCGTTCACTATCTCTTCGAGGGACGGCGCGGGGACGTACGCCGTGGCCAGCCACGGCACCGCGGCCCGCGGGTCGGCGTCGACGACCGCGGCGGTGTAGAAGCCGGAGACCGCGCGCGCCGCCTCCACCTCCCGGGTGAAACGGACCCGGAAGAGCTGGTCCTCGGCGAGTTCCGTGCGGACCGTCTTGATCGCCACGCGGCGCCCGGACGCCGAGCGCGCGAGGTAGACCAGCCCCATGCCGCCGGCACCCAGCCGCCCCAGCACCTCGAACGGCCCGATCCGTCGTGGGTCGTGCTGCGTCAGCTGATCCACCACTTGCCTGCCACCTCCCCGTACGGGCCGCGCCGCCTCCATATGTACGCGACCCAGTGCAGCGTCTCACCACCGCACCGCCGTGGCGGCACGCACCCTGATTCTTCCTGCCACGGGCACAGGTTGCGAACCCGGCGACATTAGGGGTGTCTCACGACAAGCAAGACATTCCACCGCCGTGTCGGCGCTGTGCGGCGCTGTGCGGTGCCGACATCAGCGCTGCAGCAGCGCGAAGGACGCCCCCTGATTGTCCGTGACGACGGCCACACGTCCGTACGACGCGTCGAAGGGCGGCGCCTGCACCCGCCCGTCCAGCCGTTGTACCGCGCCCAGCGCCCGCTCGCAGTCGGCGACCAGGAAATGGACGAGAAAATGGGGCGGCATCTCGGCCGGGAAGACGTCCGAGACGGGGGCGCGGCCGAAGTCCGGCTCGGCGTCGGCGCCGAACAGGGCGTCGTGGAAGAGATCCCCGTAGAAGGCGTTGGCGGCCTCGGTGTCCCGGGAGTACAGTTCGGCCCAGCCGAAGGTGCCGGCCTCGTGCCGGCGCCCGAACCCGGGGTGGTCGCCGGCCTGCCACAGGCCGAAGACGGCGCCCTCCGGGTCGGCGGCGAGGGCGGCCGCGCCCAGGCCGTCGACGGCCACCGGGGCCGTGACGATCTGCCCGCCGGCCGCGCTGATGCGCCCGCACAGCGCCCGCGCGTCGGGCGTCGCGAAGTACACCGTCCAGACGGTGGGCATCCGGCCGTCCGCCTTGTATGTGAGCCCCGCCACAGGCGAGCCGTCCTTGCGCGCCCATACGGCGGACGCGGACGCGGGCACCTCCTCGTCGAAGGTCCATCCGAACAGCTCACCGTAGAACCGCCGGCCCGCCGCCACGTCGGGAAGCTGTGCGTCCACCCAGCACGGGACGCCCTCTCCGTACACCGATGCCCTGTTTTCGGCCATGCCGCCAAAGTAACCGGCTCGCGCGCACCCCGCAGACCAGGCACACCACCCTCCATACCCCCTCGCACCCCATTTGCAGTCGGCCGAATCGCGCTCTCATCACCCCTCGGTAAGCTGACGGCATGACAGGACAAGTGCGTACCGTCGACGGCCGCGTGGCCGGCCGGCGTGGGCAGGCGACCCGGCAGAAGCTGCTCGACTGCCTCAGCGAGATGCTCAGCTCCTCCCCCTACCGGGACGTCAAGGTCATCGATGTCGCCCGGAAGGCAGGGACTTCGCCCGCGACCTTCTACCAGTACTTCCCGGACGTCGAAGGTGCCGTCCTGGAGATCGCCGAGCAAATGGCCGCCGAGGGTGCCGGTTTGGCCGAACTGCTGGCGGGACGGACCTGGACCGGCAAGGCCGGCTGGCTGACCGCGCAGGAACTCGTGGACGGGTTCCTGGATTTCTGGCGCAAGAACGACGCGATCCTGCGGGTCGTGGACCTCGGCGCCGCCGAGGGGGACAAACGGTTCTACAAGATCCGCATGAAGATCCTGAACTCGGTGAACAACTCCCTCTCCGAGTCCATCGCCGAACTCCAGGCGAAGGGCCGGGTCGACAAGGACGTCAATCCCGCGGCCGTCGCGGGTTCGCTGGTCGCGATGCTCGCCGCGGTGGCCGCGCACCAGAAGGGCTTCCAGTCCTGGGGCGTGAAACAGGCCGAACTCAAGCCGAATCTCGCGCTGTTGGTCCACCTGGGCGTAACCGGCAGAAAACCGACGAAGTAGCCAACCCGTCCGACGGTCCCTTTCTCCGGGCACACCAAGTCCTGTCTCACGGGCGGCGGTCCACAGACTGGACCGCCGCCCGCCGTGCTGTGCACGCCCCTGCGCGGGCGGTGGGCGGTCCCGTACCACCGAGCACGGATACGACGACACCGGCGACGGCCCTGTGCGCGACTCGTCGCATCCCCTGCCCCCGGGCGCAGGGGGCTCGGCTCACCCCACCGCTTCCCATCGCCAAGGCCGTGGCCCGCGTAGGCCACGCACGCACTCGATGCGATAGCGGGCCTGCTCGACGGCACCGTCATCGTGATCCGCGATCTGGAGGGCGAATGTCACGAGGCGCAGTTCCCGGATGCCGCGGAGCGTCGCGTATCCCGCCCACTGCCTGACGTCGTGGCCGTACTGCTCGCAGTAGGCCGCGTACTCGGTCGCGGACAGGGTGCCGAAGGTGTCGAAGGCGACCGCCGTGGAGGTCAGATCCCACTCGGGCGGTCCGATCGACGTGCGCTCGAAATCCAAGAGCAGTGCCCCTTCGGCGGTCACGGCGCAGTTGCCGCCCCAGGCGTCGCCGTGGATCACGCAGTGCGCAAGCCCGGCCGGAAGGCTGCCCCACTGTTGTTTGAGTTCGTCGAGCCGATCGAGGAGCCACTTCCGGTCATCGTCGTTCGCGGAGCGCGCGGCAGCGAGGCGTTCGGCAATACGAACGAACGGCTGTAGCCGGCCCATGGGGAACGTCGGCTTGGGCAATCGATGCATCTGACGCAGCAGCGGTGCAAGGTCGGCTTCGGTGCCGTGCCGGTGCGGAGGCAGGAGTTCCCAGAAGGTGGCGGCTCGGCCGCCGGCATACACAGGTTGATCCACCTGTGTCGGGCGCACGGCCGGGACGTCGTTCTCAGCCAGCCAGCGGGCCACGACCACTTCTCGGGCTGCCGCTTCGTCCTGCCCCGCTCGTGCGATGCGCACGACGACTCCGGTCGGAAGCCGCCACAGGTCGTTCTCGGCGAGCCGGATGGGTTCAGCCCCCTCGGCCGACAGCCCGGCAGCGGCTGTCACGTCCTGAAGGACGGCGAAGGACTCCTCGGTGCGCGCCGCGGTCATGCGAGGACCGTAGTGGCGATCCGGCCCCTCAGCTCAGCCACCTCCGCCCTTTGGGCATACCGCACGGACGCTGCGGACAGATCCTCCATGTCCGTTGCTGCTCGTTTGGAACGGAGCCTCCCTACCTCGTCCAGGGCGCGGTTGGCGATGGCCACCGCTTGTTGCGGGTCCCCGGTGGCCATGGTCAGCGTCGCCAGCTTGGTGCCCGACAGCGCACGCGAGCGTACGTAGTTGTCCGTGTGGCCTTCGATCGCGGCCTTCAGACGAGAAATGGCCAAGGAGGGGGACTGCCCTGGCGTGAGCGCGACATCGAACGCCGCGTGTCCGGTATCCCCATGGTGCTGAGCCTCGTCGTAGTAGGCCATCCACGGGACGTCCTTGCCATCGCGAGCACGGTCGAAGACCGCGTCCGACTGTCTGATGGCAGCCAGCGCCTCCTTCGGCCGCTGCATCTTCGCCCAGGCCCGGGCCCTGGCGTTGTGAAGCGTGGCCTGTTCCCGATGCGTAAGACGGTCCGCCCGCACAAGGCCGTTCTCCGCGTGGGTCAGGCCCTCATCGGGCCTTCCGCACCAGATCTCGTGCCGGGCTCGCCAGTTGAGGACCGCGGCCCGGAGGTGCCAATTGTTCGCCTGCTCTGCGCACCAGGTGCCGAACCTCAACAGCTCGGTGGCGTCATGGTGCTCGTACGCGTCGAATGCGCTCGCTCCCATCACCATGGAAAGGCGCCCGACGGCGGTATAGAGGTCTGACTCCAACTGCGAGGGGTACTTCGTGGCGAGCAACCCCTTGGCCCAGATGAACAGCCCGGCAGAGGAACTGCGCGAGATCCCCCCACCGCCGTAGAGGTTGTCCCATCCGGCCAGGGTGTCGGCGGCAGCCCTGACTTGCTCGATGTCTTCGGGGCGAACAATCTTGGGGAGCGCGGTTGGTCCCGTCCCTGGGAGTAGGTCGACAAACGCTCCGGGGGCAAGGGCGGCTATGCCGCCGAGGGTTAAGAAGGCACGGCGCTCCACTGGTGACGGACTCCGATCCGAATTCACGGGCGGGATCAGTCCAAGCATGCCCGTGGCCGGTGTCCCGATGCCGTCAGGAGTCGGTCCGCCAGGGGTCTTGTCCGCATCAGCGGACTGCTTGTCCGCTTCCTCTTCGACGAGGCGCCAAAGCCGTCGCAGTGCTCCGCCGGCCTGCACAGCATCGTCGAGCCGGCCGGCCAGGTTGGCGTTGCAGGGGCGCTCGTCCTTCTCGATGCGTTCGACCGATGTGGCACTGAGGTGCACCTTCGCGCCCAACTCGCGGCTCGACATACCTCGCGCTTCCCGCCAGTTGCGGAGTTCCTTACCCCACCAGGCACGCCTCGACTTCGTCTCGTCCAGGGGCTTGGGCTTCTGTGGCATGTCTTCCCCTTCGGCACCCTGATGCGGACAACACCCACGTCTCCCGATTGTCCGCATCGAGAATCTGCTGCACAGACTTTTCCGAGACTGGTCCGCCCACCCCCCCCCGGTTTCCAGGTGGTCGCGGGAGAGCTGACCGAACGGCCTCTCGGGCCGTGACACGACGGCCCGGCGTTCATGAGGGGGGCCGGGCCGAGCAAAATGATCGCGACGTCAATCGCGCGTGGGTGCCTTCTGGGAGCGAATGCTTTCGGTGAACGTGGCCCACGCGGCGCGCGAGAAAAATGCGTGCGGGCCTTCGGGCCTCTTGGAATCTCGGACCCACGGCCCCTTGGGCATCTCGGCTACCTCTACGCACTCGTTGTCGGGAGTACCGCTGTAACTACTCTTGAACCACTGCGGTTCCTGGGGCGGTTCGGCCACGGATGATTACCTCGCTACTTATGATCTCGCAGGTGCCTCTTTCGGGCCTCGGCGATCAACTCCGCCGAGGAATCAGCCTGGATCCACCGCGTGAAGGTCGGTCTGGGGACGGGGAAATGGGAAGAGGTGCCTGCTGACCTGGGATGATGGGAGTTCCTACGCCCTC
>NZ_JBEPAP010000055.1:0-62193 GCF_040298665.1 Streptomyces sp. NPDC001508
GGGGTAGCAAAAATAGGCCGCTTGAGCTGGTAAAACGCCGGTCTGCTTCTGGAGCCTGATGCATCACCACTGGATGTTCCAGGCGGAGAACGGCTGATCGGGCCGTCGCCCTGCGTTCCGGTGGTGCGCAGGGCGGTACGGTGGGGCCGCCGAATGGGGAGGGTTGGGGACATGGACGTGTTCCTTGTCGGTGCAGCCGCGGTGGGCTTTGGCCTGTTGGGTGCCTGCGGGTGTGTGGCGTTGGCCACCGGGTGGCTGCTGCCGTGGCTGCGCAGCCGCGTAGTGCGGCCGGAGCTGTGGGGCTATGGGGCGGTGTCGCTGGCCGCGAGCCTGGCGACCGGTATGTCCTTCAAAGTGGCGGGGCATTCGATGATCGTGCTGAACACGCTCTTCGTCGTCACCGTCGCGTTGGCTGTCCTGGGCGGCCTGCTGCAAAGGCGCTCACTGCGTCGCCCCGAGGGCGGCTGAACGGCCCGTGCCCGCTCAGCGGGCGGCGGGCAAGGTTGCCGCAGGGCGACGCCTTCGAAGCCGCGAGGCGCGTCGCCTTCACGGCGCGGATCCGCCCGCACCGCTTCGCGCAGGCCGAGGAGCGGACGCGGTCGTCCTGGATGCGGCTCGGGCCCGGCCGGGGGACACTCACACGAAGGACGGCGCATCTCCGGCGCCGACCGGAAGGAAACCCGGATCCCGCTCCCGGAAAGGCGTTCTGGTGCAGATCCAAAGGGCGTTCGGTGCGGCCCGGTGCTGCATCGGTGAGCCGTCGATGCGCCTCCACGGCGGGTGAGGCGGCGTTCTAGCGTCCGGCTGGAGGTGAACGGCCATGGTGCGGCGGGCAGTGCGGTGGGGGATGAGTCTGGGGCTCGGGGCGGCATGGACGTGGGCCGTCGTGCGGATCGTGCTGGGCGCGGATGTGGGGGCGCTGGAGGGCGCCGTCGCGGCCGGCGGCTGGGGGCTGAGCCTGCTGCCGGTGCACTGCATGCCGAAGGCGTGCGCCGCGGGCGCCGTCGGACCGGAGCGGTGGGTGGCCGCCTGGCGGGCCGGTGATGTCACCAGGGCATCGCGACTCCCCCGTTCGGACGCAGGATCTGGCCCGTCGTGAACGAGGACGCGTCGGACGCCAGGTACAGCACGGCGTGCGCGACCTCCTCTGCCTCGCCGACCCGGCCCAGGGGCGACATGCGGTTCATCAGGGTCTCCGCGCGGGCCTGCGCCGCGTGGTCGTGGCGGGCGGTCATCGGTGTGCGGATCCAGCCGGGGGCGACCGCGTTGACCCGGATGCCGTGCCGGCCGACCTCGGTCGCCAGCGTCTTCGTGAGCTGCACCACGGCCGCCTTCGCCGCGCCGTAGCAGAGCAGCCCCGGGCCGCCGGTGTCGACGGCGCCCGAGGCCATGGTGACGATGCTGCCCCCCGTTCCACGGTCGAGCATCAGCAGCGCCGCCTCCTGGCAGGCATGGAGCACGCCCTTGAAGTTGACGTTCAGCACCCGGTCGAGGTCCTCGTCGGTGGTCTCCAGGACCGGGCTGCTGTGCATGATCCCGGCGACCGCCGCCGGCACGTCCAGGCGCTCGCAGGACCGTACGGCCTCCCGCAGCGCGGCCCGGTCGGTGACGTCAAGCCGATGGGTGCGGGCGGTGCCGCCCCGGGCCTCAATGTGGGCCGCCGTCTCGCGCAGGCCGGCGGCGTCCCGGTCGGCGCAGTGCACGGTCGCGCCCGCCTCGGCCAGCAGCACGGCACAGGCCCGGCCGATGCCGCTCGCGGCGCCGGTGACGAATGCGGTGCGTCCGCTGAGGTCGTACGCGTCGACGGTCATGAAGTGACCGTACGAGCATTTCTGACGGGTCGTCAATTGTTGTCGCGGGGGCGGATTCCGCGGGCCTGCGGGGAACCCGGTGCCGGTGCCGGGCCCTGCTGGCAGCGCGGGCACCAGTACGTGGGCCGCTCCCGTGAGCCGTCGCCCTGGTCGGCCACCCGGACCTGGGTGTGGCAGCGCAGGCAGGGGCGGGGCGCCCGGCCGTAGACGAACAGGTCCTGGCCGCGTCGGCCCGTGGTGGTGCGGACCGGCCGGTCGCGGTTGGTCTCCAGGAGTCTCTTGGCGAGGGCGGGCAGCTTCGCGGCGCGGTCGTCGGGCAGGGCGCCCACCGGCAGCCACGGGGTGACGCCGAGCAGGAAGCAGAGCTCGCTCTTGTACACATTGCCGATGCCCGCCAGGTTGCGCTGGTCGAGCAGGGCCTCGCCGAGGGGCCGGGCGGGGTCCGCGAGCAGGTTGGCGAGGGCGGCCTGCGGATCCCAGTCGGGACCGAGCAGGTCGGGACCGAGATGGCCCACGGCGCGGGATTCCTCCGTGGTGCGCAGCAGCTCCAGGACCGGGAGGCGGTAGCCCACCGCGGTGTGCTCCCCGGTGCCCAGGATGACGCGGATCTGGTGCGCCGGGCCGCCGCTCCAGCGCTCGCCGTCGCCGTACACCCGCCAGGCGCCGTCCATGCGCAGGTGTGTGTGCAGCGTGAGACCGCCCTCGATACGGGTGAGCAGGTGTTTGCCACGCGGCGTGACGTCCAGCACCGTGCGCCCGGTGAGATCGACCGTGGCGTACCTGGGCACCCGCAGATCGCTGCGGGTCAGCACCCGGCCCGCGAGCGTGCCGTGCAGCCGCCTCGCGGCCTGCCAGACCGTGTCACCTTCGGGCATGCGTCCAGGGTGGCACGACGGGCAGTCGTGGCACGACGGGCGCGTGGTCGTCGGCGGCAGCTGCCGGTGCCGCGGTCGTGTTCGTGGCGGTGGGGTGCGCTGCCGCGGACACGACGGCGGGGGAGCGGCGTCCGCGTCGGGGGGCCTGGGCGCGACCGCCGCGATCCGGTTCGCGTCGGGTTCTGGGCCGGGTTCCGCGTCGGGTTCTGGGTCGGGTTCCGGGCGTCCCCACCCGGTCGGGCACGATCCGGCTCGGGGCACCGGCGACGGTCCCGGTGACGGCCCGGGCGCGGGGGTGCGACGGGGCGCGGCAGCGGTGCCTCGGGCGGTGTGGGCGGGGCCGGGCGTGCCGTCGGCTCGGCGGGAGCCGGCTTGGTGGGTACGACGGTCCGCTCCCGTTCCGTGTGCCGCCGGACCTCGGCGGCGCCCGGGCGGGGCGCATCCGCCTGCGCCGTGGTGGTGCTGGGCTGTGTGCAGATCACGCGGTGAGCCAGCTGTTGATCACGGTCTGAGGCGCAGTCCGCGCGGGGTCGCCACGAAACCGGCTCCTTCCAGGAGAGTGCCGACGGGGGAGGTGAGCGCCGCGGCGCCGTTCACGCGCTCCACCGTGACCGTGCCCAGGGCGCCCGCGCGGGCGGCGGTGGCCAGGGCGTCCGCGGCGGCCCGGAGACGGGGGTCGTCGGCGGGCTCGGTGTCTGCGGTGGCGGGCCAGGCCAGCAGGGTCTTGCCGCCCCGCTCCATGTAGAGCGTCAGCTCGCCGTCCACCAGCACCACCAGGGAACCCGCCTTGCGGCCCGGCTTGTGCCCGGCCCCGGTCGGCGGCTCGGGCCAGGGCAGGGCCGAGCCGTAGGCGTTCGCCGGGTCGGCCGCGGCGAGGACGACCGCCCGGGTGTCGGCGGCGGAGGTACGGGTACGGCGGTCGCCGTATCCGGCGCCGTACGGCAGGACAGGGCCGCCTCGGGGGCCGCCGTGCCCGGGGGAGGCGATGGCCCTGAGGTCCCTGGGGGAGACGTAGTCGCCCGGTGCGGTGCGGTTGCCGGGTGGCAAGGAGAGGTCTTCCTCCGGGTACGCCCAGTCGGTCCCCTCGGTCGTGTCCGTCCCGTCGGGTCCTTCCGCTGCCTCCGGCCCGCCGAACGCGCCGGAGGCCTGGTCGAACCCGGTGGCCGAGGCGTCGTCGGGCGGGCTGGAGCCCTGGAAGCCCTCGTGCGTGAAGTCGGGGATGTCGTCCCCTGCGGGGCCCGGGGTGTCGTTCCCCGTGAAGCCGTGAGGGCTGCCGTTCGCGGCGCCGGGGGCGGGCAGGCCGTCGCCCCGCTCGCGGGCGTTGGCGACCGCTCGCAGCCGGTCGACCGCCCCGTCCATCGCGAACTGCGCGGCGCCGAGCCCTTCGACGACATAGCCGCGCCGGGCTTGGCCGCTCTCCTCGAAGGCCGACAGAATCCGGTAGACCGCCGAGAAGCCGCCCTCCACGCCCTCGGCGGCGACCGCTCCCCGGGTGACCACACCGTGCCGGTCGAGCAGGGTGCGGGCCAGGGCATGGGCGCGCACGGTGCCGTCCGGCTCGCGCTCCGGGAGCAGGGACCAGCGGCCCGCGACGGTCGGCGGGCCGGCGCGGGAGACGGGGCGGGCGGCGGCCGTCAGCGAGCCGTAGCGACCGCGCGGGACGGTGCGCCTGGCCCGGTGGGCCGTGGAGCCCGCCGTGCGGCCCGAACCGAGCAGCGAGCGCATCGGGGCGAGTGTGTCGTTCGTCAGCCGCCCGGACCAGGCCAGTTCCCAGAGGGCGTCGGCCAGTTGGGGATCGGTGACGTCCGGGTGGGTGGTGGCGCGGACCTGGTCGGCGATCTGCCGGAAGAACAGGCCGTAGCCGCCGGAGAGGGCGTCCAGCACCGACTGGTGCAGCGCGGTCGGCTCCAGGGGGTGCGGCGGCGGCAGGAGCAGCGGTGCCGCGTCCGCCAGGTACAGCGACACCCAGCCGTCCTTGCCGGGCAGCGCCCCCGCTCCCGCCCAGACGATCTCACCGGCCGAGGTGAGTTCGTCGAGCATCGAGGCACTGTAGTTCGTCACCCGCGACGGCAGGACCAGCTTCTCCAGGGCGGACGCCGGGACGGACGCACCCTGCAACTGTTCGACGGCGCGCACCAGTCCGTCGGTGCCGCGCAGGCCGTGCCGCTTGCCGATGTGCTGCCACTGCGGCAGGAACTGCGCCAGCGCGGGCGGCGGCACCGGCTCCAACTCGTGCCGCAGCGCGGCCAGCGAACGGCGGCGCAGCCTGCGCAGGACCGCCGCGTCGCACCACTCCTGGCCGATCCCCGCGGGGTGGAACTCGCCCTGGACGACCCGGCCGCCCGCCGCGAGCCGCTGGAGGGCCCCCTCCGTGACCGCCACGCCCAGGCCGAAGCGGGCCGCCGCGGTGGCCGAGGTGAACGGGCCGTGGGTGCGGGCGTACCGGGCGAGGAGGTCGCCGAGCGGGTCCTTGACCGGCTCGGTGAACGCCTCGGGCACCCCCACCGGCAGTGCGGTGCCGAGCGCGTCGCGCAGGCGGCCCGCGTCCTCGACGGCCGCCCAGTGGTCCGCTCCGGCGATCCGGACCCGGATGGCGCGGCGGGCGGCGGCCAGCTCCCCGGCCCACCGCGGGTCGGCGCCCCGCTCGGTCAGTTCGGCCTCGGTCAGCGGTCCGAGCAGCCGCAGCAGGTCGGCCACGCCCTCGACGTCCTTGACCCGGCGGTCCTCCGTGAGCCACTGGAGCTCGCGCTCCAGCTCGGTCAGCACCTCCGCGTCGAGCAGTTCACGCAGCTCCGCCTGGCCCAGCAGCTCGGCCAGCAGCCGCGAGTCCAGGGACAGGGCGGCGGCGCGCCGCTCGGCCAGCGGGGAGTCGCCCTCGTACAGGAACTGGGCGACGTAGCCGAACAGCAGGGACCGCGCGAACGGCGACGGCTCGGGGGTCGTCACCTCCACCAGGCGCACCCTGCGGGACTCGATGTCCCCCATCAGCTCGGCGAGCCCGGGGACGTCGAAGACGTCCTGGAGACACTCGCGGACCGCCTCCAGGACGATCGGGAACGAGCCGAACTCGCTTGCCACCTGGAGCAGTTGCGCGGCCCGCTGGCGCTGCTGCCACAGCGGGGTGCGGCGGCCGGGGTTGCGGCGCGGCAGCAGCAGCGCGCGGGCGGCGCACTCGCGGAAGCGGGAGGCGAACAGCGCCGAGCCGCCGACCTGGTCGGTGACGACCTGGTCGACCTCGCCCTTGTCGAACGCGACGTCCGCCGCGCCGACCGGCGCCTGCTCGGCGTCGTAGGCCGTGGACGCCTTCATGGGCTCCTGGTCGAGCAGATCCAGGCCCATCAGGTCGGCGTCGGGCAGGCGCAGCACGATGCCGTCGTCGGCGTGCATGACCTGCGCGTCCATGCCGTACCGCTCGGACAGGCGGGCGCCGAGCGCCAGTGCCCACGGGGCGTGCACCTGCGCACCGAACGGGGAGTGGACGACGACACGCCAGTCGCCCAGTTCGTCGCGGAAGCGCTCCACCACGATCGTCCGGTCGTCGGGGACATGACCGCACGCCTCGCGCTGCTCGTCCAGATAGGACAGGACGTTGTCCGCGGCCCAGGCGTCGAGGCCCGCGGCGAGCAGCCGCAACCGGGCGTCGTCCTTCGGGAGCGAGCCGACCTCGCGCAGGAACGCGCCCACGGCGCGGCCCAGTTCCAGCGGGCGGCCCAACTGGTCGCCCTTCCAGAAGGGCAGCCTGCCCGGCACGCCGGGCGCCGGGGAGACCAGAACGCGGTCGCGCGTGATGTCCTCGATGCGCCAGGAACTCGTGCCCAGCGTGAAGACGTCTCCCACGCGCGACTCGTAGACCATCTCCTCGTCGAGTTCGCCGACCCGGCCGCCGCCCTTCTTCGGGTCCGCGCCGGCGAGGAAGACGCCGAAGAGCCCCCGGTCGGGGATCGTGCCCCCGGAGGTGACGGCGAGCCGTTGCGCGCCGGGGCGGCCGGTGACCGTGCCGGCGACCCGGTCCCACACCACGCGCGGCCGCAGCTCGGCGAAGGCGTCGGACGGATAGCGGCCCGCGAGCATGTCAAGGACGGCCGTGAACGCCGACTCCGGGAGCGAGGCGAACGGCGCGGCACGGCGCACGGTGGCCAGCAGGTCATCGACCTGCCAGGTGTCCAGCGCCGTCATGGCGACCAGCTGCTGGGCCAGGACGTCCAGCGGGTTGGCGGGGACCTTCAGCGACTCGATGGCGCCGGAGCGCATCCGCTCGGTGACGACGGCGGCCTGCACGAGGTCGCCGCGGTACTTCGGGAAGACCACGCCGGTGGAGACGGCGCCCACCTGGTGACCGGCACGGCCGACACGCTGCAGGCCGGAGGCGACGGAGGGCGGGGACTCCACCTGCACGACGAGGTCGACCGCGCCCATGTCGATGCCCAGCTCCAGGCTGGAGGTGGCCACCACGGCGGGCAGCCGGCCCGCCTTCAGGTCCTCCTCGACCAGGGCACGCTGCTCCTTGGAGACCGAGCCGTGATGGGCGCGGGCGATGACCGGCGGCGCGCCCTGGGCCGCGCCCGACCCGCCCATCAGCTGGGCGGGGGAGTGGTGCTCCTCCAAGGGCTCGCCGGTCGCCCGCTCGTAGGCGATCTCGTTGAGCCGGTTGCACAGGCGCTCGGCGAGGCGCCGGGAGTTCGCGAACACGATCGTCGACCGGTGGGCCTGCACCAGGTCGGTGATCCGCTCCTCCACATGCGGCCAGATCGACGGCCGCTCCGCGCCCTCGTTGCCGTCGGCGGCCGGGGAACCGACCAGCTCGCCCAGGTCCTCCACCGGGACGACGACGGAGAGGTCGAACTCCTTGCCGGACTCGGGCTGGACGATCTCCACCTTGCGGCGCGGTGAGAGATACCGGGCCACCTCGTCGACCGGGCGGACGGTCGCCGACAGCCCGATGCGGCGGGCCGGCCTGGGCAGCAATTCGTCCAGCCGCTCCAGGGTGAGCGCGAGATGCGCGCCGCGCTTGGTACCCGCGACCGCGTGCACCTCGTCCAGGATCACCGTCTCGACGCCGGTCAGCGCGTCGCGGGCGGCCGAGGTCAGCATCAGGAACAGGGATTCGGGGGTGGTGATCAGGATGTCCGGCGGGCGTGTGGACAGGGCACGGCGCTCGGCAGCCGGGGTGTCGCCGGAACGGATGCCGACCTTGACCTCGGGCTCGGGCAGGCCCAGGCGCAGGGACTCGTGCCGGATGCCGGTGAGCGGGCTGCGCAGGTTGCGCTCGACGTCGACCGCGAGGGCCTTGAGCGGTGAGACGTACAGCACACGGCAGCGCTTCTTCGGGTCGGCGGGCGGTGGGGTCGAGGCCAGCTGGTCCAGGGCGGCGAGGAAGGCGGCCAGCGTCTTGCCGGAGCCGGTCGGGGCCACCACCAGCACGTCGCAGCCCTCCCCGATGGCCTGCCACGCGCCCGCCTGGGCCGCGGTGGGCGCGGAGAAGGCCCCCGTGAACCAGCCGCGGGTCGCGGGGGAGAAGCCGTCGAGGGCTCGATGTGCGGAGCTGACCATGCGTCCATCCTGCACCCGAGCACTGACAAACGGCCTGACCTGGGCAAACGCCGCCGGTGCCGGTGCCGGTGCCGGTGCCGGTGCCGGTACGCCGGGCGGCGGGCGTCGGGCGCCGACGGCGGCCGTGGCCGGACCGGCAAGGGCCGGGACCGTACTGACGGGGGCTGCTGATGGCATCGGCGGGGGCCGGGACCGTATAGACGGGGCCGCTGATGGCATCGGCGGGGACTCGGACCGCACTGTCGGGGGCCGTTGACGGCACCGGCGGGGGCCGGGACCGCATCAGCCGGCCGCGACCGGACCGACGGCGGCGTGGCCGCGGCGGCGGTGTGACGGACAATGACCGGATGGCGGGGTCGGGCGAGCTGGCGCGGCACTGGCAGTACGAGGAACTGCCCGGTGTCGACCTGCTGCGCGCCCGCTACATCCGCAAGACCTTCGTCCGGCACACCCACGAGCACTTCGTGATCGCGGCCATCGTCGACGGCGTCGAGGTCTTCCACCACGGCGGGTCGGACGTGGCCGCCGGCGCCGGAGCACTGGCGCTGGTCAACCCGGACACCGCACACACCGGCCGGGCGGGCGGCCCCGAGGGCTGGCGGTACGGAGCCGTCTACCCCTCGCCCGACGTGGTGGCCGCGATAGCCGCCGAGACCACCGGGATCCGGGGCACCCCCGGCTTCGTCAGCCCCGTCCTCGACGACCCGTACGCGGTCGGCCTCGTCCACCAGGTGCTGCGCGCCGCCGACGAGGGCAACGCGCTCGCCGCCGACACCCTGCTGCGGGTGGCGGTGACCCGGCTGCTGCGGCTGAACGGCGGGCCGGTGCCCCGGCACGAGGTGCGGACGGCCGGAACCCGGATCGCGGCACGTGCGCGTGCCGTGCTGGAGGAACGGATGACCGAGCCGCCCACGCTGGAACGGCTCGCCGCCGACCTCGGAACCAGCCCCTTCGCCCTGCTGCGGGCGTTCCGCGACGCCTACGGCATGCCGCCGCACGCCTGGCTGACCGACGCCCGGGTGCGTCGGGCCCGGCGTCTGCTGGACGCGGGCACGACACCGGCCCAGGCGGCCGTCACCGTCGGGTTCACCGACCAGCCGCACCTCAACCGCCACTTCGCCCGGATCGTCGGCGTGCCTCCCGGGGCGTACCAGCGTGAGCGCAAGAACGTACAAGACCCGCGGCGGCGGCTGCCCGTACCGTCCGAGGTGTGGCAGAACAGACAGCTCTCGCAGACATACGCGCCGAAGACCCAGGGAAAGCCGACTCCGCCGTCGTCCGGGACGCACTCGGAGTCGGAGTCGCCGTAGGACTGTCCGGCTTCGCCTTCGGGGCGACCTCGGCCGGCGGCGGACTGAGCGTGTCGCAGACCTGTGTGCTCAGCCTCCTGGTGTTCACCGGCGCCTCCCAGTTCGCGCTCGTGGGCGCGCTCGCGGCCGGCGGCGGCCCGGTCACGGCCGCGGCGGGTGCCTTCTTCCTGGGGGTGCGCAACGCGTTCTACGGGCTGCGCCTGTCCCAGTTGCTGGCTCTTGGCCGCGCGGTGCGGCCGTTCGCGGCCCAGTGGGTGATCGACGAGACCACCGCGGTGTCGCTGGCGCAGCCGACCCGGCGCGCTGCCCGCCTCGGCTTCCTGGTCACCGGGATCAGCCTGTACGTGCTGTGGAACCTCACCACGCTGCTCGGCGCCCTGGGCGCCGAGGCCATCGGGGACACCGACGCGTGGGGCCTCGACGCGGCCGGACCCGCGGTCTTCCTCGCGCTGCTCGCGCCCATGCTGAAGTCCGTGACCGAGCGAGCCGTGGCGGGCCTCGCGGTGGTCCTGGGGCTCGGTCTGCTGCCCGTCCTGCCCGCCGGGGTGCCGGTGCTGATGGCCGCGCTCGCGGCGCCGCTCGCCCTGTTCGTGGAGGGCCGCCGCGGCGGCCGGACCCGCGGCGGCGCCGCTCGCCCTCAGCCCGCACCAGATCGGACGACACCGGA
This sequence comes from Streptomyces sp. NPDC001508, assembly GCF_040298665.1. NCBI lineage: Bacteria > Bacillati > Actinomycetota > Actinomycetes > Kitasatosporales > Streptomycetaceae > Streptomyces > Streptomyces sp. NPDC001508. The sequence goes on from NZ_JBEPAP010000055.1 coordinate 10,214, forward strand.
CCCGACGACAGAGGAAGCGCGTTGAACACCTGGATCGCCATCGGGGCCACCGCCCTCGGCTGCTACGCGGTCAAGCTCGCCGGCCTGCTGGTGCCCGCGGGCGCCCTGGAGCGGCCGCTCGTCAAGCGGCTCGCCGCCCTGCTGCCCGTCGCCCTCCTCGCCGCCCTCACAGCGCAGCAGACGTTCGCAGACGGCCACGCGCTCGTGCTGGACGCCCGGGCGGCGGGGCTCGCGGCGGCCGCGGTGGCGCTGATACTGCGCGCTCCGTTCCTGCTCGTCGTCGCGGCGGCGGTGCTGGTGACGGCAGGAGTGCGCGCCATGGGCGGCTGACGCCGGACCCGAACCGACCGGCGCCAGCTCGGTCGCGCCCGCACCCGCGCGTGGGACTCGCGCGAACTGCCAGGCGTGCAAGGCCTGAGCACAGACCGCACGCGCCCGCGCGTGGGGCTCGCGCGCGTCACCCCACGTGCCGGCCGTGTGCTCTCAGCGTGCGCAGGGCCTCGATCGTGACCATGGGGCGGGTCTCCAGAGTGATGCCCGGGGCCCACCGGACGTGGCGGGCCGGCCAGCCGCCGTCCTCCTGCTGTCGCGCGGCGAGGAAGTCCAGCGAGCGCGTCATCTCGTCGTCGGTGAACCACGCGCGCGCGAGTGAGTCCGGAGTCCGGGCGAAGTCGTGCGGGAGGTGGCGTCCCGCCGGATCGTGGCCGGGCGCGAGGGGCTGGTGAGGCGGGACGGGCTGGTCCGCCGAACGGTCCGCATCCAGCGTCGCGAGCCGCTGCTCGCGCACCAGGCGGCCCAGCCGGTCGGCGAGCGCCGCCGCGCGCGGGCGGTCGGGCACGGCGTCCAGGAAGGCCACCGCCGCCGTGATCTCACGGGGGTGGGGCCTCTCCAGCGCCTCCACGGTCCGCCAGCAGAAGTCCGTGGCCCGGAACAGCCAGGCGTGCCACACCTCGTTGCGGTGCAGCAGGCCGACCACCGGAGCGGTGGCCAGGAGGTCGCTCGGCAGGTTGTCCACGACCGGCACGGACGGGGCAGTCGGGTAGCCGCGCTGGCCGGGACCGACCGGAGGCAGGGCGCCGTCGGCCGTGGACACCGACGTCAGATAGCGGCACACGCGTTCCACCCGCTGTCCGCCGCAGCGTCCGATGGCATCCAGGACACCCAGCGCGTGACCGGTGTGCGGTGGCTGGCTGACCGGGCCGCGCAGATCGGGCTCCAGGGCGTGGCCGTACCCGCCGTCCTCGTTGCGATAGGCGTCCAGTGCCGTCTCCACCGGATCGGCGCCGCCGTTCAGGAAGTGGTACGCGAACAGGCGCTGCTCCAGCACGCGCGCGGTGAGCCAGACGAAGTGCTCGGCGCGGAAGAGCGGGGAGTGCGCCGTGGGCGTAGGGGGGAGTGGGGAAGCTCCGGTTTCGGCCATGCGACAGACCGTAGGGCGGAAAGCGGTCTCCGCACGTGGCCCCGGGCAGGGCCCACCCTCAGGGGCGGGATACTGGAGTCATGCGGTTGACGGTCTTCTGGCAGCGGATGGCGGACCAATTCGGTCCGGGATACGCCGATACGTTCGCGCGCGATCACGTGATGGCGGAGCTGGGCGGACGCACGGTGCGCCAGGCGCTGGACGCCGGCTGGGACGCCAAGGACGTGTGGCGCGTGGTCTGCACCGTCATGGACGTGCCGGGGGAACGGCGCTGATCGGTCACGAAGACCGGAGGAGGGCAGCGGGTTGTCGGTGCCGTGGGCGAGACTTGCACCGTGGCCTCCACTGACGAGACCGGGCAGATCACCCGGCACGCATCCCCGCCCGGCGCGACGCCGCCCGCCCGGCCTCCGGCCGACCGCGCCGCGCCGGGCGCCCGCATGCCGCGCTGGCTGCCGCGCGCCATGGTGCTCGCGCTCGCCCTCATCGCCTCGTTCCAGCTGGGCAGCTGGGCCTTCCACCAGCTGACCGGTCTGCTGATCAACATCCTTATCGCGTTCTTCCTGGCCCTCGCCATCGAGCCGGCGGTGAGCTGGATGGCCGGGCACGGCATGCGCCGCGGGCTCGCCACCTTCCTGGTCTTCCTCGGCCTGGCGATCGTCACGGCGGGGTTCGTCACCCTGCTCGGCTCGATGCTCGCGGGCCAGATCGTCAAAATGGTCGAGGGGTTCCCCGACTACCTCGACTCGGTCATCAACTGGATCAACGAGACGTTCCACACCGAACTCAGACGGGTCGACGTCCAGGAGGGGCTGCTGCACTCCGACTGGCTGCGCAAGTACGCGCAGACCAGCGCCGCCGGGGTGCTCGACGTGTCCGCCCAGGTGCTCGGCGGCCTGTTCCAGCTGTTGACGATCGGGCTGTTCTCGTTCTACTTCGCCGCCGACGGGCCGCGGCTGCGTCGCGCCCTGTGCTCGGTGCTGCCGCCCGCACGCCAGACGGAGGTGCTGCGGGCCTGGGAGATCGCCGTGGACAAGACGGGCGGCTACCTGTACTCCCGCGGGCTCATGGCGCTCGTCTCCGGGATCGCGCACTACGTCCTGCTCCAGGCCCTCGGCGTGCCCTACGCGCCCGTCCTGGGCGTCTGGGTGGGGCTGGTCTCCCAGTTCATACCGACCATCGGCACGTACCTCGCGGGTGCGCTGCCCATGCTGATCGCGTTCACGGTCGATCCCTGGTACGCGGTGTGGGTGCTGGTCTTCGTCGTGATCTACCAGCAGTTCGAGAACTACGGGCTGCAGCCCAAGCTCACCTCGAAGACCGTCGACATCCACCCCGCGGTCGCCTTCGGGTCGGTCATCGCGGGCACCGCGCTGCTCGGCGCCGTCGGCGCGCTCATCGCGATCCCCGCGGTCGCCACGCTCCAGGCGTTCCTGGGCGCGTACGTGAAGCGGTACGACGTCACGGACGACCCCCGGGTGCAGGGCCACCGGGTGCGCGGCACGAACGGGCCCGGCCGTCTCACGCGCGCGTGGACGCGGCGACCGGGACCGGGCGAACCGGAGGCCCAGGAGGAGGGCTCCGCCTGAGGATCGGGCGTGGCGCCGTGATCAGTGTGCGTCGCTTCAGTATGTGAGGACCGCTCAGTACGTGAGGACCGCCCAGATCCCGGTCGCGGCGACCGCGGCCACGTAGCAGCCGATCGCGACGGCCACGGTGCGCCGCCGGGTCTGTTCGCTCCAGGACGTTCGGGACAGCAGCCAGGCCAGCGCCGGCAGCACCAGCACGGCGTGCAGGCTCACCCCGTGCAGCGGCTTGAGCGGGGCCGTCGAGTGGTAGGCGGCCTCCTGGTGGCCGGTGCGGGTGAGCAGCACCCCGCGCGCGATCATCGCGGCACCCGAGGCGAGCGCCACGAGCAGGACGGCGAATCCCGCACGGACCGCCGGTGCCATGCCCGGGGGCCCGGCCGGCCGGTGCCGGAAGGCGGCCACCGCGAACACGGTGAGCAGCACCACGAGGACGCCGCCGCCGATCGCCAGCGTCATGGACACCGCGGTGTCGAAGGGCGTCTCCATGTCGAGGTGCGAGGGCACCCGCCGCCAGGCCTGCAAGGTGATGCCGCCGACCTCCACCACGCAGTCGGCGGCGAACACGGTGAGCAGGACGGCGCGCAACCGTGTCTCGATGCGCAGATACGAGGTGACCCAGGTGATCGCGATCAGCGTCGCGCCGAAGGAGAGCCCGAACGTGACGGGTTTGCGCCAGGAGACGGGGCCGTACCAGGGGCCGCCGTCGACGGCGAACACGGCCAGGTGCAGGGCACCGGAGACGACGAGAAGCAGACCGATCGCGTGACAGAGACGCTCGACGGGGCGTGGATCATCCATGCGCCAAGGCTCCCGAGCGAGTGACCCGAGGTCGTCGTCCAGCCGAAGACACCCGTCGTACGCCCTGGGGAGCAGCGGTGCGACGGACTCGCCGCCCCCCTCCGACAACTCAAGTTGTCTTGACAAAATTGTCGGAAGCAGGCTAAGAGCGTGCTGGACGTCGCTGTGATCGAAGACCGCGCCGTGGCGGAGGCGTTACTGGCACCGGTCGAGGAGCGGTGCAAGCTCAGCGTCACCGAGCGGGTGTACCACACGGCGATCGCCTCCCGATCATCGTCCACGGCAGCGCCTCCCTGAACCTCGGCCTGTCCGACGGGGGTCTGATCGACCGCTACCGCCTGCTCGTCTTCCCGCTGCTGGTGGGTGCGGGCAAGCGTCTGTTCAGCGCCACGGACAAGGACACCCAGAGGCTGAAGCTGGTCGAGCGCGACGTCCACGCCAACGGCCTGCAGAAGCAGGTCTTCGACGTGGTCCGCTGACACGGCTCGTGTCCCGCACTGTCGTCGCCTCTTCGGACCGACCCCGCGGCGGTCAAAAGGCGATAAGGCGACGGCAGGTCCGGGAGGCCGCCGGCCTCAGGGGCGGTCGATGGCGCGCTGGGCCCGGGTGGGAACGCCGGTCAGCCGAGGTAGTTCGCGTGTCCCTCCTCGTCGAGTTCGAAGGGGCCCTCGGGGATGATGCAGAACTCATTGCCCTCGGGGTCGGCCATCACCAGGAACCCGCCGTCGGCATACTCCTGCAGCCTGTGCCCGCCGAGCGCCTCGACCCGCTGCTGCTCCGCGGCCGGGTCGGGCGAGGTGATGTCGAAGTGCATGCGGTTCTTGCCCGACTTGCGCTCGGCGGTCTGCTGGAAGCCCAGGCCCAGGCCGTCCTCGCGCCGCAGCCAGACATACGGTCCGGTGCGGCCCACGACCGGCCTGCCCAGCAGATCGGACCAGAACGCGGCAAGCCGCTCGGGGTTGGTGGCATCGACGATGAGGGCATGGATCCGCATGGGTGAGTGAGCCATGCCCCGACCCTTTCACGGCCCGCAAGGCCGCACAGCGGCAGCGCCACGCCACCCGCGTGCACGCTGCGCCCACCGTCATCGCCCCTGGACGCGCCCGGCGGCATGGTGTCGCCCCCGCCCCGGCCCCCGTGTTCTACACCCAGCCACAGCCGTCGTACGGGGCCGGCCTGGTGCCCCGAACGCCCCGCTGCCTCCCGGATACGGCCAGTCCCCGGCCCCGCAGGCCCCGGCGCCGCCGCCCGGCCAGGGACAGCCGGTCCCGCCCCCGGATACGGCCGGCAGCCGCCGCTCGGACAGGCCCCCGGCCGCCCGCCCGCCGGCTACGGCGTGCCGCAGGGCGCGCCCCAGCGCGGCGCCGGTGTGACCGCGCGTTATGCGGCGGCAGAACCGGTCGGCCGGTGGGGCTTCGACGGGCGGACGGCAGTGGCTGGACGAGCGTAAGTGCCGTGTGGTGCGCTTGACATGAAAATCGAACATCCATTCTCATAGAGGTCCAGGCGAAGTTCTCGACGGGGGGTTTCGGCCCGGTTCGGGTGGATAAGTGCCGGAGTTATCCACAGGCCGGGTCGGCGTCGGGACGCATTGTCAGTGGCAGGCGTTAGCGTCTTTGACGTGAAGCGATCGACTCAAGCAAACCGGGTGGAACCCATGGCAGGAACCGACCGCGAGAAGGCGCTCGACGCCGCGCTCGCGCAGATTGAACGGCAATTCGGCAAGGGCGCGGTCATGCGCATGGGCGAGCGGTCGAAGGAGCCCATCGAGGTCATCCCGACCGGGTCGACCGCGCTCGACGTGGCCCTCGGCGTCGGCGGCCTGCCGCGCGGCCGTGTGGTCGAGATCTACGGACCCGAGTCCTCCGGCAAGACGACCCTGACGCTGCACGCCGTGGCGAATGCGCAGAAGGCAGGCGGCCAGGTCGCGTTCGTGGACGCGGAGCACGCCCTCGACCCCGAGTACGCGCGCAAGCTGGGCGTGGACATCGACAACCTGATCCTGTCCCAGCCGGACAACGGCGAGCAGGCGCTGGAGATCGTGGACATGCTGGTCCGCTCCGGCGCGCTCGACCTGATCGTCATCGACTCCGTCGCCGCGCTCGTCCCGCGCGCGGAGATCGAGGGCGAGATGGGCGACAGCCATGTGGGTCTGCAGGCCCGGCTGATGAGCCAGGCGCTGCGGAAGATCACCAGCGCGCTCAACCAGTCCAAGACCACCGCCATCTTCATCAACCAGCTCCGCGAGAAGATCGGCGTCATGTTCGGCTCCCCGGAGACCACGACCGGTGGCCGGGCCTTGAAGTTCTACGCCTCGGTGCGCATCGACATCCGCCGCATCGAGACGCTGAAGGACGGCACGGAAGCGGTCGGCAACCGCACCCGCTGCAAAGTCGTCAAGAACAAGGTCGCGCCGCCCTTCAAGCAGGCCGAGTTCGACATCCTCTACGGCCAGGGCATCAGCCGTGAGGGCGGCCTGATCGACATGGGCGTGGAGCACGGCTTCGTCCGCAAGGCCGGCGCCTGGTACACGTACGAGGGCGACCAGCTCGGCCAGGGCAAGGAGAACGCGCGCAACTTCCTCAAGGACAACCCCGACCTGGCCAACGAGATCGAGAGGAAGATCAAGGAGAAGCTGGGCGTCGGAGTGCGGCCGGAGGAGCCCGCCGCCGAACCGGCCGCGGCGGTCGCCACCGCTCCGGGCGACGCGGCGAAGACGGCGCCCGCCCCGGCAGCCGCCAAGGCCACCAAGCCCAAGGCCGCCGCAGCCAAGAGCTGACCCGTGACACGACGAACCGACTGGGCCGAGTACGCACAGCTCGACGCTCACCGGGAGCGGACGGGCAGAGGTGGCGTCGGTCCCGCCCGGCCGGGCGACGGCCCGGACGGCGAGGGGGCGTTCGAGGACGACCGGCCGTCTTGGGGTGGAACCCGCGGAGGGGCCGACCCCTTCGGCCCCGACGGCCCGCGGGACCCATACGGTGACGAGCCACACAGCGGTTGGCCCCACGACGAGGGGCGGTACCGGGACAGCCGCCACGACGAGGGGCGGTACGGGGACGGCTCTCACGGCGAGGGGACACAAGGCGTGGGGCCCCACGGGGGTGGGCCCCGCGGCGAAGGACCACACGGGGATGGACCGCCCGGTGGCGGGCGTCGTGGCGGCGCCCCGCGCGGGCGTCGTCGGCGGGGCCACGGGGGACCGGCCGACGAAGACGGAGGCTCCTTCTCCTCGTCGAGGGCCGAGCAGGAGGAGTCTCCAGGGGACCCGGCTGAGCGGGCGCGGGCGATCTGTCTGCGCCTGCTCACCGGGACCCCGCGCACCCGCAAGCAACTGGCGGACGCCCTGCGCAAGAAGGAGATCCCGGAGGACGTCGCCGAGGAGGTGCTGTCGCGGTTCGAGGAGGTCGGCCTGATCGACGACAGCGCGTTCGCCGACGCCTGGGTGGAGTCGCGGCACCACGGCCGGGGGCTGGCCCGTCGCGCGCTCGCCCGGGAACTGCGCACCAAAGGGGTCGACTCGGCGCTGATCGACGAGGCCGTGGCCCAACTCGACGCCGAACAGGAGGAGTCGACCGCTCGCGACCTCGTCGCCCGCAAGCTGCGCTCCACCCACGGCCTCGACCGGGACAGACGCATACGGCGCCTGGCGGGGATGCTCGCCCGCAAGGGCTACCCCGAGGGCATGGCCCTCCGGGTGGTCCGGCAGGCGCTGGAGGAGGAGGGCGAGGACACGGAGTTCCTCGACGGCGAGGAGTTCTGACCCATCGGGAACGGGCCGGCGAGATCGGTCACGAGGGCGGCACCACCGAGACGCCGAGCCGTCTGGCCACCGCGGACCGGTGCCGAAGCCGTCCCCCGGCCACGCTCCGGACCCGGAGGGCCGGGCGTGGAGGCCGGGGGAGTACGGCCCGGCGGACGGACGCCCTGGGTCAGGACGCCACCGGCAGCCCCGCCGCCTTCCACGCCTGGAAACCGCCGATCAGGTCCGTGGCTCGGTGCAGACCCAGCAGGTGCAGGGAGGAGACCGCCAGACTGGACGCGTAGCCCTCATTGCAGAGGATTACGATGCGCAGGTCGTGGCCGGTGGCCTCGGGCGCGCGATGGCTGCCCCGGGGATCGAGGCGCCACTCCAGTTCGTTGCGCTCGATGACCAGCGCGCCGGGGACCAGCCCATCGCGCTCGCGCAGCGCCGCGTACCGGATGTCGACCAGCAGGGCATCCCCGCCCTGCGCCGCGTCATACGCCTCGCGGGGCTCGATCCGCCGATAGCCCGCACGCACCCGCGCCAGCAACTCGTCTATGCCGAGCGGCGGTTGGGCCCCGCTCGCGCCCGACGACTCGCTCACTGCCAGTCCTCGGGGTGCTCCACCTGCTCCAGACGCAGTACCTGGCCGCTGCGGCTGTAGCGGCGGATCTGCGGCAGGGGCGGGTAGTAGGCGTGGACGGACACGGCATGCCGTTCGGTGGACTCGTTGAGCACCTCGTGGACATGGTGCTGACCGAAGGAACGCCCCCGCCCGGCCGGCAGCCGCCGCTCGCGGTCCACGCCCTCGGTGAGTTCGAGCGTCTTCCAGCCGTCGGTGGGCAGCCGGGCGGCGAACGAGTTCTCCTTCAACTCGCCCACCGCGGTGAGGAAGGCACCGATCGACTCGGCGTGGTCGTGCCAGCCGGTACCGGTGCCGGGAGGCCACCCGATCAGCCAGGCCTCACTGCCGCCGGGCCCGTCCAGGTGCACCCAGGTGCGCCCCTCCGGGTCGAGCGGAAGCGAGGCGATCAGTTCGGCGTCGGCGGCGGTCCGTCGGACGAAGTCGAGGAGGTCAGCCTGGGTGGGCGGGGCCGCCGCGGCACCGGTGGCAGGAGAGGCGGAGGGAGCAGATGCGGAAGGAGAGACAGACACGTACACCGTCCTGTTGAGCGTTCGCCGAAAGCGCGCCGCAGGTCAGACGGGGCGCGCCGATGAGAGGGGTGCGAATTCAGCAGGTGCGGCGACACACGCAGCCCGCATAGCGGACCAGGTCCATATGGACCCTCCGCCACAGGCGCACACAGGTGTCGATCACGAAGCGGAGTACACCACTGCGGGAGCGCAGCGGTCAACTTGTCGTCGGAATGTGGACCGGACCAAGGGAGGACCAGGAGAGAGGGAAGGGTCAGCGCGCCCCGGAACCCGCCCCCGCAGCGGCCTCGGCCTCCTCCTTCGCGGCGCCGCCCAGTGCCGCCTGCGCGGCCGAGTACAGGTCGGCCGGTCGGACCCCGCCCAGCGCGGTGATTAGGTGCCCGTCGGGGCGGACGAGCAGCACGGTGTGCGCGGGCGCGCCGGGGTAGGCCTCGGCAACCAGCAGCTCGGCCTGGTACGGCAGCGCGGCCACCGCTGCCGCCAGCCGGGGCATGATCCCGGCGGTCACCCAGTGCTTGCGGTCCCACACGCCCGTGCCCGGAGCGATCAGGACGACCAGCAGCGCACCGCGGCCGAGACGGTCCCGCAGCCGGACGAAGGTGCCGTCCTCCGCGGTGACCCGCACATCGCTGACCTGGGCGCCCGGCGGAGTGTCGACCGGGACCTCCGCATCGAGGTGCCCGGGCGCGAGTGGGGAGTCGGCGTACGTCCCCGGTGCGCCGAGCTGCCCCCGTCCCAGATGGCCGTCCGTGAGCAGCGTGTCGTACCCGCGGGCGGTGCCGGGGACGTAGGCGCGCAGTCCGCCACCGCCGCGCAGCACCGGCAACACCTGGTCGGTGGCGCGCAGTCGCGCGGCGACCACGGCGCGCCGCTCCGCCTGGTAGGAGTCGAGCAGCGCCTCGTGCGGACCGTGGTGCCAGGCCGGCGCCAGCTTCCAGGCGAGGTTGTCGGCGTCCCTGAGCCCCTCGTCGAGGCCCTGGGTGCCGAGCGCGCCGAGCAGATGGGCGGCGTCCCCGGCGAGGAACACCCGCCCCGCCCGCCACCGGCGGGCGAGCCGGTGATGCACTGTGTGGACGCCGGTGTCGAGGAGTTCGTACGGCGGTGTGGTGCCGCCCGTCCAGCCGGCCAGGGTCTCGCGGACCCGGGCCACGAGGAGTTCGGGCGTGACGAGGTCCTTGCCCGGCGGCAGCAGCCAGTCCAGGCGCCACACGCCGTCCGGCAGGGGGCGGGCGGTCACCTCGCCGGCGAACGGCCCGGACGCCCGCCACGGCGGCAGCCGGTGCAGCAACCCCCAGTCGGGCCGGGGCAGTTCGGCGCGCAGCGCGGCCACAGCGTGCCGCTCCACCGCCGTACGGCCGGGGAAGCGGATGTCCTGGAGCTTGCGCACGGTGGAGCGGGGACCGTCGCAGCCGACGAGATAGCTGCCGCGCCACCAGGTGCCGCCCGGCTCCCGGGTATGGGCGGTGACGCCGGAGCGTTCCTGCTCGATCGTGTCGAGACGGCTGTTCACGGCCAGCCTGGCCAGCGGCTCGTCGGCGAGCGCGGCGCGCAGAGCGCCGGTCAGCACATGCTGCGCGAGATGCAGCGGGCCCGGCTCCTCGTCGTCGAACTCGATCTCGCCCATCACCTGCTTGCGCCGCAGCGACCGCCATCCGGCCCAGCGCAGCCCCCGCTCGGCGAGCGGGACGCCGGTGAGCCGGGTCACCAGCGCGGCGGTGTCCTCGCGCAGTACGACGGTGCGCGCGGCGCGTGGTTCGTCCATGCCCGGACCCTCGTCCAGGACGACGGACGGCACATCCTGGCGGGCCAGCGCCAGGGCGAGCGTAAGCCCGACGGGCCCCGCTCCGACGATGATCACTGGGTCCACGGCGCGGCGCCCCCTGCCCGCGGCTCTGCCTGGACGGACATGTGTGAACAGGAAGGTGGAGCAGGGTGCACGATCACAGAACGTATGCAACCCATTGGCGGTGTTTGCGTCAAGCGACCAAGGGCGGTGGCGATCATGCCACTGCCCCCGGGGAATTGTCGCTACGTCAGATCATCGTCTGATTGGGTTTATCGGGCTGATCAGGTGCGTTGGGCGTATCAGGCTCGTTGGACTCATCGGGCAGCGCTGCGCCCACCGCGGGTCCGCCCGCGCTCAACGGGCCCGCCCGCGCGCAAGGGCCCCATCGGCATCATCCGACCTTCGTCACGTCTTCGTGCTCGCCCGGGGCGGCCAGCTCGGCGACCGCGTCGGCGCCCAGGACCGCGCCGGTGGACTTCTTGCCCTGCCGCAGCCGTCGCTCAAGCCACCCCGCGAAGGACGTGAGCGAGAAGTTGATCGCCACGAAGATCACGGCCACCACGGTGAAGGAGGCGATCGTGTTGGCCCCGTAGTAGCCGCTCATCGTGTTGGCCGAGGCGAGCAGTTCGGGGAAGGTCATGACCGCGCCGCCGAGCGCCGTGTCCTTCACGATCACCACGAGCTGGCTGACGATCGCCGGGAGCATCGCGGTGACCGCCTGCGGCAGCAGGATCAGCCGCATCGTCTGGTTCTTGCGCAGACCGATCGCCATCGCGGCCTCGGACTGGCCCCGCGGCAGGGACAGGATGCCGGCCCGGACGATCTCGGCCAGCACGGACGCGTTGTACAGCACGAGGCCGGTGACGACCGCGTACAGCGGACGGTCGTCCGAGCTGACGTCGGTGTACTCGGAGTACCAGGCCATCCCGAAGATCATCAGGACCAGGACCGGGATCGCCCGGAAGAACTCGACCACGACCGACGCCGGGACGCGCACCCACACGTGGTCCGAGAGACGGGCTATGCCGAGGACCGCCCCCAGCGGCAGCGCGATGATCATGGACAGGGCGGCGGCCTTGAGGGTGTTCTGCAGACCGGGCCAGATATAGGTCGTGTAGGCCTCGGTGCCGCCGAGGAACGGCTTCCATTTCTCCCAGGCCAACTGTTCCTTGTCGGCAAGGGCGCTGAACACCCACCACAGGACGGCGGCCGCGGCGAGGGTGAAGACCGCCGTGTAGAGGACGTTGCGCCGCTTGGCGCGCGGGCCCTGGGCGTCGTACAGGAGGGAACTCATCGCTTCACCGCCACCTTCTTGGCGACCCAGCCGAGGAGCAGACCGGTCGGCAGCGTCAGGAGGCAGAATCCGACGGCGATGACGGCTGAGATCAGCACCAACTGCGCCTCGTTCTCGACCATTTTCTTCATCAGGTACGCGGCCTCCGCCACGCCGATCGCGGCCGCCACCGTGGTGTTCTTGGTCAGCGCGATCAGGACGTTCGTCAGCGGGCCGACGGCCGCACGGAAGGCCTGTGGCAGCACCACCAGGCCCAGTACCTGGGTGAAGCTGAGGCCGATCGCCCGGGCGGCCTCGGCCTGCCCGACCGGCACCGTGTTGATGCCGGAGCGCAGCGCCTCGCAGACGAAGGCGGATGTGTACACGATCAGGCCGAGCACGGCCAGCCGGAAGTTGCTTGTCTCGATGACGTTCGACCCCATGGTGATGTTCAGAGTCGAGTACAGGCCGAGCGAGCTGAACAGGATGATCACCGTGAGCGGGATGTTCCGCACGATGTTCACGTAGGCGGTTGCGAAACCGCGCATCAGCGGCACCGGGCCCACCCGCATGGCGGCCAGCAGGGTGCCCCAGATCAGGGAGCCCACGGCGGACAGCAGCGTCAGCTGCACCGTCACCCAGAAGGCGCCCAGCAGGTCGTAACCCTCAAGAAAGTCGACCCCTAGCCCCGGCGTTGCGGGTTGTGGGGAGGCCCGGGGGCCCGCCCCCCCCGGCGCCCCACCAGCCGGGCGCTGCTTCAGCTCTTGACGTCGCCGATCTTCGGGGCGGGCTCGTTCTTGTAGTTGGCCGGACCGAAGTTGCTGTCCACGGCCTTCTGCCAGGAACCGTCGGAGACCATGGACTCAAGGGCCTTGTTGATCTTGTCCTTGAGGTCGCTGCCCTTCTTGACGCCGATGCCGTAGTTCTCGTTGGTCATCTTGAGGCCGGCGAGCTTGAACTTGCCCTTGAACTGGGACTGCGAGGCGTAGCCGGCGAGGATCGAGTCGTCCGTGGTGAGCGCGTCGATGGCCTTGTTCTGCAGACCGGTCAGACACGCCGAGTACGTCGGGTACTCCTGGAGCTGGGCCTTGGGAGCCAGCTTGTCATGGACGTTCTGCGCCGAGGTGGAACCGGTCACCGAACACAGCTTCTTGCTGTTGAGGTCCGCGGCCGCCTTGATGCTGTCGTCGTCCGCGCGGATCAGCACGTCCTGGTGGGCCAGCAGATAGGGGCCGGCGAAGTCGACCTGCTGCTCGCGCTCGGGGGTGATCGAGTAGGAGGCGGCGATGAAGTCGACGTCACCGCGCTTGAGCATCGTCTCGCGGTCGGCGCTCTTCGACTCCTTCCACTCGATCTGGTCCTCGCCGTAGCCGAGCTTCTTGGCGACATACGTGGCCACGTCCACGTCGAAGCCCGTGTAGCCCTGCGGGGTCTTCTGGCCGATGCCGGGCTGGTCGAACTTGATGCCGACGGTGATCTTCTTGCCGCCGCCGGAGGAACCGCTGTCGTCCTTGTCGTCGGAACCGCACGCGGTGGCGGCCAGGGAGAGGGCGAGCACGGCGGCCGAGGCTGCGGTGACCTTGCGGAGCTTCATGGTGAACATCCTTCGTGTGGTGAGGAAGCGGGCCGGCGGTGCGGGTGAACCGGTTCGTCCGTCATACGTGCGGGTGCCGTCAGTGGTGCAGGATCTTCGACAGGAAGTCCTTGGCCCGGTCGCTGCGCGGGTTGCTGAAGAACTGGTCCGGCGTGGACTGTTCGACGATGCGGCCGTCCGCCATGAAGACCACGCGGTTGGCGGCCGAGCGTGCGAAGCCCATCTCATGGGTAACGACGATCATGGTCATGCCGTCGCGGGCGAGTTGCTGCATGACCTCCAGGACCTCGTTGATCATCTCGGGGTCGAGGGCGGAGGTCGGCTCGTCGAAGAGCATCACCTTCGGGTCCATCGCCAGGGCCCGTGCGATGGCCACGCGCTGCTGCTGCCCGCCGGAGAGCTGCGCGGGGTACTTGTCGGCCTGGGTGCCGACGCCGACCCGGTCGAGCAGGGCCCTGGCCTTGTCCTCGGCCTGCTTCTTGTCCGCCTTGCGGACCTTGACCTGTCCCAGCATCACGTTGTCGAGCACGGTCTTGTGCGCGAAGAGATTGAAGGACTGGAACACCATCCCGACGTCAGCCCGCAGCCGGGCCAGTTCCCTGCCCTCCTGGGGCAGCGGCCTGCCGTCGATCGTGATGGCGCCCGAGTCAATGCTCTCCAGGCGGTTGATGGTGCGGCACAGGGTCGACTTACCGGACCCGGAGGGTCCGATGACCACGACGACCTCGCCGCGAGCGATCGTCAGATCGATGTCCTGGAGCACGTGCAACGCGCCGAAGTGCTTGTTGACGCTTCTCAGGACGACCAGATCGCCGGTCGCGGCCACGTCTTCCTTGGCCACCGATACTTCGGTCATCGCTCTCGGGCTCCGTCCTCCTCGGTTGCGGAGGACAGTAGTGAGCCCTGTGACATGCGTCATTACATCTGAGGGGAATCTGAGCATCACGATCCGATAGCAATCGGACACGTGTTGTAGCAGTTGCGAGCTGGTCACGTATCGGCCGGGTAACGGATGCGGTGGGTAACCGGAACCCTCTTGACGCCGTCCTCGTCCATCGGCGTGACTGCCATGGTGCACGCGCGCGTGGGCAACCTTCTTGTGCGCGGGCACCTTCTTAGTGGCCGATGGACAACCGGGACGGTACGACCGCTGAACCCGAGGGGGCGGGGATGAGACTGCTGCTCGTCGAGGACGACAACCACGTCGCGGCGGCGCTGTCCGCGATCCTCGCCCGGCACGGCTTCGACGTCACGCACGCGCGCAGCGGCGAGGAGGCGCTCCAGGCGCTCGTCCCCGAGGGCCCCGGCTTCGGCGTGGTCCTGCTCGACCTCGGCCTGCCCGACCAGGACGGCTACGAGGTGTGCGGCAAGATCCGCAAACGCACCGGCACCCCGGTGATCATGGTCACCGCGCGTTCCGACGTCCGCTCCCGGATCCACGGCCTCAACCTCGGCGCCGACGACTACGTGGTGAAGCCGTACGACACCGGGGAACTGCTCGCCCGGATCCACGCCGTCAGCCGGCGCACCGTCCACGAGGACACCGCAACCAGCGGCGACGGCCCGCTGCGGCTCGGTCCCATGCACATCGAACTGCCCACCCGCCAGGTCATGGTGGACGGCACGGTGATCCAGCTGACCCGCAAGGAGTTCGACCTGCTCGCGCTCCTCGCCCAGCGGCCGGGCGTGGTGTTCCGGCGGGAACAGATCATCAGCGAGGTCTGGCGCACCAGCTGGGAGGGCACGGGACGCACCCTGGAGGTGCACGTCGCCTCCCTGCGGGCCAAACTGCGCATGCCCGCACTGATCGAGACCGTACGCGGCGTGGGCTACCGGCTCGTCGCCCCGGCCGCCTAGCGGGCACGGGTGCGCACACGTCTGCTCCCGCTGCTCATCGTCCTGATGGCGGCCGTGCTGCTCGCGCTCGGCATCCCGCTCGCCGTCAGCAGCGCGGCGGCCGAGCAGCAGACGGTGGTCGTCGACCGGATCGACGACACGGCCCGGTTCGCCGCGCTGGCCCAGTTCGTCACCGACGCGCCCGCCGGGTCACGCCGCTCGTCCGAGGACGAGCGCAAGGAGACCCTGCGCCGCGAACTCACCAGCTACTTCGAGGTCTACGGCATCCGCGCCGGCGTCTTCTACCGCAACGCCTCGCCGATGGCGAACGCGCCCGGCGACTGGCTGCTGCCCGAGGAGGGCGAGGTGCGCGACGCCTTCGACGAGGCGCTGCTCAGCCGGCGCAGCCACGACCCGGAGCAGGTCTGGCCCTGGCAGCGCAGCCGGCTCGTCGTCGCCTCGCCGGTGATCCGCGACGGCGACGTGGCGGCCGTGGTGGTCACCGACTCGCCGACCGGAGCGATGCGTTCGCGGACGCTGCGCGGCTGGCTGCTCGTCGGCGCCGGTGAGATCGCCGCGATGCTGCTCGCCGTCGGTGCCGCCCTCAGGCTGACCGGCTGGGTGCTGCGGCCCGTGCGCGTCCTGGACGCCACCACCCACGACATCGCCACCGGACGCCTGAAGTCACGGGTTGCCGCGGCCGGCGGCCCGCCGGAACTACGCAGGCTGGCCCGTTCGTTCAACGAGATGGCGGACAACGTCGAAAGCGTGCTGGAGCAGCAGCGGGCCTTCGTCGCCGACGCCTCCCACCAGTTGCGCAACCCGCTCTCCGCGCTGCTGCTGCGCATCGAACTACTCGCCCTCGAACTGCCCGAGGGCAACGAGGAGATCGCCTCCGTCCAGACCGAGGGCAGACGGCTCGCCCAGGTCCTGGACGACCTGCTGGACCTGGCCCTGGCCGAGCACGCCGAGGCGGACCTGCGACTGACCGACATCGGTCAGCTCGCGGCGGAGCGGGTGGCCGCCTGGGCACCGGCCGCCGAGGTCAAGGGCGTCCGGCTGGTCGGTGACTGCCCGCCCACCACCGCCTGGGCCGACCCGATCACGCTGTCCAGCGCCCTCGACGCGGTGATCGACAACGCGGTGAAGTTCACCCCCGAGGACGGCACCGTCGCGGTGGCCGTCGCCCGCAACGGCGCGACCTCGACGGTCGTGGTCACGGACACCGGGCCCGGCCTGTCCGACGAGGAACTGGCCCGCATCGGCGACCGCTTCTGGCGCAGCGGCCGGCACCAGAACATCAAGGGTTCCGGCCTGGGCCTGTCCATCACCCGGGCCCTGCTCGCGGCGGGCGGCGGCTCCATCGCGTACGGGCATCACGCGCCGCGCGGCCTGAAGGTGACGGTGGCCGTTCCCCGGCACGGGCCCGTGGCCGCGAGCGCGCCTACGGTTTGACCGACCGGTAGTACCGCCGCGCGCCCTCGTGCAGCGTCAGCGGGTCGGTGTAGATCGCGGTACGCAGGTCGACCAGCTGCGCGGAGTGGACATGGCCGCCGATGTCGTCACGGCTCTTGATCACCGTGCGGGTCAGCCACTCGGTGAGCCTCGGATCCACGTCCTTGCGGGTCATCAGCAGGTTGGAGACCGCGATCGTCGCCACGGTCATGCCCTGTTGGGCCAACGGGTAGGCGGACTCGGGCATGTTGGTGGTGCGGTAGTAGCGGGTGACATCGCCCTGGCCGCGCAGCCGGGCCACCAGGTCGGCCCCGATCGGGACGAACCGGAGGGCGAAGGTGCGGGCCACCTCCGACAGCCCCTTCGTGGGCAGGCCGCCCGACCAGAAGAACGCGTCGATGTCGCCTTCCTTCAGCCGGTCGGGCCCGGTGTCGATGCCGTCGGCCAGGGGTGTGATGTCCTTGCCCGGATCGATGCCCGCGGCCCTGAGCACCCGGTTGGCGATCAGCCGCACTCCGGAGTCGACCGGTCCGATGGCCACCCGCTTGTGCTTCAGGTCCGCGACCGTCCGCACATCGGAGTCACGCGGGACGATCAGCTGCACATAGTCGTCGTACAGCCGGGCCACGCCGCGCAGGTCGCTCGCGCCGGGCCGGTCGTCGAGCACATAGGTCTCCACCGCGTCGGCCGCCGCGATGGTGAAGTCGGCCTTGCCGGTCGCCACCCGCTGTACGTTCTCCTGCGAGCCGGCGCTGTTCAGCAGCTTCACCTTCAAGCCCGGCATGTCCTTGTCGAGTTCGGTGCGCAGCCGCTCCCCGTACTCCTGGTACACCCCGCGCTGGGTCCCGGTGCTGAAGACGATCGTCCCGGTCGGCGGGTCCTCGCCCAGGGGCAGCAGCCACCACGCCAGCAGGGCGAGGGCGACGACACCGACGGCCGCGCCCTGCACCGCACGGCGCTTGCCGACACGGGGGATCACCTTGGACATGCGCGCGATCCTGCCAGCCCGCCCATGCTCCTGAACAGGCCGGGCGAGGCGGGGGCGGTGTCATGGTCGGGCGGCCCGGGGCGTGTTCGGTGTCGTGGGCACGCGGGGTGCGGCGCGGGTGGCTGCACAGTCGGCGGGGCGGGCCGCGGGCGATGTCACAGGTGGCCGCTACAGTCGCCGTATGACCTCCTCGCCCGCCGACCTCGTCCGTGAATTCCATCTGGCCTTCGGCCTCGACGCCCGCAGCACACCGACCGAGGTGTCCCCCGAACTGGCCGCGCACCGCGGGGAACTGCTCGCGGAGGAAGCCGCGGAGGTCGCCGAGGTCTCGGTGGCGGGCCCCCTCGACCGGCTCGCGCACGAACTGGCCGACGTGGTCTATGTGGCGTACGGCACGGCGCTGGTCCACGGCATCGACCTCGACGCGGTGCTGACCGAGGTGCACCGCTCCAACATGAGCAAGCGGGGACCCGACGGCCGGGTCGCCCGCCGGGCCGACGGCAAGGTCCTCAAGGGCGACCACTACGAGGCCCCGGACGTCTCCGCGGTCCTGCGCCGCCAGGGCTGGATACCGGGCGGCGCCTGACGATGACGCGGTGCGCCGTGGGTGTGCGCCGTGGGCCCGGCCTCCCGGGCCGCGCAGGCAGGGGCCCTCCCCGAAGCGCCTACCCTTGAGGAATGACCAGCAGCAGCGACCGGAGCCCCGCAGTGGACGTTCGAGAATCCAAGAGCTACGAAATCCGGACCTACGGGTGCCAGATGAACGTTCATGATTCCGAGCGATTGTCCGGGCTGCTCGAAGAAGCCGGTTACGTACGCGCCCCCGAGGGCTCCGACGGCGACGCGGACGTCGTCGTCTTCAACACGTGCGCCGTGCGCGAGAACGCCGACAACCGGCTGTACGGCAACCTCGGCCGGCTCGCGCCGCAGAAGGCCCGGCGCCCCGGCATGCAGATCGCGGTCGGCGGCTGCCTGGCCCAGAAGGACCGCGACACGATCGTGAAGAGGGCGCCCTGGGTGGACGTCGTCTTCGGCACGCACAACATCGGCAAGCTCCCCGTCCTGCTGGAGCGCGCCCGCGTGCAGGAGGAGGCCCAGGTCGAGATCGCCGAGTCCCTGGAGGCGTTCCCCTCGACGCTGCCGACCCGGCGCGAGAGCGCGTACGCGGCCTGGGTGTCGATCTCCGTCGGCTGCAACAACACCTGCACCTTCTGCATCGTCCCCGCGCTGCGCGGCAAGGAGAAGGACCGCCGCCCCGGCGACATCCTCGCCGAGGTCGAGGCCCTGGTCGCCGAGGGCGTCAGCGAGATCACGCTGCTCGGCCAGAACGTCAACGCCTACGGCTCCGACATCGGCGACCGCGAGGCGTTCAGCAAGCTGCTGCGCGCCTGCGGCGCCGTCGAGGGCCTGGAGCGGGTGCGTTTCACCTCGCCGCACCCCCGCGACTTCACCGACGACGTGATCGCCGCCATGGCCGAGACGCCGAACGTCATGCCACAGCTCCACATGCCCCTCCAGTCCGGCTCGGACACCGTCCTGAAGGCCATGCGCCGCTCGTACCGGCAGGAGCGCTACCTCGGCATCATCGAGAAGGTCCGCGCCGCGATCCCGCACGCGGCGATCACCACCGACATCATCGTGGGCTTCCCCGGGGAAACGGAGGAGGACTTCGAGCAGACCCTCCACGTCGTCCGCGAGGCCCGCTTCACGCAGGCGTTCACCTTCCAGTACTCCAAGCGCCCCGGCACCCCGGCGGCCACCATGGACGGCCAGATCCCCAAGGAGGTCGTCCAGGCGCGCTACGAGCGGCTGGTCGCCCTCCAGGAGGAGATCTCCTGGGAGGAGAACAAGAAGCAGGTCGGTCGCACCCTGGACCTGATGGTCGCGGAGGGCGAGGGCCGCAAGGACGGCGCCACGCACCGCCTGTCCGGCCGCGCCCCCGACAACCGCCTGGTCCACTTCACCCAGCCCGAACAGCCGGTGCGCCCCGGCGACGTGGTCACCGTCGAGGTGACGTACGCCGCCCCGCACCACCTCCTCGCCGAGGGCCCGGTCCTCGACGTGCGCCGCACGCGCGCGGGTGACGCATGGGAGAAGCGGACCGCGGCCGAGTCCGTCAAGCCGGCGGGCGTCATGCTGGGCCTGCCCAGGATCGGCGTCCCGGAGCCCCTGCCGGCCGCCACGAGTGCCTGCGGCTGCGACTGACGTACGCTGCCGATCATGCTTGTCGCCGCCGCAGCCTGCCCCTGCCCGCCCCTCCTCGTGCCCGAGGTCGCCGCGGGCGCCGCGGCGGAGCTGGACGCCGCGCGTGCCGCGTGCGCGGACGCGCTCGGCGTGCTCGCCGTCGCCCGCCCCGACCGGCTGGTGGTCGTGGGACCCGCCGCGCCGGACGGTCACGGCGCCCACCCGCAGGGCGCCCGGGGCTCCTTCCGCGGCTTCGGCGTCGACGTCGCCGTGCGGCTCGGGCCGCGCGTCGACCCGGCCCCCGGGCGTGCCCTGCCACCGTCGCTCGCCGTCGCCGCCTGGCTGCTGGAACGGACCGGCTGGGCGGACGCCCCGATCGAGGGACTCGGCGTGGGGGAACCGCTCGCGCCCGAGCGGTGTATCGAAGTGGGAAGGGAAATCGGCGCGCGGGCCGCGCGGACGGCACTGCTGGTGATGGGCGACGCCAGCGCCTGCCGCACGCTCAAGGCGCCGGGCTATCTGGACGAGCGGGCGGCGCCGTTCGACGCGCGCGTCGCGCATGCGCTGGGATCGGCGGACCTGGCCGCCCTCGCGGCACTGGACGCCGAACTGGCGCAGGAGCTGAAGGCGTCGGGCCGCGCACCCTGGCAGGTGCTCGCGGGCGCCGCCGAGGGCGCGCACCTGACCGGCACCCTGCTCTACGAGGACGCGCCCTACGGCGTGGGGTACCTGGTGGCGGCCTGGTCCTAGGCGCCCAGGAACCGGGCGTGTGACGGCCGACCGCCACGCCCAGATGCTGTGGCCTGGCCTGGCCTGCGGCGGCCCTGGCGCCCGATCCGCGGCGCCACGGAACCACGGCGGCGGGTCCGCGGAACCACGGTGGCGGCGCCACGGGACCACGGTGGCGGGTCCGCGTCCCGGACGCGGACCCGCGTGATCAGGAGGACGGTGGGGGCGTCTCGGTCGTGCCCGTCGTCCCCTTCGTTTCCGACGCCCCCGTGGTTCCCGCGGTCCCGGTCGTACCGCCGGCCGCTTCGGGACCGCCCTTGTGCGCGAGCCGGTCCATGGCGCCCTTGGCCTTGTCGGTGCCCGCGTGGATCTTGTCGCTGTACTTGCCCTTGGTCTTCTCGTCGACCACCTTGGCGGCCTTGTCGATGCCGCCCTGGATCTTGCCCCCGTGCTGCTGCGCGAGGTCGGACACCTTGTCCTTGGCCGGGCCCAGCTTGGCCTTCACATTGTCGAAAAGACCCATGGTCCACCTTCCTTGCGGGACGGTTGCCTGCGGGCACCCGCACCGTCCCCCGCCGCCTCCGCGGCTTCCTCGCCACGGCCCCTGCCAAGGTCGCGAGAAGGCAGTCTGAAGTGCCCACATCCGTTCCATACGGTACTCGCGCGGGCCCGATCCCGCGTGACCCGACGCATCCCCGGGCGTGACCGCGCAGCCCCGAAAGGGCCGCCCGCCGGCCGTCGCACCACCCGTTCGAGGCGCGGCCGCGGGGTTTGCGAGACTGGTGCGGTGAGCAGTACACCCTCCGCCCCCCGAGTCATCGCCGTCGTCGGACCCACCGCCGCGGGCAAGTCCGACCTGGGCGTCTTCCTCGCCCAGCGGCTCGGCGGCGAGGTGATCAACGCCGACTCCATGCAGCTCTACCGCGGCATGGACATCGGCACGGCCAAACTGACCCTGGAGGAGCGCGGCGGCGTCCCGCACCACCTGCTGGACATATGGGACGTCACGGTCACCGCATCCGTCGCCGAGTACCAGAGGCTGGCCCGCACCCGGATCGAGACACTGCTCGGCGAGGGACGCTGGCCCATCCTGGTCGGCGGCTCCGGCCTGTACGTCCGCGGCGCGGTGGACCACCTGGAGTTCCCCGGCACCGACCCCGAGGTCAGGACCCGGCTGGAGGACGAACTCGCGCTGCGCGGCTCCGGAGCGCTGCACGCCCGTCTCGCCGCCGCCGACCCCGAGGCCGCTCGGGCGATCCTGCCCAGCAACGGCCGCCGTATCGTCCGCGCCCTGGAGGTGATCGAGATCACCGGCCGGCCGTTCACCGCCAACCTTCCCGGCCATGACTCGGTGTACGACACCGTGCAGATCGGTGTCGACGTGGCCCGCCCCGAACTCGACGAGCGCATCGCGCACCGCGTCGACCGCATGTGGGAGGCGGGCCTCGTGGCCGAGGTGCGCGCACTGGAGGCGCGCGGCCTGCGCGAGGGGCGCACGGCGTCGCGCGCGCTCGGCTACCAGCAGGTCCTCGCGGCGCTGTCCGGGGACTGCACCGAACAGGAGGCGCGCACGGAGACCGTACGTGCCACCAAACGCTTCGCGCGCCGCCAGGATTCGTGGTTCAGGCGCGACCCCCGCGTGCACTGGTTGAGTGGGGCCGCGGCGGACCGCTCGGAACTTCCGCACCTCGCACTGGCGTTGCTCGAACGACCGGTCACAGCCTGATCACGTGATGGCATCGGGATGCGCCGCCGGTCATCGGGGCCTTCGGCGCCATGCCATCATCGAGCTTCGATCGACCAAGTGGAGTCCGAGTTGGGAGGGCGCGTGGCGATGGAGGCCGGCCCTCGCGACACCGCACAAGGCACCGAACACGTCACCGCCGACGTCGGCGAAGCGGAGCCGGGTGAGGACCGCCTGAGCCCCGACGGACCCGACGAGACGCCGGGCGGCGTGACCGCCGACGGACCCGAGCCGGAGGAGATGTTCACCGGCGGGCCGGAGGTCGAGGTCGAACTGCGCCCGCAGCGCCGGCTGCGGATCTGGCAGCTCGCCCCCATCGTGGGCCTGGCCGCGGTCGGTTCCCTGATGTTCGCCTTCCCGCTCGCCTTCGACTTCGGGGACAGCGGCGCGGTGATCGCGATGCTCGGCCTGCTGATCTGCTCCTGCTCCGCGGGCTGGGGCATGATGGCCGCCCGCCGCGTCGGCCACACCCTGCCGGGGCTGCCCGCGCGGGGCTCCGGACGCCGCCCCGACTGGCGGGTCGTCCTGGCCTACGTCCTGATCGTGGCCGTGGTGGCGGTCCTCGCCGTGTGGCGCGTGGCCCGCCTCCGTCACTGAGCCGACCGCGTCGGCCACCGAGGACCGCTTGCCGCAGGCGTCGGCGGGGGAGCCACATCGGATTCCGAGGACCGCTTGGCCGCAGGTGTCGGCGGGGGAGCCACATCGGATTCCGAGGACCGCTTGGCCGCAGGTGTCGGCGGGGCGTCGCGCGTAATTCCGAGGACTGCTCGGCAGCGGTGGTCGGCGGCGGGCGCCGGGTCGGTCTCCGAAGGCCGCTCGGCCGTTATCCCTCGGGGGTGCCGCCGGTTTCCCAAGGGTGTGTGGCTGCGCCCGGCGGCTGAGCGCCGCGTCGGTGAGCGAGAGGCGTTCGGAGGCGGGCGTCGGTGAGGGCGGTGTGCCGGTCTGCGAAGGCCGGTCGGCTGTGCCCGTCGGGGGTGCCGCGTCCGACCCAGTCGGCTGGACCCGTCGGCGGGGTGTGGCGTCGGTGAGCGAGGGTGCTCGGAGGCGGGGTGTCGGTGAGGGCGGTGTGCCGGTCCGCGAAGGCCGGTCGCCTGTGCCCGTCGGCGGGGTGTGGCGCCGGTGTCCGAGGGCCGCTGGGCCGCGGGTGTCGGCGCGGTGTCCGAGGGTCGCTCGGCTGCGGCGTCGGTGGGGTGGTGCGTCGGTTGCCGGGCGGCGGGGGTGTCGTAGTGACCCCGTACGATCGAGGGATGAGCACGCGGATCGCCTTCCTCAAGGGTCACGGCACCGAGAACGACTTCGTGATCGTCCCCGACCCGGAGAACACCCTGGACCTCACCCCGGCCGCCGTCGCCGCCCTGTGCGACCGCCGCGCCGGCATCGGCGGCGACGGCGTGCTGCACGTGGTGCGCTCCGCCGCGCACCCGGGGGCCGCGGGCATGGCGTCCCGAGCGGAATGGTTCATGGACTACCGCAACGGCGACGGCTCGGTCGCGGAGATGTGCGGCAACGGAGTCCGGGTCTTCGCGCGCTACCTCCAGCACGCCGGACATGTGACGGAAGGCGACCTGACCATCGCCACGCGCGCGGGTGTGAAGACCGTCCACATCGCCAAGGACGGCGACGTCACGGTCGGCATGGGCAGCGCGCGCCTGCCCGAGGGGGCCGTGACGGTGAGCGTCGGCGAGCGCAGCTGGCCCGCGCGGAACGTGAACATGGGCAACCCGCACGCCGTCGCCTTCGTCGACGACCTCGCGCACGCGGGCGACCTGCGCACCCAGCCCCCGTTCAGCCCGGCCGCCGCCTACCCCGACGGGGTCAACATCGAGTTCGTCGTCGACCGCGGTCCCCGGCACGTCGCCATGCGGGTGCACGAGCGCGGCTCCGGCGAGACCCGCTCGTGCGGCACGGGCGCGTGCGCCGTCGCCGTGGCCGCCGCCCGCCGCGACGGCACCGAGCCGGCCGTCACCGGAAGCCCGGCGACCTACACCGTGGACGTGCCCGGCGGACGCCTCGTGATTACCGAGCGGCCGGACGGCGAGATCGAGATGACCGGCCCCGCGGTGATCGTCGCCGAGGGCGAGATCGACGCCGAGTGGCTGGAAAACGCGGCTCGCTGACCACGCGAATCGTGGCCCCAGCCGCCCTGGACGCGTGGATCCGCGGGCAACGGGGCCCGTGCCGGTTCGAAACCACGGCCGACCGCGGAGCGTGTGGCGCAAAATCGTAAACCTCCAGATCGTCGCTCGAATGGGTGATCCGTTTCACGCTCGGCGAGAGGCGGTCAGTCGGGCGTGGTGGGCTCGATAGCATCAAGCACCGGCACGGACGGGGGAACGTCGCCATCCCTGAGCCGCGTACGCCCTGGGGCTCCGTCCGCCGGTCCACAAGCCGGAGGTGCCCATGAGTGCGGAGGCCACGAACCCTGCGACC
This sequence comes from Streptomyces sp. NPDC001508, assembly GCF_040298665.1. Lineage (NCBI taxonomy): Bacteria > Bacillati > Actinomycetota > Actinomycetes > Kitasatosporales > Streptomycetaceae > Streptomyces > Streptomyces sp. NPDC001508. The sequence continues at coordinate 34,940 of NZ_JBEPAP010000055.1, forward strand.
CCTGGTCCTGTAGCCCCTACAGCGCCCCGCAGGAAGGCCCGCCCCCGGATCGACCTGCGTCGGCTCGGCCGGGCCGCGCTGCTCGGTCCGGCCGCCCGTGACCGGCTGCCCGACGCCATCGGCCACGTCGTGGACGCCCACCGCGCCCACCACCCCGACGCCGACCTCGAACCGCTGCGCCGGGCCTACGTCCTGGCGGAGTCCTCGCACCGCGGCCAGATGCGCAAGAGCGGCGAGCCGTACATCACGCACCCCCTCGCGGTGACCCTGATCCTCGCCGAACTCGGCGCCGAGACCACGACCTTGACGGCATCCCTGCTGCACGACACCGTCGAGGACACCGATGTGACGCTGGACCAGGTGCGGGACGAGTTCGGCGAGGAGGTCCGCTACCTGGTCGACGGGGTCACCAAGCTGGAGAAGGTCGACTACGGCGCCGCCGCCGAGCCCGAGACCTTCCGCAAGATGCTCGTCGCCACCGGCAACGACGTCCGGGTGATGTCGATCAAGCTCGCCGACCGGCTGCACAACATGCGCACCCTCGGCGTGATGCGCCCCGAGAAACAGGCCCGGATCGCCAAGGTGACCCGCGACGTCCTGATCCCGCTCGCCGAGCGGCTGGGCGTCCAGGCCCTCAAGACCGAACTGGAGGACCTGGTCTTCGCGATCCTCCATCCCGAGGAGTACGAGCACACGCGGCAGCTGATCGCCGCCAACGCGGCCCGGTCCGACGATCCCCTCACCGAGGTCGCCGGCGAGGCCCGCACGGTCCTGCGCGAAGCCGGCATCCAGGGTGAAGTCCTCATCCGCCCGCGGCACTTCGTCTCCGTGCACCGCGTGAGCCGCAAGCGCGGGCGGCTGCGCGGCGCCGACTTCGGGCGGCTGCTCGTGCTGGTCAACGAGGACGCGGACTGCTACGGCGTGCTGGGCGAGCTGCACACCTGTATGACGCCCGTCGTCTCGGAGTTCAAGGACTTCATCGCCGTACCCAAGTTCAACCTGTACCAGTCGCTGCACACGGCCGTCGCCCGCGCGGACGGCCAGGTCGTCGAAGTCCTCATCCGCACCCACCAGATGCACCGCGTCGCCGAGGCGGGCGTGGTCGCCCTCGGCAACCCCTACGCCCCACCCGCTGACGAGCATGCGTCGGCGGCCGACGGGGAACGCGCCGACCCGACCCGCCCCGGCTGGCTGTCCCGGCTCCTCGAATGGCAGCGGGGCGCCCCCGACCCCGACACCTTCTGGTCCACGCTGCGCGAAGACCTCGCCCAGGACCGTGAGATCACCGTCTTCCGGCCCGACGGCGGCACGCTCGGCCTGCCCGAGGGCGCCACCTGCGTGGACGCCGCCTACGCCCAGTACGGCGAGGACGCGCACGCCTGCATCGGCGCCCGTGTCAACGGCCGCCTGGCCACCCTCAGCACGGTCCTCAGGGACGGCGACTCCGTCCAGCTCCTCATGGGCCAGGACCCCGCCTCCGAACCCTCCCGGGAATGGCTGGAGCACGCCCACACACCGGCCGCGCGGATCGCCATCCAGCGGTGGCTCGCCGCGCATCCCGAGGATCCTGCGGACGCCCCGGCGGTGGAGCGCGGGCGGTTCGGCGAGCGCCCCTCCGACATCGGGAGCGGCGCCGGGTCGGCGCCCGGCCCGCGGACTCCGGTGGCGAGTGACCCGACCGCGCCGGCGGCCGACGCCCGCACGGGCGCCGACGTCGCAACCGAGCGCGCGGGTGGCGCCCCCGTCCTGCACGCTCCGGGCGCTCGCTCCGGCGGTCACCGAGCGCGCTCCGGCGTCGACCCCAGACGCGCGGGCGCCGACCTCCTAGTCGAGGGCCCGAGCGCCGTCGTACGCCTCGCCGGATGCTGTACGCCGGTGCCGCCCGACGAGATCACCGGCTTCTCCGTGCGCGGGGGCGTGGTGACCGTGCACCGCCTGCGCTGCGCCGCGGTGACGCGCATGAAGAGCGGGGGGCGCGCGGAGGTCGGCGTGCGGTGGGGCGACAGCGCCGCATGCCGGGTCACGCTTGTCGCGGAGTCCTTCGGACGGCCCCATCTGCTCGCCGACCTCACCGAAGTGATCGCCCTGGAGGGCGCCGAAATCGTCTCCGCCACCGTCGAACCGCCCAGCGAACAGCGCGTCCGCCACACCTACACCCTCCAACTCGCCGACGCGGCCGGCCTCCCCGCCCTGATGCGCGCCATGCGCAACGTGCCCGGCGTGTACGACGTGACCCGAGCACAACACGAAACCCCCAACCCCTGACCAACACCCCACCTCCCGCACCCCCAAGCACCGCCCACCACCTGGCACGCCCCGAGCGGCGCCTGGCAGCAGACTCCGCGCCCCGGCCTGCGCCGGAGCTGGCGTCTCCCGAGTTGCGTCGGGCAGGCACCATTACGGCTCCGAGCGGCGCCCGTCACCGAGCCACGCGCCTCCGAGCGGCGCCCACCACCGAAGCTCGCGCGCCTCCAAGCTGTGCCTGGCAGCAGACTTCGCGCCCCGAGCTGCGCCGAGCCCCGGATTGGCGTCTCCCGAGTTGTGCCCGGCGCCGGGCTGTTCGCCGCACGAGTTGCGCCCGCCACCGAACCTCGCGCCCCCCGAGCTGCGCCCTGCACCGGACCCTGGCCTGCCGGGCTCCCTCAGGCTCGGGCCCTGGTCTCCTGACGCTTGCCCTCCTGGCCCTTGGCTTCTGGGCGTTGTTCGGCACCGGGGACTGGCCTCGTAGGCGGCGTTGGCACCGGCGTTGCCTCCTGGGCGGCAGCGTTCGGCACCGGCGCTGGCCCCGCTAGCGGCGTTCCGTACCGGTGTTGCCTCCTGGTCGGGGGCGTTCCGTACCCGGTGCTGGGCTCGCCGGCGGCGTTCCGTAGCGGGCCTCGGACTCCTGCCGGCGTCGGCCGGACCAACCCGTTCGAGTGGGCAGCGCGCGCGTCGCCACGGCGGCGCACGGGCGCGCTGGTAGCGGTGGTGCATGCTGCTCACCCCCCGCACCCGGCCGCGCCGGGCCACCCGGCACCGGAAGGCCGCCCTCCTGGCCGCAGCCGTCTCCGTGTGCCTCCTGTCCGCGAGCGCACCCGCCGCCCCGCTGGGCGTCGGCGACCGGCTCTTCCCGTACCTCGGCAACCCCGGATACGACGTGGCGTCGTACGACCTCGACCTCACCTATCCCGGCAGCAACGAAAAACCCCTCAAGGCCGTCACCACCATCGACGCCTGGACCACCGCCACCCTGGACCGGCTCAACCTCGACTTCGCCCACGGCAAGGTCGAGTCCGTGGAGGTCGACGGCAGGCCGGCCGGTTTCGCCTGGGCCGGCGACGACCTGGTCGTCACCCCGGACAAGCCGCTGCCCCGGGGCAGTTGGACGAGGATCATCGTCCGGCACACCAGCGACCCGATGCCCGCGAAGGACCGGGACGGCGGTTGGGTGCGCACCACGGACGGCCTCGCCCTGGCCAACCAGGCCGACGCCGCGCACCTGGTCTTCCCGTGCAACGACCACCCCTTCGACAAGGCGATGTTCACCTTCCGGATCACCGCCCCGAACGACTACACCGCGGTCGCCAACGGACTGCCGACCGGCGTGGACCGGGTCGGCTCCGCCACCACCTGGACGTACCGCACCCAGCACCCCATGGCCACCGAACTCGCCCAGGTGTCCATCGGCCGCTCCAGCGTGCTGCACCGCTCCGGACCGCACGGACTGCCGGTGCGCGACGTCGTGCCGAGCGCCGACCGCAAGGCCCTCGAACCCTGGCTGGCGAAGACCCCCGGCCAGATCGCCTGGATGGAGGGCAAGGTCGGGCCGTACCCCTTCGAGACGTACGGCCTGCTCATGGCCCAGGCCGCCACCGGCTTCGAACTGGAGACACAGACCCTCTCCCTCTTCGAGAAGGAACTGTTCACCGAGCCCGCCTACCCCAAGTGGTACGTCGAGTCGATCATGGTGCATGAGCTGTCGCACCAGTGGTTCGGGGACAGTGTCAGCCCGCGCACCTGGTCCGACCTGTGGCTCAACGAGGGACACGCCACCTGGTACGAGGCCCTGTACGCGGAGGAGAAGGCGGACCGGCCCATGGTCGACCGGATGAAGGCGGCCTACGGCGCCTCCGACCGCTGGCGCGCCTCCGGCGGCCCGCCCGCCGCCCCCAAGCCCCCCCAGCCGGGCCAGAAGATCGGGATCTTCCGGTCGAACGTCTACGACGGCGCGGCACTGGTCCTGTACGCCCTGCGCCAGGAGATCGGACACTCCGCCTTCGAGCGGCTGGAGCGGCTCTGGGTGCAGAAGCACCGGGACGCCACCGCGACCACGGCCGACTTCGAACGCCTCGCCTCGTCGGTCGCCGGACGCGATCTGAGCGGATTCTTCAAGGGCTGGCTGTACGGCGAGAAGACCCCGCCGATGCCCGGACACCCGGACTGGAAGTCCACGCCTCCCGAGAAGAAGACCGGGGAATCCCCCTCGCAGAACGCCGCGGGAACATCCGGGAAGGCGGGGACGGGAACATCCGAGAAGGCGGGCACGGGGGCGTCTGAGAAGAAGGGAAAGGGAGCATCCGCGAAGGAGGGAAAGGGAGCGTCCGCGAAGGAGGGCGCCGCATCGCGGGTGAGCGGGGCCGCGGGATGAGACCCGGAATAAGCCGGTGACGAGACGGCCCGTGCCGTGCGACCATCGTCAGGTCGGCGCGGCACGGGACACGGGAATCTACCGCCGTCCTCGTGCGTTGGTCTTCATGACAGCCGTAACGGAAATCCCCTGCGACGTAAGGACCCAATGACCTCCTCTTCTTCCTTCTCCCAGGACACCAAGCGCTTTGCGCACGACTACCCCGAGGGTCTTCGGGCCGATGCCCTGATGGAAGAGGACGTCGCCTGGAGCCACGAGAGCGACGGAGAGCGGGACGGCGACCAGTTCGACCGCTCCGAGCGCGCGGCGTTGCGTCGCGTGATCGGCCTCTCCACCGAGCTTGAGGACGTCACCGAGGTCGAGTACCGACAGCTCCGCCTGGAGCGGGTCGTGCTCGTCGGGGTATGGACCTCCGGGACCGTGCAGGACGCCGAGAACTCCCTCGCCGAGCTGGCCGCCCTCGCCGAGACCGCGGGCGCGCTCGTGCTCGACGGCGTGGTCCAGCGCCGCGACAAGCCGGACGCGGCCACCTACATCGGCTCCGGCAAGGCCGAGGAACTGCGCGACATCGTCCTCGAAACGGGCGCGGACACCGTCATCTGCGACGGTGAGCTGAGCCCGGGCCAGCTGATCCACGTGGAGGATGTCGTCAAGGTCAAGGTCATCGACCGTACGGCCCTGATCCTCGACATCTTCGCCCAGCACGCCAAGTCCCGAGAGGGCAAGGCGCAGGTGGCGCTCGCGCAGATGCAGTACATGCTGCCCAGGCTGCGCGGCTGGGGCCAGTCGCTGTCCCGCCAGATGGGCGGCGGCAAGGGCGGCGGCCTCGCCACCCGTGGCCCCGGTGAGACCAAGATCGAGACGGACCGGCGCCGGATCCGCGAGAAGATGGCGAAGATGCGCCGGGAGATCGCGGAGATGAAGACCGGCCGCGAGATCAAGCGCCAGGAACGCAAGCGGAACAAGGTGCCGTCCGTCGCCATCGCGGGCTACACCAACGCCGGCAAGTCCTCGCTGCTCAACCGCCTCACGGGCGCGGGCGTCCTGGTCGAGAACGCCCTGTTCGCGACCCTGGACCCGACCGTCCGCCGGGCCGAGACCCCGAGCGGCCGGGTGTACACGCTCGCCGACACCGTCGGCTTTGTCCGGCACCTGCCGCACCACCTGGTCGAGGCGTTCCGCTCCACCATGGAGGAGGTCGGCGACTCCGACCTGATCCTGCACGTGGTGGACGGCTCGCACCCCACCCCGGAGGAGCAGCTGGCCGCCGTGCGCGAGGTGATCAGGGATGTCGGCGCCACCGACGTGCCCGAGATCGTCGTGATCAACAAGGCGGACGCGGCCGACCCGCTGGTGCTCCAGCGGCTGCTGCGCGTCGAGAAGCGGTCCATCGCCGTCTCGGCCCGCAGCGGCCGGGGCATCGACGAACTGCTCGCGCTCATCGACAACGAACTGCCCAGGCCCTCGGTCGAGATCGAGGCCCTGGTGCCGTACACGCACGGCAAGCTGGTCGCCCGCACCCACACCGAGGGCGAGGTGATCTCCGAGGAGCACACCGCGGAGGGCACCCTGCTCAAGGCGCGGGTGCACGAGGAACTGGCGGCCGACCTCGCGCCGTACGTTCCCGCGTCGCTCGCCTGAGCCACCGCGACACAGACCGAAGGCCCGCCCCCGCCGACCGCGGGAGCGGGCCTTCGGCATGTCGTGGTCTCACTGACCGCCGTACGTCCTGCTCATGTTCTGGTACAGCGCCTCGGCCTCCTGGCCGAGCTGCGGACCCGCGAGCCAGGTGCTGTCCGTCGGGCCGATCGACGTGTTCGAGACCAGCACGGTCCTGCCGTCCGCCACCCGGAACCAGCCGCCGCCCGACGATCCGCCGGTCATGGTGCAGCCGATGCGGTACATCGTCGGCAGCGACGGACTCAGCGACAGCCGCCCCGGCCGGTCGAGGCACTTGAACATCTTCAGACCGTTGTACGGCGGCGCCGCCGGATACCCCCAGGCACCCATACTGGCCACCTCGGCCGCGGACGGCGCGGAGAAGTCCACGTCGAGCGCCGCGCCGACGGTCTCCTCCAGGGACTTCGACCCGTTCTCCGGCTTCACATGCAGTACGGCGTAGTCGTGTGCGGCGCCCGCGCCGCCCGTCTCCGAACCGCCCTGGATCCACTCGTTCGAGGTGGAGGCCCAGTCCGCCCACCAGGTGCCGTACGGGGCGATCTGCGAGGTCGTCGCCCCCGACAGCTCCGCCTCGGACTTGCCGAGGTCGTTGTACGACGGCACGAAGGCGATGTTGCGGTACCAGCCGCCGTTCTGACCGGCGTGCACACAGTGACCGGCCGTCCACACCAGGTTGGACCTGCCCGGATGGTTGACGTCCTTGACGACCGTGCCGGAGCAGACCATCGAGCCCTCGGGGGAGTCGAAGAAGACCTTGCCGACCGGCGCCGCGTTCTCGTGGTACGGCGTCTTCTCCGCCCGCGCCTGCACGGGCTGCGGCTCCGGGTCGCTGACGCCCTGGTCCGCGGAGGCGTCCTGCGTCGAGATCGTCTTGTCGGCCTCCTTCGCGGACTGCATCCGCTCCGGCTTCCAGAGGCCCTCGATCACCGGGTTGACGAAGTCCTTGGCCTCACTGAGCCACTTGTCCCTGTCCCAGTCCTTCCAGCCGCCGCCGGTCCACTTGTCGACATCGATGCCGTGCTCCTTGAGCCTGCCCGCGATATCGGCCGGGATCCCGGCCTTGCCGTCATCGGCGCCGGCCGCCTGAGAAGCGCCGGGCTTGTCGCTCGCCTTCTCGTCGCCGGAGCCGCCGCAGGCCGTCGCCGTGAGCGCCAGTGCCGCGACCAGACCGGTGGCCGCGAGGACGGTGCGCCGCCGTCCACGGCGGTGCGTGAAGGGCGTACGTATGGAACGCATGGTGCGATAACCCCCGTTGAAGCGTGTGATGACACCCCACTATGCCCGTGGGGCTGGGGACGAACGGCGGCGAGCAGGTGAAGGTTCCCGTGACACCCCGTCGCCGTCCCTGACCCGGCCGTGCCCGCCGGCTCCTACTGCCCGGCGAACTTCTTGCTGACCGCGCCGTACACACCCTCGGCCACGTCACCCAGCCGCGGACCGGCCAGCCAGCCCGAACTCACCGGTCCGATGGAGGTGTTGGACACCAGCGCCGGCTTGCCGTCGGAACCGTTCTCCACCCAGCCGCCGCCGGACGAACCACCCGTCATCGTGCAGCCGATGCGATACATCGTCGGGTCCGACTTGCTGAGTGACAGCCTGCCCGGCTTGTCCGTGCACTGATACAACGACTGACCGTCGAACGGCGCCGCTGCCGGATAGCCGGTCGCCGTGACACTCGCGACCTTCGGCACCGCAGGGGCGTCGAAGTCCACCGGAAGCGCCGAACCGACCGTCTCCTCCAACGACTTGCCGCTGCCGCCCTCCTCGGGCGTCACATGGATCACGGCGAAGTCGTAGGAGGCTCCGTCCCCGCCCGTCTCACCACCCTGCTCGATCCACTGCTGAGAGGTCTGCGCCCAGTCGCCCCACCAGATCCCGTACGGAGCGATCTGCTCCTTGGTGGCGCTCTGCAACTCCTCGTTCGTCATGCCCTTGTCGTTGTACGACGGCACGAACGCGATGTTGCGGTACCAGCCGCCCTTCTTGCCGGCGTGCACACAGTGGCCGGCGGTCCACACCATGTTGGACTTGCCGGGGTGCGCCGGGTCCTGCACCACCGTGGCCGAGCAGACCATCGTGCCCTCGGGGGAGTCGAAGAACACCTTGCCGGCGGTGGCGGCGTTGGTGTGGTACGGCGGCTGCACCGCCTGTGCCTTCACCGGCGCCGGCGTCGGGTCGGTCACACCCTGGTCACCGGAGAGGTCGTTGTCGTCCACGCCCCGGTCCGGGTCGTCGGCGTCCCGCATGCGGTCCGGGTCCCACAGTCCCTTGATGATCGGGTTGATGAAATCGTTCGCCTCACGCAGCCAGTCGTCCTTGTTCCAGTTCTTCCACGCGCCGTTCTTCCACTGGTCGAGGTCGATCCCGTGCTCCTTGAGCCGGTCCTTGATGTCCTCCGGGATCTTGATCTTTCCGTCGTCGGCGGCCGCGGAGGCGGTGGCCCGGCCGTCCGCGTTGTCGTCGCCGTCGCCGTCGCCGTTGCACGCGGTGGCGGTGAGCGCCAGCGCCGAGACGAGGGCGACGGCGGCCAGCACGGGGGAGGTTCTGCGGCCCGTACTCCTGCCGCGGCGAACCGTGAAGGACGGCCGTATGGATCGCATGCTCTTGACTCCCCCTGGTGATAAGGAAACTCGGTGCTACGACCGTGATGTCAGGCGGAATCTATGGGCAGTTCACGCCACTCTCACGGCCCTCTGGGAACGGCACCACACACTATGCGTTCGCTGTGGGGGACTTCCGACGGAACAGCAACAGTTGCGTCACGGCAAGGATCTTGAGGCAACCCGTAACCCGGTGGGCGGTCCGGGGTTGTAGCCGTGAGGGGCCTGCTGCCCGTGCCCGGTCCCGCGGATCAACTCGCCTCTGGACAGCGGGAGGACTCCAAGCCGTGGCCGTGACCGATTCGGTGACCCATCCCAAGACCCGGGAACCGTCCGAGGAAGCGCACGCCGCCCACGCGGGCACCCCGGCGACCCCGTCGACACGCGGACCGACAGCGCGCAGCGACGCGCACGCCCTCCCCACCGCCCCACTGCGATCGCGCGCGCCGACCGACAAGCCCCCCGACACCCGAAGCCACCTCGCCCCCGGCACCGGGACCGGCGCCCCTCCGGTATCGGCACCGGCGCCCGCTCCGGCACCGGGGCTGGCGCCGGTCCCGGAGCCGGCACCGCGGGTCACCACACCCCCGCCGCCCTGGCGGCCATCCGCGAGGTCCTTGCGCCAGGCACCCCGTTCTCCAGACTCGCCCCGGCCGCCCCCGTCCCCCTTGACCCGTCCACGCCCGTCAAGGACGCCTCCGCCCCCCAACCGCCCCGCGCTCCTCCGTTTGCCGTCGCCGACCGTGACGGAGCCCGCGTACGGTGCTATGGACGGGCCGGCCCGGACGCGGGCGCGGCGCCCCTCGCAAGGGCCCAGGTCGCCACCGGCCACCCCCGAATCCTCGCCGTCACCGGCGTTCACCCCAGCGGTGATCACCGGCACCCTGGGCGCGCCCGCCAACGCCCAACGCCTGCGCCGAACGGATCGCCCGCCTGTCCCACCTCGGGACTACGGCTGCCCCTTTGGCGCCCTCGGCCGGTTCGCCTCCGCGCTCCCCGCTCGAACCACCTCCCCTCGCTGTGCCCCGCCGTCGTTCCGACCCCTCGTCGATGAGGCCGAGCGACGCCCCAAGGCCGTCGACCCCTTGCTCCGCACGCTCCTAGGACACTGTCTTGAACGCCAGCGCCACCCCCAGCGGCCGTTCCCGCACTCCTGACCTCACCTCCCACGACACACAGCCTCCGCCCTCGCCGACGGCCGGGCGGGTGCCCGAACAGCGGCACCGGACCCCGGAAACGGACCGCTCGCGGAGCGCGCCCGACGACCTCTTGGAACATCCGGACCCCCACACGGCCGCCCAGGGCGCGGCCGTGGAGAACCTGCTCCGCTGCTGGGTCCGCGAGAGGAACCTCGGTCCCGACGCCGACCCCCACGTCGGTTCCGATCCCGACACCGATGCCGGCGCGGGCTCCCGCTTCGGCTCGCTCCGCATCCCGCTGCCCCTCAGCGGCACGGCCCTGACGGCACCCATCCGCTACTGGTCCCCGACCGGCTGGCACCGATTCGGCCCTCCGCGTCTGGCCGACGCCCCTGCGGACGCCTCACCGGTCGACGCCGTGACACTCGCGGCGCTGATCGCCAGGGAGACACCCGGCGGCAGTGACACCCCCGCCGGTCCGGGCACCGTCGCGACCACGGACGGGGGAGACCTGGCCGCACGCGTGGCCGACTCGGTCCGCCGCACCGCCGGCTTCATCAGCGACCGTCGCTCCCACCCCGTCGACGGACCCGACCTGTTTCTCAGCGCCGAACAGGCACTCCTGCTCGGACACCCGCTGCACCCGACCCCGAAGAGCCGAGAGGGCCTGTCCGAAGCCGAAGTCCGCCCTTACTCACCGGAACTGCGCGGCTCCTTTCCTCTGCACTGGATGGCCGTATCACCTTCCTTGCTCGCTGCCGACTCGGTCTGGACCGAGCGCGGACGCCCCGTCCGAGCGGAGTACCTCACGGCACGGCTCGCCGGCTCCGGGCTGCCCCTGCCTGAAGGGTTCGCCGCCCTTCCCCTGCACCCGTGGCAGTCACGGGAGGTCCGGCACCGAGACGACATCGCCGCCCTCCTCGACGCGGGGCTGCTCCGTGAACTCGGTCCCTTCGGGACCCCATGGAATCCCACCTCCTCCGTACGCACCGTCCATCGATCCGGTGCTCCCGCGATGCTCAAGCTGTCGCTGGGCCTGCGGATCACCAACTCCCGCCGGGAGAACCTCCGTAAGGAACTCCACCGCGGCGTCGAGGTGCACCGCCTGTTGCGCTCCGGCCTGTCGCGGCAGTGGCAGGCCGTGCACCCGGGCTTCGACATCGTCCGCGACCCCGCGTGGCTGGCCGCCGACGACCAGGACGGCCGGCCCGTCCGGGGACTCGATGTGGTGATCCGGCACAATCCCTTCGCACCCACCGACGACGTCTCCTGCCTCGCCGGTCTCGTGGCGCCTCGCCCCATGGCCGTTCCCGCGGCCAACGGGCACCTCACGCCTGCGGGGGCATGGCCCCTCCAGTCCCGCCTGGCCCACATCGTCACGCGCCTCGCCGAGCGGACCGGTCGCCCCCGTGGAACGGTCGCCGCGGAGTGGTTCCTGCGCTACCTGGAACTGGTCGTGCGTCCCGTGCTGTGGCTGGACAGCGAGGCGGGGATCGCGCTGGAGGCGCACCAGCAGAACACGCTGCTCGTCCTGGACGGCGACGGTTGGCCTGCGGGCGGCCGCTACCGCGACAACCAGGGCTACTACTTCCGCGAGTCCCGCCGAGCCGAACTCGACGCACGACTGCCCGGCATCGGCGAGCACAGCGACACATTCGTCTCCGACGAGGTCACCGACGAGCGGTTCGGCTACTACCTCGCCATCAACAACGTGTTCGGCCTGATCGGTGCGTTCGGCTCGCAGCACCTCGCCGACGAGCGCCTGCTGCTGGCCGCGTTCCGCCGCTTTCTCGCCGGAGTCGCCGCCGGGCCCACGCCGCTGCGGACCTCCCTGCCCGCCCGCCTGCTGGACTCACCCGTCCTGCGCTGCAAAGCCAACCTGCTCACGCGGTTGCACGGCCTCGACGAACTCGTCGGTCCAGTCGACACCCAGTCCCTCTACGTCACCATCGCCAACCCCCTTCATTCCTGACCCGGACAACACCCACTTCATTCACCCTCCGAGGAACGTGATCCACCTCGGCCTCTGAGAGGAGCGCGCCATGTCCCCTGCCGACGCGAGCACCGACACCGGACCCGTGCCCGTTCGCCCGGGTTCCTCCGATCCCGGAGGGGACAGCGAGGATACGCTGGACCTGCGCCTCCCCGATGAACTCGTGGCCCTCTTCGCCGCGGAACCGGAGGACTCCGATGCCCCATCCGGTGCCGGTGCCGCCACTACCGGTACCGGTGCCGCTCCGCTCGCCGTGGGGGACGAGCGGGGGCCGTCTCCGACGGTGGCCGACCAGGGCTCCGCGACGGACACCGGTCGGCGCTCGGAGTTGGACACCCTCTATGCCTTCGCGGCACCGGCCAACTCGCCGTCTGCCGCGAAAGTCGGCCCGCCGCCCGCTGCGGAGGCCGGCCTCTCCCGCGCGGAAGACGACCTGCTCGACCATGTCGCTGCCTGGGGCCCGACCGGCACACCCGCGGGCCTGTTCCAGTTGGTCCCCGTCCGCCTCGACCACGACCTCCCGCTCATCAGCCGCTGGATGAACGACCCGGCAGTCGCTGCCTTCTGGGAACTGGCCGGTTCCTCGGACAGGACCGAGGAACACCTGGCCACCCAGCTCACCGGTGACGGCCGTAGCGTGCCGTGCCTCGGCACGCTGGACGGCACTCCGATGAGCTACTGGGAGATCTACCGGGCGGATCTGGACCCGTTGGCACGTCACTACCCGGCCCGCCCGCACGACACCGGAATCCATCTCCTTGTCGGCGGCGTCGCCGACCGAGGGCGGGGCCTTGGATCCGCCCTGCTCAGAGCAGTGGCCGACCTGGTCCTGGGCCGACGGCTGGCCTGTTCACGAATCGTCGCCGAGCCCGACCTTCGCAATACGCCGTCCATTGCCGCCTTCCTTTCTGCAGGCTTCCGGTTCGCCGCCGAGGTCGACCTGCCGGCCAAGCGGGCCGCCCTCATGATTAGGGACCGGTCACTGCGTGATGTGTTGTAGCGCCGAGTGACGACGCGTTCACATGTAGTACGCGGCGCGGGCCGCTGAAGTTCCCGGTCGGCCGAACCGAATTCATCGAGCAAGGCAGCCGGGCCATCTTCAGCGAAGCAGCGGTTTGCCGGTCGCTTTGCGCACCGCCGCTAGCCAAGCAATCCGGACGCGGACCGGCCCGCGCTGCCCGGCACCGGCCGAAAAGCCTCCTGCCGCCTGCCTCTTGCCACCCGCTGCCTGCCGCCTGCCGAATCAGCCGACTGGGCCCGCCCTGTCGATTCCGCCCGACCTGACACGCTCTGCTGATCGAGTCCGACTGAACCCCTGCGCCCCGCCTCGACGCCCCTTGGGTCCCGGTGCCACCCCGGCCCTTGCCCGGTCGCGGCCCGGTCGCGCTCCAGCGCCACCCCCCTGAGTCCCGCCTCGCCCCACTCCACCCCGCCCCACGTCCGACACCGCCGAGGAGTCCGCACCGTGATCCGCACCGGCCTTCACCGGTCCCGCCCGTGGCGTCTCAGCCAATCCCGCGAACATGGCACCCGATCCCGCGATCCTGATCTCCGCAGCAGTCGTGAGGCACCGCCCACTGCCCCGTCGGTCGGCCGGTCCACCGGCGCTCACCCCGTCCGACCTCTCCTCTCCCACTTGATCCCACGTTTGTCGGTGCCTGGCCGTAGGGTGGTCGGGCTATGACGAAGCCCTCACTCCCCGAACTCCTGCATGCCGCTGTCGCAGCCGTCGGCGGCACGGAGCGCCCCGGCCAGGTGACCATGGCCGAATCGGTCGCCGAAGCGATCGACGACGGATCCCACCTGCTGGTCCAGGCCGGTACCGGTACCGGTAAGTCGCTGGGCTACCTGGTGCCCGCGCTCGCGCACGGGGAGCGCGTCGTCGTCGCGACGGCCACCCTCGCTCTGCAGCGCCAGCTCGTGGAGCGCGATCTGCCGCGCACGGTCGAGGCGCTGCATCCCCTGCTGCGCCGCCGTCCGGAGTTCGCGATGCTCAAGGGACGGTCCAACTATCTGTGCCTGCATCGTCTGCACGAGGGCGTACCGCAGGACGAGGAGGAGGGGCTCTTCGACCAGTTCGAGGCGGCTGCGCCGACCAGCAAGCTGGGCCAGGACCTGCTGCGGATGCGTGACTGGGCGGACGAGACCGAGAGCGGGGACCGGGACGATCTGACACCTGGTGTGTCCGACCGTGCCTGGGCGCAGGTGTCGGTCTCCTCCCGGGAGTGCCTGGGCGCCTCGAAATGCGCCTACGGCGCCGAGTGCTTCGCCGAGATGGCCCGGGAGCGGGCCAAGCTCGCCGAGGTCGTCGTCACCAACCACGCGCTGCTCGCGATCGACGCCATCGAGGGTGCCCCGGTGCTTCCTCAGCACGAGGTGCTGATCGTGGACGAGGCGCACGAACTGGTTTCGCGGGTCACCGGCGTCGCGACCGGGGAGCTGACGCCGGGCCAGGTCAACCGGGCGGTGCGCCGCGCCGCGAAGCTGGTCAACGAGAAGGCCGCGGACCAGCTCCAGACCGCCGCCGAGGGCTTCGAGCGGCTGATGGAGCTGGCCCTTCCGGGCCGCTTGGAGGAGATCCCGGAAGATCTCTCCTACGCCCTGATGGCCCTGCGGGACGCCGCCCGCACCGTCATCTCCTCGATCGGCGTGACCCGTGACAAGTCGGTTCAGGACGAGGACGCGGTCCGCAAGCAGGCGCTGGCGTCCGTGGAGACGGTGCATGACGTGGCGGAGCGCGTGGTGAACGGCTCCGAGTGGGATGTCGTCTGGTACGAACGGCACGACCGCTTCGGCGCATCCCTCCGCGTCGCACCCATGTCCGTCTCGGGACTCCTCAGGGAGAAGCTCTTCGCGGACCGCTCCGTCGTCCTCACGTCCGCAACGCTCAAACTGGGCGGCGACTTCAACGGAGTGGGGGCCTCCCTGGGCCTGGCCCCGGAAGGCACCGAAGGGGAGGATCTCCCTCAGTGGAAGGGCCTCGACGTCGGCTCACCCTTCGACTATCGCAAACAGGGCATTCTGTACGTCGCCAAGCATTTGTCGCGTCCGGCACGGGACGGCGACCGCGCGGACATGCTCGACGAACTGACCGAACTGATCCAGGCGGCTGGCGGCCGCACGCTCGGCCTGTTCTCCTCCATGCGGGCGGCTCAGCTCGCCGCCGAGGAACTGCGCTCGCGGATCCCCGAGTTCCCGATCCTGCTCCAGGGCGAGGAGACCCTCGGCGAGTTGATCAAGAACTTCGCCGCTGATTCCCAGACCTGTCTGTTCGGCACTCTGTCGCTGTGGCAGGGCGTCGATGTCCCGGGGCCCAGCTGCCAGCTGGTCGTGATGGACAAGATCCCTTTCCCGCGCCCCGACGACCCGCTGATGAGCGCTCGCCAGAAGGCAGTGGAGGATGCGGGCGGCAATGGCTTCATGGCGGTCGCCGCCACTCATGCGGCGCTGCTCATGGCGCAGGGCGCCGGCCGGCTCGTCCGGGCCTCGGGAGACAGAGGTGTGGTCGCCGTGCTGGACCAGCGGCTGGCCACTGCACGGTACGGCGGTTACCTCAAGGCGTCACTGCCCGACTTCTGGTACACCACGGACCGCAACCAGGTGCGAAAGTCGCTCGCGGCCATTGACGCCGCCGCGCGGCAAGGGGACGCGAAGTGATCGCGGGTTAGCCTGTCCCGGCGCCGGGACAGGCTAACCCGCGATGTGACGCCGCCGGTCGCCGGGGCCGTGCAGCACAGGACCCCGGAACCGGCGCAGAGGTTCCGGGGCCCGGTCAGGGGAAGAGCCGACGCTCGCCGTCGGGCCGTCAGACGCGGCGCAGGACCGCGACGACCTTGCCCAGGATGGTCGCGTCGTCACCGGGGATGGGCTCGTACGCGGAGTTGTGCGGGAGGAGCCAGACATGGCCGTCCTCGCGCTTGAAGCGCTTGACGGTGGCTTCACCGTCGAGCATCGCGGCCACGATGTCGCCGTTCTCCGCGACCGGCTGGCGGCGGACGGTGACCCAGTCTCCGTCGCAGATCGCGGCCTCGATCATGGAGTCGCCGACGACCTTCAGCACGAACAGCTCACCGTCGCCGACGAGCTGCCGGGGAAGGGGGAAGACGTCCTCGACCGATTCCTCTGCGAGGATCGGGCCACCGGCGGCGATGCGGCCGACGAGCGGGACGTAGGACGCGGCGGGCTTGCCGGCGGTGTCCGTGGGCTGCACGGTCACCGTCTGGTCGGAGCCGCGGACCTCGTACGCGCGCGGGCGGTGCGGGTCGCGGCGCAGGAAGCCCTTCCGTTCGAGCGCCATCAGCTGGTGCGCGACCGAAGAGGTGCTGGACAGGCCGACGGCCTGACCGATCTCCCGCATCGACGGTGGGTAGCCACGCCGCTGCACCGAGTCCCTGATGACCTCGATCACCCGACGCTGCCGGTCGGTGAGTCCCGAGCTGTCGGCCCGGATGCCTGGAGGTCGGCCGGGCAGAGAGCGCTTGTGCCCTTCTGGATTCGCGGCTTCGTTCATCGCGTGCACCGGCTCAAGTCGGCCCTGGGAGCGGTCCTGGGCAGTGATGGTGGCTGTGTCTGCGGTGGTGGTCACGTCGGCCCCTCTCGATGGTCTCCCTGCTGCACAACGGTAGTTGCTTTCGAAAGGTTGCGCCAAACACACGTTCGAGTGAAAAAACGCGGTTCGCTTAGCGTGATCACGTGTCTGGGTGTATGGCTAACGCGGTGCCTGGCGGAAAAAAGGGCTCATTGCTGTACTCTTCACCGCCGGGCCGACGACCTCGTGGGTTGCGCGCCCAGTCTGCCATTCGGAGCCCTGTCGACCAGGAGCCGGTCCCCTTCTGTGCCGGAGCCGCACGCGTCCTTCGCGTGGCGTCCACGGTATCTCCGTATCCCTCGCCGCGGTACGCATGCGACACGCGCGCGTGTCGATGTATTGAGCCAGGCACCACATCTAGTGGTTGGATTGCTACAGCTGCCCACAAGTTGTGGTCCCCGGGTCATCGATGTCGGAGAGATCGCCTATGCTGGGGGCTGCTTCGAGGGGCCCAAGAGGTCTTTCGGGGCCATTGAGTCTGCTGTGAGGAGGGTTGGAGATCATGCACTGCCCCTTCTGCAGGCACCCCGACAGCCGTGTCGTGGACAGTCGGACGACCGACGACGGCACGTCGATCCGCAGGCGCCGTCAGTGCCCGGACTGCACCCGCCGCTTCACGACCGTGGAGACGTGCTCGCTCATGGTGGTCAAGCGGTCCGGGGTCACCGAGCCGTTCAGCCGCACCAAGGTCATCAACGGTGTGCGCAAGGCATGCCAGGGGCGACCCGTCACCGAGGACGCGCTCGCCCAACTCGGCCAGCGGGTCGAGGAGGCGGTGCGGGCCACCGGGAGTGCCGAGCTGACCACCCACGACGTGGGGCTGGCCATACTCGGCCCGTTGCAGGAGCTCGACCTCGTCGCCTATCTGCGATTCGCCTCCGTCTACCGGGCGTTCGACTCGCTTGAGGACTTCGAGGCCGCCATCGCCGAACTCAGGGAAGCGAGGCGAGTCCCCGCCGCGGACGACGATGACGCGGGAGCGGGGAGCCGGGAGGACGAGCGCGGGCGCGGAGGGGCTGCCGAGGTCCCCGTGCCCGCCCACGCCGCCGACTGAAGGACGCGCCGGAGCGGGCGGGGTCCGGGATCCGGCCGGACGGCGGCGAGTGAAGACCTGTTGCGGGCGGCAGCGTGCTGGGAGCCCGCAACACAAGACAGAACACCGTGCCACGGGAACATCGGGGCACTTCAGGGCGTTTTAGCCCGTACAGGGAGGCGGCATGACAGAGACGGCGAGCGGTCCGGCGCGAGGTTCCCGAGCCAAGGGGGCCAAGGTCACCAAGGGGCTGCGTATCGAGCGCATCCACACCACCCCCGGCGTACATCCGTACGACGAGGTGGAGTGGGCGCGCCGTGACGTCGTCATGACCAACTGGCGCGACGGCTCAATCAATTTCGAGCAGCGTGGCGTCGAGTTCCCCGACTTCTGGTCGGTGAACGCGGTCAACATCGTCACCAGCAAGTACTTCCGTGGTGCCGTGGGCACCCCGCAGCGCGAGACCAGCCTCAAGCAGCTGATCGACCGCATCGTGAAGACGTACCGGAAGGCCGGAGAGGACTACAAGTACTTCGCCTCGCCCGCCGACGCCGAGATCTTCGAGCACGAGCTGGCGTACGCCCTCCTGCACCAGATCTTCAGCTTCAACAGCCCCGTCTGGTTCAACGTCGGGACGCCCCAGCCCCAGCAGGTCTCCGCCTGCTTCATCCTGTCCGTCGACGACTCCATGGAGTCGATTCTCGACTGGTACAAGGAAGAGGGCATGATCTTCAAGGGCGGCTCCGGAGCCGGCCTGAACCTCTCCCGCATCCGTTCCTCCAAGGAACTGCTGTCCTCCGGCGGCAACGCCTCCGGTCCGGTCTCCTTCATGCGTGGCGCCGACGCCTCGGCGGGCACCATCAAGTCCGGCGGAGCCACCCGGCGCGCCGCCAAGATGGTCATCCTCGACGTCGACCACCCCGACATCGAGGACTTCATCGAGACCAAGGTGAAGGAAGAGGAGAAGATCCGCGCCCTGCGCGACGCGGGCTTCGACATGGACCTGGGCGGCGACGACATCACCTCCGTCCAGTACCAGAACGCCAACAACTCGGTCCGCGTGAACGACGAGTTCATGAAGGCCGTCGAGCAGGGCGGAAAGTTCGGCCTCCGCGCGCGGATGACCGGCGAGGTCATCGAGGAGGTCGAGGCCAAGACCCTGTTCCGCAAGATGGCCGAGGCCGCCTGGGCCTGCGCCGACCCCGGCATCCAGTACGACGACACCATCAACCACTGGCACACCTGCCCGGAGTCCGGCCGGATCAACGGCTCGAACCCCTGCAGCGAGTACATGCACCTGGACAACACGTCCTGCAACCTCGCCTCGCTGAACCTGATGAAGTTCTTGAAGGACGACGGCAAGGGCAACCAGTCGTTCGAGGTCGAGCGCTTCGCGAAGGTCGTCGAACTCGTCATCACCGCGATGGACATCTCCATCTGCTTCGCCGACTTCCCGACCCAGAAGATCGGCGAGAACACGCGCGCGTTTCGCCAGCTCGGCATCGGCTACGCCAACCTGGGCGCCCTGCTGATGGCCACCGGCCACGCCTACGACTCCGACGGCGGTCGTGCCCTGGCCGGCGCCATCACCTCCCTGATGACCGCCACGTCGTACCGGCGTTCCGCCGAACTCGCCGCGGTCGTCGGCCCGTACGACGGCTACGCCCGCAACGCCGACCCCCACAAGCGCGTCATGAAGCAGCACGCCGACGCCAACGCCGCGGCCGTTCGCATGGACGACCTGGACACCCCGGTCTGGGCCGCCGCCACGGAGGCCTGGCAGGACGTGCTGCGCCTCGGTGAGAAGAACGGATTCCGTAACTCCCAGGCGTCCGTCATCGCCCCGACCGGCACCATCGGTCTCGCGATGTCCTGCGACACCACCGGCCTGGAACCCGACCTCGCCCTGGTCAAGTTCAAGAAGCTGGTCGGCGGCGGCTCGATGCAGATCGTCAACGGCACCGTCCCGCAGGCCCTGCGCCGCCTGGGCTACCAGGAGGAGCAGATCGAGGCGATCGTCGCCCACATCGCCGAGCACGGCAACGTGATCGACGCCCCCGGCCTCAAGCAGCAGCACTACGAAGTGTTCGACTGCGCCATGGGCGAGCGGGCGATCTCCCCGATGGGCCATGTCCGCATGATGGCCGCGATCCAGCCGTGGATCTCCGGCGCCCTGTCCAAGACGGTCAACATGCCGGAGTCGGCGACCGTCGAGGAGGTCGAGGAGATCTACTTCGAGGCGTGGAAGATGGGCGTCAAGGCGCTCGCGATCTACCGCGACAACTGCAAGGTCGGCCAGCCGCTCTCCGCGAAGAAGAAGGGCGACGACAAGAAGACCGAGACCAAGACCGAGGAGGCCCCCAGGGTCGAGAAGGTCGTCGAGTACCGCCCGGTCCGCAAGCGCCTCCCGAAGGGACGTCCTGGCATCACCACGTCCTTCACCGTCGGCGGCGCCGAGGGCTACATGACCGCCAATTCCTACCCGGACGACGGTCTCGGCGAGGTCTTCCTGAAGATGTCCAAGCAGGGCTCGACCCTCGCGGGCATGATGGACGCCTTCTCCATCGCCGTCTCCGTCGGCCTTCAGTACGGCGTGCCCCTGGAGACGTACGTCTCGAAGTTCACCAACATGCGCTTCGAGCCGGCCGGCATGACCGACGACCCGGACGTGCGGATGGCCCAGTCGATCGTCGACTACATCTTCCGCCGTCTGGCGCTGGACTTCCTGCCCTTCGAGACGCGCTCGGCGCTCGGCATCCACTCCGCCGAGGAGCGCCAGCGCCACCTGGAGACCGGCTCCTACGAGTCGTCCGAGGACGAGGTCGACGTCGAGGGACTGGCCCAGTCGGCGCCGCGCCAGACCGACCTGAAGGCCGTGTCCACCCCACAGGCCGGCGGTGAGGCGGCCAAGCCCGCCCCGAAGCAGGCACACACCAGCGCGGAGCTGGTGGAGATGCAGTTGGGCATCCAGGCCGACGCCCCGCTGTGCTTCTCCTGCGGCACGAAGATGCAGCGGGCCGGATCCTGCTACATCTGCGAGGGCTGCGGCTCGACGAGCGGCTGCAGCTGATCCCGTGAGGTGAGGGGCGCCGGCCACGGGTCGGCGCCCCTTTCCGCTCACGTACCACGCATTGCCCTTCTGGCCTCACCCGTCGCAGCGACGGGGCGGCACCTCCGGGTGCCGTCCGGCGCGCTCCGCACCGTCCATGTCGACGGATGCGCTCCCGGTGAACCCTGGCCGCGGGAACCGGCGGCGGCGCAGGACCACGCCCACGCCACGGCCGTGCGCCGACCACCCGGTGTCGATGCGCGCATGGACGCGGCCGAGCGCCACGCCCCGGCGTCCGCGCCGTAGCGCACGGCGCAGAGCCCACCGTCGGGCCCACGCCATCGCGCCCGATACTCGCCGGGCCTTGTGCCGTCCCCGCTCACACAGAGGCCCGCTCGACACAGAGGCCGGTACCCGACGTCCGAGCTTTCCGGATCCGGGCCGGACCACCCGCCGAGGCGTTCAACACGCTGCACAGGCAGCGTCCGCTCCATGCCCTGGCGGACCACGGCCCCGGCACCCGCGACCTTGATGAGCCGCCGCGTGGCGTCACCCACCGCGGGGCGGCCTCGGACCCGCCGGCGCGGACTCCCGCGATCGTCGCCCCTACTCGGGCCGGGCTGCGGGGCCGCCGCGCCGGCCCATGGTCCTGCTGAAGGCCGCGGGGTCGTCCTCGAAGCCACGGACACCAGGATGGAACCGCCACCCGCCGGACTCGTCACGGACGAACTCCGCGACGGTCGCCGCCGTCGCCCCGGGAACCGATGCGAAATCGTCCTCGGCCAGGACGGTGTAACCCTCGCGGATGCGCACCGCCGGATTGAGGACGCCGGCGAACCCGCGCTCGGCGCGGTGCTGCTGGATGACGACACCGACGACCACGCGCGCGTACCGGTCGGCCAGCCGGTCGAGTTCCAGCGTCATGACTTCGTCCGAGCCGAAGCCCTGACCGTCCGCGCTGTCCCGGTTGAGGTAGATCGTTCCATCGGGGGAGCGACTGTCGAAGTGCACCAGATAATCCGGCGTGCCGTACGGGTCGTCTCTCCTGTATGTGGCGGCGATGAGGTCGAGATCGGTGGGCTGCTGCCCCATGGGGCTCGGATCCCACTGCAACGCGACCTCGACCTTGCGGATCCCCTTGCTCAAGCCGTTCACCAAGCTTCCCCTTCCCCCTCTGGGCCTTGTCCCAACTCCCTGGTGGCCAAGGTTCGTTGTCCATCGTGCCATGTGCTGCGGGCCGGTGCGTGGGTGATCTCTTCCAGAGCGTGACCGGTGCCACGCTCCATGGCCTTACGATGGCGCGGTGCTGGTCAAGTGGATTCGCTGCACCGTGGTGGACCGCCGCGGGTTCGAGCGGGGGCAGCGAAAGTGGGCGGGGCTTCTGGGAGAGCCGGGGTTTCGCGGGCAGGGCGGCGGCTGGAGCCGGCAGCGGCCCGGCGTGGCGCACATCTTCGCCTTCTGGGAGAGCCGCGCCTTCTACGACTCCTTCATGGCCCGCTCCCACGACCGTCTCGCGGCGTCGCAGGCGGGCACCTTCAAGGACAGTCAGGCCAAGCTGTTCGAGTACCGCTTCGATGTGAAGACCGGCTTCGAACCGAGGTTCGCGGACTCCGATCTGATCCGTGTCGCCCACTGCCGCATCCACGAAGAACGAGTGGAGAACTTCACGCTGATGCAGGAGAAGGTCTGGAATCCCGCCATGGCCGGCTCGCCCGGCATGATCCGTGGCATGTTCGCCGAGGCCCCCGAGCACGAGTTCCTGATCCTCTCGATGTGGCGCTCGGCCGCCGAGCACGGCAAGTACCGCACCGAACGCGTGGAACGGCTGGCCCTGCGGGCACAGACCGAGGCGGACGTCGCGGCGCTCACCGGTGACATCGTGGAGCTGGAGCCGACATGGACGGTCTGACATACGAGCCTGTGAAATGTGTGCCTCAAGCGGCCCCTGGTGCCGGATTCGTGTGACCTACGCCGTATGGAGCGCTCAGGATTGTCCGGCCGGGCGTCACCCGATCTAGGGTTTTGGCATGGCACGACCACGGCGCATCGTACTGGTCCGGCACGGCGAGTCGACGGGCAATGTCGATGACTCCGTCTACGAGCGGGAACCCGACCACGCCCTCGCGCTCACCGAGCGCGGCTGGCAGCAGGCCGCGGAGACCGGAAAGAGGATTCGGGAGGTGTTCGGCCGGGAGCGGGTGAGCGTGTACGTCTCCCCGTACCGGCGTACGCACGAGACGCTCCGCGCCCTCCACCTCGACCCCGAGCTGATACGGGTGCGCGAGGAACCGCGACTGCGCGAGCAGGACTGGGGGAACTGGCAGGACCGTGACGACGTACGCCTCCAGAAGACCTACCGGGACGCGTACGGACACTTCTTCTTCCGCTTCCCGCAGGGCGAGTCGGGCGCCGATGTGTACGACCGGGTCGGGGGCTTCCTGGAGAGCCTGTTCCGTAGCTTCGAGGCGCCGGACCATCCGCCCAACGTGCTCCTGGTGACCCATGGCCTGGCGATGCGGTTGTTCTGCATGCGCTGGTTCCACTGGACGGTCGCCGAATTCGAATCTCTGTCGAACCCGGGGAACGCGGAGATGCGCATGCTCGTTCTCGGTGATGACGGCAAGTACACGCTCGACCGGCCCTTCGAGCGTTGGCGGGACCCGCTGCCGCACTGGATCAGCGGATAGAGTGGCGGGGCGATGACCGCTGATTCCTCTCGCCCGGAGCGTCTGGACCGCGCCCTGGCCAGTCTGCGCGGACTGGCCGTCGGGGACGCGCTTGGCTCCCAGTTCTTCGTCCCGGCGAACTATCCGCTGCTGAAGCGCCGTGAGCTGCCGCCCGGCCGCTGGCAGTGGACGGACGACACGGAGATGGCCTGCTCCGTGGTCGCCGTCCTCGCCGCGCACCACCGCATCGACCAGGACGCGCTCGCCCGTTCCTTCGCCGAGCACCACGACTTCGACCGCGGTTACGGACCGGCGGTCAACCGCCTGCTGCGCCTCGTCCGCGAGGGTCATGAGTGGCGTGAACCGGCCGCCGGGCTCTTCAACGGGCAGGGATCCTGGGGCAACGGCGCGGCGATGCGGATCGCACCCCTGGGCGCCTGGTACGCGGACGACCCGGAACAGGCGACCCACCAGGCGGAGATCTCGGCCTACACCACCCACCAGCACAGCGAGGCCGTCGTCGGGGCCATGGCCGTCGCGGCGGCCGCCGCCCTGGCCGCCGCCTCCGGTGGTCCGCCCGGCCCCGAGGCACTCCTCGACGGGGTCGTGGCGCTCGTGCCGAAGAGCGCCGTGAGCGCGGGGCTGCGGCGCGCCCGGGACATGCTCGACTACGCAGACGTGGGCACCGTCGCCGCCGTCCTGGGCTGCGGACGGCGCACGTCCGCCCATGACACCGTCCCCTTCGCTCTGTGGTCGGCGGCTCGCGCGCTCGATGACTACGAGACGGCGTTCTGGACGACCGCCCAGGTCGGTGGGGATGTCGACACCACATGCGCCATCGTGGGCGGCGTGCTGGCGGCCGGAAAGGCGGGGACGCCGCCGCGCGAGTGGCTGGGGCGTGTGGAGACGCTGCCGGACTGGGCGGCGGTGGCCTGACACCCGCGGTCGGCCCCAGCCGCTGGAAGCCCTGCGTGATTGCCGGGAACTCTGCGTGATGCCTGCGCGTTGTTCTGATTGGCGTCGACGGCGTGACGTCATGCGGCAACCATGACGGGCGTGGCCGGGGGCGCCCAGCACCGGGGCTCGGTGTGCCGCATGACGCCCGTAGGCCGACGAACCCGTGGTGGACGGGGCGTTTGGCCACGGCGCCGTGATTGGGGGACGCCGGGGGTTACACGACCGGGGCGCCACCCGCGCCGCTGAGGGCCTCCAGGTCGCTCTTGCGGACGCGTATGACGACAGCGGCGACGGCGAGTGCGAGGACGGCCATGGCGGCGGCAGGGATGAAGGCTGTGGAGATGCCGTGTGCGAGGACTTCGTGGCTCCACGGGGCCGGCAACTGGTGGGTCTTGGCGAACGCAGCCTTCTGCTCGGGTGAGGCCTGGGCCATGAACGCCGCTGCCTGCTTGGTCGCCTCGTCGCGGCTGGCCGAGCCGAAGACGGTGGTCAGGATGGACAGACCGAGGGAACCGCCCACCTGCTGGGTCGCGTTGAGCAGGGCGGAGGCCGCTCCCGCCTCGTGTGGGGCGATGCCGGAGATGGCGGTCACGGTAACGGTGACGAAGTTGAGCCCCATGCCGAAGCCGAAGATCAGCATCGGGCCGAGCACTCCGCCGACGTAGGAGCTACCTGAGTCGATCAGCGACTGCCAGGCCAGTCCGATGGCGACGAGAGTGGCGCCGATGATCAGGAACGGCTTGGGACCGAATGTCGGCAGCAGCCGCTGCGATATCCCCGCGCCCAACGCGATGACGACGGTGACGGGCAGGAAGGCCAGGCCGGCCCGGATGGGGGAGTAGCTCAGTACGTTCTGCACGAACAGCACGATGTAGAAGAACATGCCGAACATCGCTGCGGCGAGGCTGATCATGATCACGTAGGTGCCTGAGCGGTTGCGGTTGGCGAACATCCGCAGCGGGGTGATCGGTTCCTTGGCGCGGGTCTCTACAAAGAGGAAGGCGGCGAGGAGCACCACGGCCGCGCCGAACGCGCCGAGTGTGAGCGAATCCCGCCAGCCGTCGGATGCCGCCCTGATGAACCCGTAGACCAGGGCCACCATGCCGAGTGTCGAGGTGGCCGCCCCGGTGAGGTCGAAGCGCCCGGGGTGCCGCTCGGACTCGTTGATGTAGCGCGGTGCGAGCCCCGCGATGAGGATGCCGATGGGCACATTGACGAAGAGCACCCAGCGCCAGTTGAGCCACTCGGTGAGGAGCCCGCCGGCCAAGAGACCGAGGGCGCCGCCGCCCGCGGAGACGGCCGCGAAGATGCCGAACGCCCTGTTGCGTTCCGGGCCTTCGGGGAACGTCGTGGTGATGAGCGCGAGCGAGGTGGGTGATGCGATCGCGCCGCCCATGCCTTGCAGGACACGCGCGGCAAGCAGTTGCCAGGGCTCCTGGGCGAATCCGCCGAGGAGTGAGGCGAAGGTGAAGAGCAGGATGCCGGTGATGAAGACCCGCCGGCGGCCGAGGATGTCACCAGCGCGGCCGCCCAGCAGGAGAAGGCCGCCAAAGGTGAGGGTGTAGGCGCTGACCACCCAAGTCAGGTTGGTAGTCGAGAAGTTCAGGGCGGTCTGGATGTGCGGCAAGGCGATGTTAACGATGGTGGCATCAAGCACCACCATCAGCTGGCACGCAGCGATGACCGTGAGCGCAATGCCGGGGTGCGACGAGCGTGCGGCTGGACCCGGCGGGGCTGGCACGGGTGACTGCGTCCGTATCTGATCGTGCGTCACGGGAGGTCCCCCAGAGGTGAAGTAGTGAACGTGTGCGTTCACTAAATGCGACAACAGCGAGTCGGAGTTTGAGAACACAAGCGTTCTCTAAGGGAGTTGGTCCTGGAGGGCGGTCCGGTTGAGACAGGTGGTGGGTTTGGGTGGCGGCGCTGCATGGTGAGGCGATGGGGAGAGGGGTGCCGAGAGCGCGGGTGCGGTCCGAGGTGCTGAACGACTGTGCTCACGGGAGTCGAGATGGCGTCTTGCCGGGTGGTGTGGCCGATACAGATGGGAACGGGGGCGACCAGCGGTCTCGCGGAGGGCGGGTCACCGTGGCGGCGACGTATGACTTGCCGTAGTGGGCTTACTTGGCCGCAGGTTCGAGCCTTCGGCAGGAGCCGCAATCAAGGGCTGGTCGTGGACCGTAGCCGTAGCCGTAGCCGGGGTGGTGCGAGCCGGAGTGGAGACGGCCCAACTTGGTCACGGACGTGTACACCACGACCGCCACCGTCCCGGACGTGGAGGCGACCCAACCCATGCAGCGCGCGCTGTTCGAACGCGGCCTGTAACCGGGCGAGTACTACCTCGATTCCGGCTACCCCTTGGGCCGAGCTGATCCACGCCGCCCTCCCCCGGGGCGTCACCATGGTCACCCCGGTCCTGCTCGGCCAGTCGCCCCAGGCAAGGGCCGCCACCGGCTACGACAAGAGCGCCTTCCACGTCGACTGGAAGGCCCGTCAGGCCCGTTGCCCCGCGGGCCGGATCAGCAGCAACTGGAACCCCGTGCGCCGGCACGGGCAGGACGCGATCGTCGTCACCTTCACGAAGAGCACCTGCAGCCCGTGTCCCCACCGCGCCGCGTGCACCACCGCCCGCCAGGGCCGCCGCTTGACCTCAACCGCGGTAGAGCTATGAGGATGCAGCCGACGTGTGCCGGTGCCCCGGCACGCCCCCGCATCTCCGTCGGAAGGACTCCCCATGAAAGCAGCCGCCCTCCGCACGTACGGCGGCCCCGAAGTTGTGGAATTGCAGGAGGTCGAGACGCCCGAGGCCGGGCCGGGTCAGGTTCGGGTACGGGTCAGACACCCCATGTCGTTTGGTGTCAAGCGGCTGGGGTGTGGGCGTGGTGTGACCAGGCGGTTGCTTCGTCGTAGTGGGTGCGGGTTTTG